>CAZUTM010000050.1:0-28496 GCA_964623665.1 uncultured archaeon
TTGGTATCGAAATGTATATCACGAATTGCCCTGTCAGCGCCAACCTCTAAAATGTACCGGCTATAATGATGGTAATTTTCGGTGTCCTGATAAAAACGGCCATCCGGAGTCACCATGCAATACGATTCTTTGATCGTTTCGCTCGATTCCGCAACCGGATTAAGGTCCATATGTCTCTCAATAAACGCGTTGAAAGCCGCATCCGACATAGGTCCAAATTCTTCGAAAAAAGAATCATTAATACCTTTGAGCCAATGGACTTGAAAGATTTTCCAACGCCATGGATTTAACCCCCTAATGAATTGACGCATATCCTCATTTTGGTTCAACGGAGTGACGATAGTATTAATTTTCAAACGAATTCCGTGGTTGTGGATTAAACGCGCCACTTTCAGAATTAAATCCGGATGATTGCTGCCGTTTGAAACCAAATCTCTTCCCAACTGTGCTTCGATATTGGCATATTGCGAATCCACGCTGATTCCTATCATATCAATAGCATCTCCGCACTTTTTAAGGAATTCCCCGGTGATGCAGGTTCCGTTCGAGATAATCGAAACGTATAAGTTGTGGCTTTTAGCGTATATAATCAATTCCGGAAGAAACGAGACAAGGGTTGGCTCGCCGCCGGCGAAATTAAGCTTTTTACACCCGCATCGAACCAAATCATCGATAATCAATTTCCATTCGCTTAACCCCAATTCCCGCTTCATTTCGGAATACTTTGCAAAGCAAAATTTGCAGCGATAATTACAGCGAGTCGTGATATGCAGATTGATTGACTCAGGAATCGATCGAATCGCTATATTTCCGACTCCATAAGCCGTCAGATCTCCATGATGCTTGCGGTCCCCGGAACCTTCAATGTCAACACGGGCCCCCAATTCCTTGACTTTTTCGTTCAAATCATTTTTCTTCATAAGAATCAATAAAATCGAATAATTTTTCCATTATAAATATTCGTCTAACGGCGGTTATTTAATGGCCGTTAACTCATTTGAATTAACCTTAAATATATCAAATTTCTTTTATATTCCGGTGAAACATAAAACCCATGACGCCTCAAAAACAAATCACCAAAAATCAATTCAAAATCTTGCAGATCCTTCAAAATGGCCCAATAATACAGCAAGAACTCGCAAAAATACTCGGAATCTCGCCCCCGGCACTCCTCCACCACCTCGAACCGCTGGAATTCAAAAATTTAATTATTAAAAAAACCATTAGCCAAATCGGAAACGCTAAGAAAAACGAAATCACCCTGAATCCGCTTGCCATACAGCAGATTCGGGAAATCCTCGGTTTAAATATAAACAAATTCACACTCATCACGGGATACGGAAAGATCTTCAAAGAACAGATGCCCGATTTTTCCGTAAATGCACTCAAAAAATACTATATTATTGACCGCATCGTGTGTTTCACAACACCCGAGTCGAAGAGAGAACGGGAAAAAATCACCGCAGAAAAAAAATTATTGAATCCGGATAAAACATTCGAGTTTCCGTATGAAGCGTATCAATATCTCGATTCGCCCGTATTTCACCAATTAGAAACCATTATCGCAGAAGAAATGAAAAACGCAAACGTAATCTTGGATCTGACTCCGCTCACCAAAATGTTGTCGTTCAAGATGCTTGAATATGCAAATAAATACGCCGTACCATGCTACTATCTCGGAAAGAATAAAGAAAATCAAGATTACATTTACTGGTTCACAAACATGCGAATACAAGGAGAAATCTTGAGAGAAACGCACCCGAATAACTCATAACAACCAACCGTGCAAATCAATCATCTCAATAAAAAAGGGCCTTTAAGCCCTCCGCATTCATCCCAAAACGAATTATATAAACATTAAAAAAAATCGAAAAAAAAAATAAGGGAAAGGGACATTCCCAACGAATATCCACAGCATATTCTGAACGTGGATAATACGGTTCACGCAGTCTTTTTTTCAGCCTTTTTTTTGCATGTATATCCTTATAGTATTATATGGAATTTCATAAGAATTTACACAATCCATTTATAAAGAAAGTGCGTAATTTAATATGAAAAGCCATATAAACATAAAAAAAGGAAAGAAAAATCCAAGGGACCATGGGGCATTCCCAAAGAATATCCGCGCTGAAATCAGAACGTGGATAATGCGGTCCACCGATTCGTTTTTTAAGATTTAATTTTTTATGTTTACAATAAAACACTAACGTGGATAATCCCATGAACGGAATTTTTTTTTCAGACTTTTTTTTGCATATATGCGCAATTTATTATGAAATTATATATAAAACCCCACCATTTTCTCCCGCGTGAACATCAAAAAAAAACTCCGACCCCTCAATGCGGTAAAACAATACTACAACGCATACGCACCCAAATACGACTCCGACCCCTACTATGACACAAAACTCTACGACGACCTCACATGGGCTTTCGTGGAACCCTACCTCCCAGAAAATAAAAACACACCCATCATGGACATCGGCGGCGGCACCGGAAAATGGGCCCTGAAGATCGCAGCCATGGGCTACACCGTCATCTGCGCGGACATCGCAATCGAGATGCTCAAAATCGCAGAACAAAAAGCCAAAACACAAACCTTCAATTCTAAAATCATTATCAAAGAATTAGACATCCGGGACATGCACGAATACGACGATAACTCGTTTGAATTGGTCTTGGCACTCGGAGATGTCATCTCCTATGCACTCGATGACGAAATTGCCGTCGCCGAATTATACCGAGTATGCAAGCCCAACGGAATCTGCATCGCATCCGTAGATAATAAACTCACGTATATGATTAACGAACTCAATTACAATCATCCGGAACGGATTGAAGAAGTCTTTCGCACGGGAATCACCAGATTTTTCAAATCACACGAAATAAAATGCTACTTCCCGGATGAATTGGCCTTATTATTTATGAATCAAGGATTCACCATAGAAAAAATCATAGGAAAACCGATCCTCACCGCAAGCATCTCCAAGCGAGATCGAAAACAAAAAATAATACCGAATTACGAAACGATCTTCACCATTGAAAAAGAATTGGCGCAAAAACCGTTCTGTCTGGGACAAGCGGGCCATCTACAAATTATCGCACGAAAAAAATGAACCCGACTAATCAATTATAATATTCAAAACCCCCGGGTAAATCGTAGGGAGAACGGAGCATTCTTGCAGAAGATACACCGCATATACGGAACGTGGATTATTCCGTTCACGGAAACTTTTTTTGCGGTTTTTTATGTTTACCATCAGCACACCATCAATACACCATCAACAAACAAGGTAGAACAACCGCCAAAGCAAACAAATCCATACGCACCATCAAGAAAAGCAATCAACTCCCGAAGGAATCCCCACACTATGCGCCGAACGCTGCTAAATTACGCCATAAAAAATTTCTATAAGGCGGATCTCTATTTAATTAATTCGATCCTGTCATTTACTATTCGACAAAAGTTGGAATTTACCAAATCCATCAAGAGAGGATCGAGCCGTTCGGTATATTTTTCTTTTGTGCACCTCAAATTAAATAAATTAATCGTATTTTTGTATAAATCTCGTTTATTGAGACTCATAGCTTCGTTAATCAGGATTTTAAACACGTTTTTAATTTCCATATCGGAAATTTGAAATAAATTGCGATCATCTTGCCCATCTCGATCGATTCTGATCAGATCCTCTTGAACATTATCCGGAACATAAAAACCATTATTCAGCTTGTCTCTAAAATAATATAAAGCATTTTTTATAATACTCAGAATTTGTTTTCCGCTTTTCTTAAAATTATAAATCTCGAGAAGCCTTTTGATAAGGAGCTCCTCATGAATAGGGCCTTCATTATTTATAATCATTTCAATGATATTTACGAGCCTTCTGTTCTCTGAAGAATAGAATTCTTTTTGTAGCATCTCTTGCGAGACTTTTCTTAAGGGGATTTTCGCTTTTTTATACGTTTTTACACAAGGGAGGGAGAGGAATTTTTTCCGGAAATCTTCCTTATTTTTTTTGTCCCCACAATCATCATTATTTGTAAAATCGATAAGGTCCAAAAGTTCTTGAATCAAAGGGACAATCTCCGGCGGATCTTTGGGTTTTATCGTCAAAGAATCCTTTTTATCTGTTTCGGTTTTTTTTGTTAGTCGCGCTTCAATCAAATTTTGAATCTCCTCAAGAACTTTCTTTTTATCTTTAAACCATTCGGGAGACCAAATATGGTAAATTTTCCACCCTAATCTTTCAAGTATTTCATGCCTTAATCGATCTCTATCCCTTGCGGTTTTTAAAGAATGGTAAGATTTCCCATCGCATTCGATACCCAAAATATATTCATATGGGTTGCTCGGATTTATCACGGCTAAATCTATTCGATACCCAGAACACCCGACTTGATTATCTACGCGATACCCCGCTGCTATTAACTCATTGTATACATCCTCTTCAAAATAACTATCAAAAGCTTGCAACTCTTTTCCATTTGTTTGAGTATATTGTATAAGTTTTCCGGTCCTCGCAAATTCTAAATACTTGAATAGAAGTCGCAACCCCTCGCTTTTAGAATTGCTTAAATCAATCTGAGAAGGGATAAATGAACAAAAGATTTTATTGTGATATCTGGCCCGCGTGATCGCTACGTTTAATCGTCTGCCCCCATTCTTTTGATTCAAGGGCCCAAAATTTAACAGCATTTTACCTTCATTATTGCGTCCATACCCAATACTGAAAAAAATGAAATCCCGCTCATCCCCTTGTACAGTTTCCAGATTTTTAATAAATAATTCCTCTTGCGCATCTACAGGAATCAGATTTTCAACTTCGGGATGGATTTTTTTAATTCTTTCCAATTCGGAAATAATTGCCTCTTGCTGCGTGCTTGAAAATGCAACAACACCTAAAGAATAATTTGGATAATTTTTATAATGTTCAACAATAGATTCTACAACTTTTCTTGCCTCAACTTTGTTTTTCCGATTCTCATACAGCCCATCCTGAACATACACGAATTCCAACCCCGGAAGGTGCGCGATAGAATTGCCCTTATCTCGCTCATTTGGATTTAACGCATCCGGGAAGGTATACAATTCATTATTGTAAAAGTGCTGATTCGAAAATGCAATCAACGATTCCCTTCGGGATCGATAATGCCATATCAGTTTTTTTTGGGGAAGCCCAGATCCCAAACATTCGTCAAGGATACTTTCTAAAGTTTCTTCCTCTTCCTCATTATCCTCCTCCATCTCTTTCGAAAAGAAAGACGTTGGTGGCAATTGCTTATTATCTCCCACCACGATTATCTGCTTGCCCCGCAGAATAGTACTTATCGCATCCTCTGGGTTGATCTGAGACGCTTCGTCGAAGATCACCACATCAAAAAATTTATCAAAATGTTCTAAAGGCAAATAATTTACCACGGATAAAGGACTCATCATAAAACATGGCGCCACTCCGGTTATGAAATTTTTGGCCTTAGCAAGAATTTCCCTTATCGGCTTAATATTTCGTTTTTTTAAAAACTCCTTTTTAAGAATCATTACTTCGGAAGATTCAATTTGATTTAACAGCCCATCAAAGCAAGGCCGATTTTTGATTATATTTTCGCAGACCCGGTGAATATTAACAGAAGATAATTTACGATCAGAGTCTGAAAATTTACTTATAAGTGCTTCATGTCGATTTTTATTAAAATTTTGAATATAAGGATAATTATTTAATAACTCTCTCAGAACATTGCTGTAATACGCTTTTTCGAAAAG
Organism: uncultured archaeon; assembly: GCA_964623665.1. GTDB lineage: Archaea > Asgardarchaeota > Lokiarchaeia > Sigyniarchaeales > Promethearchaeaceae > CAZUTM01. The sequence goes on from CAZUTM010000050.1 coordinate 5,762, forward strand.
TTCTGAATATGAAACACCTTTGAACGATTTGTTTATGATCTTTTCAATAAACGCACTTAACTCTTTCTTTTTTAATTCATTAAATATTTTTAATATCTCGAGATAATTATGTAATGAAGACAAATTATTTTTCCATTCATCGTAAAATGCCTTATGTGTATCCCATTCCTCGCTTTTCATTATTTGCTCCAGTGGCGTAAGGTCACTCAAAAATTCAAACACTCTCTTTTGATTTTCAACCGATTTAAACAAATCGAGGTGCGAAGAAAAAGAAATCTGAAAATCCCCATCCACATTCACTAACGAACAGAAATTGCGATCCCGAAAATCTTTAATACACCTCAAATGATCAATTTCTTTGCATTTTTTATCAATAGATTTGGTCCTAAACACTTTTCTAAGAAGAATTTTATAGCGATAATATTGCAACTTAAAAAATCGACCGAAACCCACAAATCTTGAACTGAAGGCATCTATCATCTCACTGAGATTTAAATTAAACGCCTCCGGCTTATACACCTCCAAAAACCCTTTCCATCGATTAACATCATCCCAGTCCTTAATTGATTTAATACAATATTTCTGCTCGAAGCCTCTTAACGACCCCATTAAGACAGAAATTGCATCAGAACAAGTTTTCAAATCTTTTTCAAAGACATCGAAATCATACGCCTCAATCTTATGCAAAGAAGAACCCAACGGCATCGGAACATTCAAAAAGAAAAATCCACCCATTTTATTCCGAACACCCTTTAATTCACGCCAAGCATAAATTATACCCATACAACCGGACCAATAATTCACAAGATATCGATATCGATCCCACATCGTCTTAAAATTCGACTCCGACTCATGCTTTGATAAAAATTGTAAGGTTTCGGACTTTAATCCTAAAATTACACGAAGAAACTCTTCAAGCAAACCCTCTATATCACTCAACTTAACACTCGATACATCCTCAAAATCTTTTAGTTTTGTAGAATTCCAAGGATTCTTATCCCAATTTTCAATATAATCCGTATACCCATCTATAACCTCGAACAACTTCTTTAATTTTATAAACTGCGAATCATGCAACTTTGAACCGGAGAAAAAAATCCCATCGATTAACGGAATCTTGGCCATCTCTAATAATTTTCCCATCACACCATAAATCGAAGCACTACTCTTATCCAGTGGACGTGCATGAATATTCGAAATATACGAATTAATCATTTGTCTCTTCTCGTTAAATTCATCAAAATCAAACCGATATCCGCAATCTGGCAACCGCACCCCCATGATTTGCTGAATCTCTCTCAAAAATCCATCTTTCTTCAATTTATTTGAATGCAACTCTAAACAAAATTTGCCAATATAACACTTGTCTAACCGCGCCTTCACCACATCCAACGCCGCTTTCTTTTGAGATACAAATAAAACCGTCTTATTCAACGCCAAAAATTCGGCAATCATATTCGCAATACATTGACTTTTGCCCGTCCCGGGAGGCCCTTGGATCACAAAAGAACATCCCTTTTTCGCATATTGGATCGCCTCATATTGACTTGAGTCCGAATCTAAAATGCAATAATAATTTTCAGAAGAATAATTATCACCCAACTCATCTTCACTAATCTTTATCGACGGCAACTCATTCAAATATTTCGATCCCCCAAAAATAACACGCAAGATCGGATGCCGAGAAATCGCAACATGATTATCCTCCAAATCCTTATATAACAAAATCTTCGCAAAAACCAAATTCGCAATAAAACACCTCGATTGAACCTCCCATCCCGACTTATTCACTATTTTACTCCTAAGCGCCTCAAAATAACCCTCTATTGGCTGCATATCCTCTATTTCCTCTGGAAGATTGGGCAAACTGATACCATGAGAGACCCACAATTTCTCCAACAACGCCTTGTTTACAACAATCTCCATACTCGCAACCGATAACCGAAAAGGCTGCTCCTTGCGCTTCGGCTCTATTTTTAGCGGAATAAATAAAAGCGGCGAATATAACACCGCAGATTCTTTCACATTCTCTTTCCACTTCAATAGCCCCAAACATAAATGCAACGAATTGATACCTTGCTCTTCTATCCACAATTGCGTTTTCTGATACCGGTTTTTCAACCGACGCTCCAACTCCAAATCATCATATTTGGACAAAATCTCACTTTTTTTTAGGTTACCCATCTTTTTATGCAGCGCTGTCTTAAAGCGCTCCTTTTCAAGCGCCTCATTCCTCAATCGATTCTCTGAACCCCCATTATCACCACCCCCATTATTCAAATCATCATCTAAACTTCCCTCAGATTGAAAACAATAAACCGGTGGAAAATACACCGACAAATTTGATATAAACAGCCTATTAAAAACCTCATAAACATCGGGATAGATCACCTCAATAACAGACTTACTTTCGGGTTTGAAATTTACTTGAGGATTCTTTCTTGAAAAATCTAACAATTTCGCCTTCCAATGCTCTAACTTCACATTTATCTTCGATTCCAAGTCTCTTGCTATTTTCATCCACCATCCAGCCCTATTAATCGCCGAAAGTAATCAACGAGCCCTTTTAAATCTTGATTATTTATCATGATTTCAAACCGAATCAGAACCAGAACGCCATACAACCGTGGAAAACATACTCGTAAATTAATTTGCGCTCAGCTTCAACGCGGAACACCTCCACACGCGTGGAGTTCATACTAAATTTTTGGGGTTTTTTAGATCCGAAGAATTGTATAAAAAAAATGTATGAAAAAACACTTGAGGCATTTAAAACACTAGAAAAAGAGGAAAGATTATTCATGAAAAAGACTCCCGCCATGATTCATTACAACGGATTACTCAATACAATGATTTATCTTTGTCATAAAAACTTAAAAATATACAATTTATTCAAAAGCCAAGGATTCGAAATCAACACACTAAGACAACTTTCTGGATTTGATTTGATCCAAAAAGTTGATGAAGCAATGAAATTTGCAAACTGGATGAAAACCCATCAAAAGGTCGAACAGAAAACCAACAAACAACAAATTTAAATTAGAAAAGGAAGATGATTTCTAGTATACAATTAGTTCTGAATTTATCGGGCCATCCGCTATACCCTTAACGGTTTGAAACGCCAGGACGGAGGCCTGGTGTCAGGAAATTGAGGAAAAGTAAAATTCCATCCTTAACGGTTTGAAACCGGGTGCGGATGTTGCGAAAAAAATGGTGAAGAAAATGTATACAAAATCATATGTATATGGAATTTACACGATCACGCCGATGCTTATTGCAGGCGGCAGTTTGGTCGATACGCCGATAGATATCACGTTCGTTCGTGATTCACTTTCCGAATTGCCTATAATCCCCTCAAGCTCTTTAAAGGGACAGCTCCGATTCGTGCTAGATAGTCGCGAAAATCTTAAAAATATACTGTTCGGATCTGAAAATTCAGAGGATAAAGGGAAGATTTCATTAACAGATGGTTTTTTAGCCAGTTTCCCGATCAAATCTAAAAAAGGATTGTTCGGATGGATCTCGGGCGCATATAATTTGAGACATCTCTCGCTATTAAATTCAAGGATAGAATTCAACCCAATTAGCTTTCCCGTGAATAATGATAAAGCGTACGTATCAGATAAATCGACATTAAAGGACAACGATTCGATATATTTCGATCAATTTAAGTTTAATATTGAAATAAAGTCAAAAGAACTCGAAAAAATCCGTGAATTTCAAAAACAATTTGTTCCAACCCCATTGAATGAAAAATTCAATAATGATTATTGTACGGTAAGTGATGAAGTGATGAAATATGCAGTCAAATACGGAATGGAAATTAGGCATCGCATCAAAATTGATCCAGCAACCGGAACCGTAAAATCAGGTGCATTATGGGATGAAGAGTATGTTCCGGCATATACTTTATTCCTTGGATTAATTCTCGTTCAAAAAGATTCAGAAAACGAATTTAAATTATTTGTTGATGAATTAAAGAAAAAGAATAATATAATCCAATTAGGCGGAAATAAAGGAATTGGAAAGGGATTTGCTCAAATCACTATTGTTGACTAAAAAAAAGGAGAGTGAACGTAATTCTGATTTTACTTCAGAAATGAAGTCCGATGAACATAAACCGTGAGTGTGAAAATCCGGTTTCAATTCTGTGTGATGAGTATTGGGGTTTATATGCAATGCCGAATTGTTTTTGATGGTAATTTGGGTTCCTTGAGATGTTTGAGCCTTTTCATTGTATTTTTTGTGATTCTACGCATAAGTTTATAAATTCTTTATATTCAATATTGATTGTGAGTCTCAAAATAATTTCAAATCGTAGGCTTAAATCGATCGCTGAGGCCATATTAGGGGGTACATCTGCGAATCCGACCAGTTTTTTTGATAAACTTTTGAATAAACAAGTAAAATATTTGGAGGATGAGACTCTCGAGTCGGTTTCATGGTATTCGGATTTTGGGAATATTACGCTTTTAGGGTTAACATTTAAAAATGGAACCATAAGAGAGAAGATTCATTCGGTGATTTTAAGGATTGTTAATGGGTTAAAGTATCTTAAATATCTTAAAATCTTGCCTTTGAATGTTTTAATTGTATCTGACGCAGATGGGTCAAATAAATCGATTGATAAATTAGGTAAATTGAGTCGTATTAGAGATGGCGTGTATTCACTTCCATATATTGCATCTAATCCTGAATTATGTGATTTCTATAATACAATTCTTTTTGATCCTTCGGTATATAAGAGTGTTATTTTTCCGCGCTATTTAGATTTCAAGAAGTTATTTTTTGTAAATGATATGAATGCAAAACAATTATTAGCTGCCAATCCGAATGCGGTGGTGTATAAAGAGTATCAAGAATTATTTAATCAAAATGATTGGAGTATTCTGTGTTCTGTGGCGAAGAATCCGAATGCACCGGTTTTTAAAGAGTATGAGAAATTATTTGATCATTATATTTATCAAGTGGCGGAAGCGGCGGCGGCCAATCCGAATGCGATTGTATTTGATTCATATAAGAGAGTGATAGGTTATAATTCATGGCCCGTTCGATATCAGGCTGCGATGAATATCAGGGCTCCGAATTTTAAAGAATATGCTCGACTTTTCAGCGATTATTCCGAAATTGTTCAAGCAGCACAAATCAATCCAAATGCGCCTATCCATAAAGAATACGCGAAATTATTCTTCACGGGGAATCTCTATAACGTTGCGTCGAATCCGAATGCACCTATTCATAAAGAGTATAAAACGTTATTTTTAAATGAATCGACGAATATACGAAAAGCGGTAGCTCAGAATCCGAATTCTAAAACCTATCCCGAATATGGTTGGCTAATCGAGTCTGCTTCGCGACCTCTTTGTGAGGTAATCTGCGATCCTCATTCTCCCAATAATGCTACATTCAAAGAGTGTTTCTCGCATAATTCCGAATCGATCAGAATTGCAGCGGCCAGCAATCCCAATGCGCCTATTTTTAAGGAGTTCGAAAAGTTATTTAAAGATAGCTCTGTAAAGGTGAGACTTGCCGCGGCTGGGAACCATAATGCGATGATTTTTAAGGAATTTGCCAAGGTGTTTATGGATTCCAGTAAAGAAATGCGAGAATTTCTGGTAAAAAGCCCCCATATGACTATGTTTCGAGAATATAGTGATTTATTTAGCGATCCGATAGAGGAAATTCGGATTTTGGCCGCAAGCAATCCATATTCGCCTAATTTGAAGGAGTTTGTGCGATTGTTCACCGATGACTCCAATTCCGTTAGAAAAGCAGCGGCGGCTAATCCGAATGCATCTCTATTTAAAGAGTATGTTGAACTGATCTTTGATCCTTCGGAGGAAGTGCGGCGCGGCATTCATAGCAATGCGCATGTTTTTACCGAGTATGTGTGGTTATTCGAAAGCGAGGATAAATCTTTGTATTCCAATATCAGGAATCCAGTCTCTGTTCGGAATTCATTATTTAGGACTCTCCTCGACAGAAATGATGAAGACATCTTGTTAGCGGCTGCGGCAAATCCGAATGCGCCTCTTCTTTCGAATTATACTTCTTTGTTTTCGCATCCGACGAGGCGAATCCGGTTGGAGGCCGCGAATAATCCGAATGCGCCTGTTTTACGAGAATATGCGTTTCTTTTTGCGGATGAAGATGTTAGGATCCGAGTCATTGCAGCTCGGAATCCAAATGCTCCCTTTTTAAAAGAGTTCAAGCGCTTATTTTTTGATTCCGATCCGAATGTTAAAGCGGAGGTTGCGCTTAATGCGAATTCGATTTTGCATCCAGAGTTTATTTTTTTGATATATTCTCGGGTTGAATTTATTTCCGTGTTAGCGAGGAATAATCGTAATTTGAAATCTAAAAGCGCGGACCCAGATAAGCAATATCGCGCTAACACGGATAAGCAATATCACGCTAACACGGATAAGCAATATCGCGCTAACACGGATAAGCAATATCGCGCTAACACGGATAAGCAATATCACGCTAACACGGATAAGCAATATCGCGCTAACACGGATAAGCAATATCGCGCAGACAATGTTTTGGCTTCTGAATTGATTTTGGAATTTCCTTCATTATTTGATTGTTTGTGTAATCTTTGCTCGGAGGTTCGTTTGTTGATTTCGAAGAATCCTTACGCCCCCTCGTTCAAAGGGTATGGGGCATTAATCGGAGATAAGGATCCAAAAGTGAGGAGGTCGGTTGCTTCCAATCCAAATGCACCGATCTTCGATGAATTCAAGCGTCTTCTTCATGATTGCAACCGGAACGTTCGTATGGCGGCTTCGGCAAATCCAAATGTCATTATGCTTATTGATAAAAGCAACGGGTAAAATAAATGTTATATCAACAAGGCTACCCGAACTAGCTTCAAGATTTTGGCCAAACAGACCCAAACTGCTGAAAAATCAAATTTTTTTATTATTATTAACTATTTCAATAAGCCTTTTCCGAATTTTGGAACAGACATATTCCGAAGCAGGTTTGGGAATTCAATCGTAAAAAAAGTAGGGAGAGAATTACTGCTGCAGCAAAAGCAACCGAAGTGGCCTTTGATCGTTTATTTGAGGACTTGGGTTTAAGTGCGAGAATAAATGATCGGAAAACGAGGGCGAGGTTGCTCGAGTCTTGCGAATATTGCGTTTTATTACCAGATCGGATTCAATCCGGATAAACAAAACTAATTCTCCCATTATAGCTTGATTTAAAGATTTATATATTTAGGCAATCAGAGAGAATTCAAGAAATTAAAAAATGGGGGAGAAAGTTTCGCGCACGCGGGAAAATACAAACCCGACTCATTCAAGAAATTAAAAAATGGGGGAGAAAGGGTAATTGCTAACTATGAAATGAGCACGGAGCGATCTGTGGGTCCTAATGAAGCAGCACTTGTGTTTAAGTGCTGATTGATTAAGACCTGAATAATAGAGCGAGTGGTCATTTCAAGTGTCGGGTCGAATAACCTATTCTTTCTTCTTTCGGATCGGATACAATCCAATAATTTTGCGACCAATTACCCTTTTAATAAAAATGATTTTCGGTATTTATGTTTATCTAATAATTACGCGAAGCATTTATATCATGGTCAATATAATAGATCAACCGAGTCCCGATCGAAAATATAACCCATTTATCGGAATTTACGGGAGCAAATTGGAGACCTTGGGGTCGTATAGGTAACTATAAATATCAAAATTATAAATTACATTTGTGGAAAGCCAATCGTTACTGGAATTGATCGGCCAAGAATTCCTTCAAGATTTGCAAGCCGTATTATTGTATTATCGCAATCGGGAGTGCTATCAAGAGTATATAAAAAAAGCATTGAATTTGTTTCGATATAGCGCGGATTCTTTCGTAACAAAGTTTATTTCATATTTTTCGGTGCGAAATTCCGAATTTAAAGGGCTTTTGCAGATATTCGAAAATTCTGCGATCAATTTCTTTTTGCCTTCAGCGTCGAAGGATAATGACTATGATTCCTATTCTTTTAATTCGGAGTGGGTTTGCAAACTTTCAGAAAATATGAGATCATGTCTTGTAAATTCTGCTGAATCGAAGAATTCCGATTCCGGTACATCGGAGGATCAGAAGAAGGAGCCTCTGCTGGTTGGATATATTAAAAATCGCTTGAATGCTGATTTAATTTATTTGTTTTTGAAGAATCGGTTAAGTTTCTTGGATATTCTGGAATTGCTGTCGATATTCGGGCCTTTCGAAGATTCTCTCTTGAATATATTCAGTGAAGCGTTAGGTAAAATTAAAAATACGAAATCTATTACTGATTCGTATCAAATTAAATATTTGGACTATACGCTAGGGCGTTGCAGTTTTGAATCGTTCATCGAATCGGTTCCCCATAATGTAAATGTTTTTTCATTGGCCAATTTAGTCGAAAAATGCGGCCGTGTGAAAGATTTAAAATCCATTAGTATAGCACTTTTAAAAGAGAGATGTAATAAGATAATCGAATGGCCTAAGAAAGAGATTATTTTTTTATTAGAAAAAATGGAATCTACTACCGATGAAGCGACCATCCAAAGAGTTGAACCTTATCTTCAACGTTTAAATGAGATTATCGGTCGTCATACGCTTAAAATTGTGGATTTGAAGAACGGCGGGAAGAACTTGAAATTTGAAAGGCATGAACCAGGAAACTGGCACCAAGGCGGGGGCTTCAGCCGAGAACGAGATGAAGAAGATTATGATTTTGATGACGGTTCCGGTCGGTGTCCCCGTTGCGGTTCGCGCAACGCTGTGGGTATGGCTATGCCTGGCGTTTTTGAATGTGATGACTGCGATACGAAAGGGTATACAGATATGAGAACGTGGAACCGGCTTCGAAGGAATTTATTTTAGAGGGAGAGGGAAAAACAATGAATAAAAATAGGAGAAAGAAAAATCAAAAGAAGAAAAAAAAGCGGTATTATTTTGTTTCTAATCCCTACGAGCATCCTGATGATGATGAGATTCGCTGGTTTATCAATTTAAAAAAGTACGACCCGGAAATGGTGCGTTTGATTCTTAGGTATATTGAATATCCTGATGAAAAATTAATAATAAGTTTGTATCGGCTCACGGCTCGGGTTCATCCCGATGCGCTTCCGGATTTGATTCATTACATTTTGAATCTCGATAAAATTTATATTGAAAAGATTCTTAACAAAAAAACGAAAGAACGGCCTTTGATCATGGAATATCTGCATCTTTTTGCAAGAAAATTTGATATTTATGATAAATTAATTGCTTGGGCGATGAAACATCTTAATAACGAGATGTTTGATTATATGTTATCTGCCGATTTGGATCCAAATATGGATGCGGATTATTATTGTTGTTTTGCGAAAAAACGGTTGATTAAGCCGGAGTTTTCTATTGAAAGCCTTAGAAAATATTTCCGGGAGTATTCGAGGTTTGCTAATCTTTTCGAAATAATCGCGAATAATGAATATTTTAGCAGTTATTTTGACGATCTTCTTTTATCTATATCTAAGCGGGATTTTCCATTTTTTATTGAGCTCGGATTATATAGAATTGCGATTCATTATCATTTATGTGACGTTACCGAATCTCTACTCAGAGATCACCCCAAACACATCCCTTCGAAAGTGTACATCTACCATTCTTGGAATCTTCCGCAATTCGCGAGTCGCTTGCTTGAGTTTTGGTTTAATGCCAAGAGACGCGATCTCGGTTGGGGATTTCTTTTGAATTTTATGAGAAAGTTCTGTGAATCTTCTCAAAAAGACATTGCAAGTCAAATTAACAAAGAAAATAAGGATATGTGGGAAGAATTTTTAGCTTACTTATTTGAAAAGGTAATGGGTATAGTGAATCGATTTGGTTCGGGGCCTTCTATTCCACGTTCAGACAATAAAACCGTGTTGGAAAACCGAGTGCTTGTGCTTGGTGAGTTCGTGAAGATGTTCGGATCTCTTATTTTCGCACTTGATCAAACGAAAATAATACATACTGTTTATGAATTCGGAGCCACAGCGGCAGTTGATAGTGCCTACAAGCGATTTTTGGATTTGAATTTTCTTTCTCATTGGAATTTTGAGGAAACCCTCAATCATTCGGAAGGTTTACCCATATCGTGTAAATACCTTTTAGTTTCGAAGGTTGTGTCGCATTTTGATGTCGATTTTCAGAGGCATCTGATTTATAACGAGAAATCGGCCTTTGTCGAGTTTCTTGAAAAAAATTATAATAACGAGATTTTAACACAAGAGGTTTATGATTTCATTTTAAGACAAGGGATGTATGAACAAGCAATATACTTGTTTATCAATAATCCGCAACCGTTTATGAAATATTTGATAAGTTTTTCGGTTGCCAAAGAGAACTTGGTGTCAAATCGCGATTTTCTTTTAATTTGGGTTAAGTATTTTCAACCGAAATTTTTTAGAACATCGCATGAAAGTGTAAAAAGAATCTTTGATGATTTGAAAGAAGCAAATTTAGATTGTTTATTCGATTTTCGTTCTCTCATCAAGGCTTCTATCTATTTATTCAAGGACTGTAAGATTGAATCAAATATGAAGTATATCTTAGAGGTGATGATGTTTTATGACCAGATGGGCATCGATCTTATGGAATTTTTGATAGCCAAACCGAATGTATTTGATGAATTCAAGCGGGATTTTGAAAACTATTTTTTAATCTACAATTGGGATGATTCCGACTTGCTTGCCGATGTTCTCGTCTATATGCTGAATAAGAATCAGTTCGGGATCGTTTTAAATGCGTTATCCTTTCTACCGATGAAAAAGGGGAATTCTAAGGAGGAGGGAAAAAAATTAAGAAAACAGAAGCGGTTTTCGGAGTGGATTCTTGAATATATCGATGATTTATCGGATTCCGGACTTCGCGATCGCTTTACTTCCTTGTTCACGGTCGATGTCTTGCGGAAGATCAAGCCTCGTTATTTTATAATTTTCAAAAATTTTACTGAATCGGTGATTTCGACCCATAGCGCGGAGGATTTGCGTGCGCTGAGAACGCATTTCGAGGGATTGGATTTGATGCTTTTGCGAGAGAACCGATACGCATTTTTCAAGGATGATGCGGAGCTAAAGGTTTGGGATGGTGTGATGAAGGTTCAAGCCGGCATGAGTATTCCAGATGTTGGTTCATGCGTTGAATTAGCGAAAGCAACCGGAATTCCGTGGACTCAATTGGTGCGCATGGTTCGGTGGCCGAAATTTTCTCGTTGGTCTCCATATCGTGATTTTACGATTCAGAAGCGTTCCGGAGGTGTTCGGAACATTTCTGCGCCGTATGCATATCTTAAGAGTTTGCAGTTATGGATTAAGGAACAATATTTGGACAAGGCGGTCGTGCATCCTGATGCGCATGCGTTTATTCGGGATCGTTCGATTGTTTCCAATGCGTTGCCCCATCTCGGTGCGGATTTGGTGATTAATCTGGATTTGAAGAACTTCTTTCCGACAATTTATTCGTTTTCTGTAGCCCGTGTGTTTTATGGCTTGACCCGCAGTGTATCTTTTTCGAAGATTTTGACTATTCTTTGTACGGATGCGGTGCGTATTCCGACCATCCATAATAATGAGAGGTATTTTATAACGTTCGGTCGGAGATTTCTTCCGCAAGGTGCTCCGACGAGTCCGGGGTTGTCGAATTTGGTATTCTATACATGCGATGTGTCGTTGAGTCAATATTGCGAATCCCATGGCATCGTATATTCTCGGTATGCGGATGATTTGAGTTTTTCATTTAGTGGTGAGGTTCCAGATCGAGCAGGTTTCTTTAGGGATGTGTTTAGAATTATCAAGGCGCATCATTTTTGGGTGAATACAGAGAAGGTACATGTTTTGGGCAAACATGTACGGCAAGTAGTTACCGGGTTGGTAGTGAACGAGGGCGTTCATGTTTCGAAGGAGTTTCATCATAATCTTCGGGGATTGATTCATAAATACTTAAAGTATCCACCGCCGGATTCGGTAGAACGCGAATACATGAGAAGAGTTATCGAAGGCCGTATCGCATTCATCCATGCGGTTCAGCCGGAACGTGCGGAGCGGTATCGGAAACTAATGTCTTCGAACGGTTCTCCGCCCGCCAGACCTTGAGCATACATATAAAAAAAATCGGGAAAAAACGCTCGATAAAAATCATGGGCTAAAAGGGCAGTTCCCACAGAATATCCACGTTCTATACGGACCGTGGATCATCTCGTTCATGGGAACGTTTTTTGCAGTTTTTTATGTTTATCTCGAGATCGCGGCCATCTTGGGCCCCCATTGAATATACATGCTGTGAAAAGAACGTGCATGATTCTAATACTAAATCATTTTTCCCGCTTTCTGTTTGCAGAAACTTTAAAGTGCCCTATATACACGAAACGCGCCGAATTACGAACCAGAATGGACTCTGCTATGTAGAGCACCCCTCACTATCGAGGCAACCCCGTTCGGATGGTTCTGCCCAGCAGCGGGTGTCGAAATCTCTATACTGATCGTAAAACACGAGTACGGTCGTCTTTCAACACCCCCCTCTTTCCTTTTTTCCTTATCTGTTTCGATCTGCTCGATCGCATCCGCACGCCTCACTCCATCCCATCCGCACGCCTCACTCCATCCCATCCGCACGGACCCCTCTGCACATTAGTAATTGGCGCAAATTATATATGCACCCTTTCACTAATGACCTTAGGATAATTGGTCAATGAAATTGTGGGTTGTATTCGACCTACTTGCTGGAATTCCTCAGCAACTGCAGTTACAGAATTAATAATCGCTTTAATCTAGGGGACCAAAAAATTTTCGCACTTAAGTAAAAGCGCTCAATTTTTGGTCCAAACCGTCGCTCCTTATTAATTCGTGTCAGAGCAATTATCCACCTTTTTCTCTACTTTCAATCGGATACAAAAGAATTAATCTCATTCAAAAAATAAATCGCACCAGTTATTGATTTTCCATAGGTGATTTTTGTACTTCCCGGATTTCTGGAAACCCTTGAAAAGATCATTTGAAGGTCCCTCACTATGATACTATCCGAAGACGTATCTTGTCTGTAAATTTGGAAGAATATCTCGATTGTCTTGATTTTTCTGGCAAAGAAATCGAGATTACAATGGATTCCAGAGGGTTGAAAAGTATTCCATATGGAGAATGACTCCGGAAGAAGTATGGGTCTGTCAATAAGACACGAAAAAGCAAGATCAAAATACATATTGCAACAGAAGTGAATTCTCACACGGTTATTGCGGTGGAAATTACCGATGAATCGGAAAGCGACGCCTCCAAAGGGATTCCATTAATCAAAGGTGCAGAATAGAAATGCGGGAGTGAAAAGAATTGAGGTATTAGTCGATGGTGGGTATGAAAGCCGTGAGATTTTTCATTATTGCCTTAAGAATAGCATCGATCCGATCATTCGGATTCGAAAGAACGGTTCAACAAAGGCCCGCGAATCTGCTGCCCGAGCTACGGCGGCTCGGGTGGTTCAGAATTATGGTTCAAGGATGTAGAAGAAAATGAAACGATTTGGGAGACTTTGGACTGTGTAAAGGGTATATATTGTGTTTCAACATGTGTTTGGTGAGTACCTTCTAATCGGAATTCTTTGAATCAGTGTTTAGAAATTCAGCAAAATGTGGTGATATTAATTCATTGGATGATTCGATTATCGCTGATTAAGGTGTAGGTGATGAGGAAAATGGGGGCTCAAGGGAGTGTCTTATTCGACGGCTTAAAAAATAAGGAAACCTTTATAAACCCCTTCTAAATAATACCAATAGTGAACCACTTGCAAAACAATAATAATAATCAAGATTGCAATCTCCATCCGCGACGGATTACCGTTAAATGCATCTTGAAGGAAGATTTAGATCTTCAAAACAATCTCTATGCCGCATCTCAAGCCTTTATTTATCATATCTTGACACAAGCAAACCCCACATTGGGCGCAGAAATCCACGACAGAGATTCAAAAAAAGGCTTCACATTTCGACCATTCCGATTTGAGCCCGCGGGAACTAAAAAAACCACGAACAAAAGAAATTTATACCAAGCGGGAACTGTTGCTACATTGGAAGTCTTAACCCATACCGATGAAATTTTTCAATTCTTTATGCAAGGGGTTGTCGAAAGCAAATCGACCGGACATTATGCCGCATTTCTCAATCATAATATCGAAATCGCCGAAATTTCCGTGGAACAAGATATTCAAATGGTCTTGAACTCAAAGGATCATGGTTCGATCGAAAGTTTCCTCATCACCATCATTACCCCGATGTACTTTCGATTACCGCATTCGCAACAAGCCCTGGATCTCAAAGCGAAAGGATACAAACTCAGAGATAAACGGGTGAGATTTCCGGATCCGGTCCTCCTCTATCGAAGCATCCGTGAACAGATATTGAATTACTCAGGATATGAACAATGGATACCTACCTACGAAGAATTCACATCATCGGTATTTTGCGACAAAATCATCAATTTCAGCAATATCACGGTCAAATCAAAACGAGACCAGAACAAATTCGAAGAACATGAAGGATTTGTGGGCAAAGTTTTATATTTTCTCGATGGAACTCCGGAACTGCGAAATAAGAACTATAAATTTTTGCTTTTGGGAACATACTTCGGTGCTGGTTCCAGAACAAGCATGGGTTTTGGACAATTCGAGCTCGAACCCCAACCGTTTCAATCCATACAAGACCCCCAGCCGCGAACACATCAAACACAACAAGATGAGGATTATCCCACCAAAAAAATTGTAAAAATTCCTTGATAAAATGTTTTTTTCAGCGCTTTTTCTAAATATGTATGTTCTACGAAGATTGAAATAATTCCGCCTCGATTAAATGGAATTCAAATACTAAACAAGCAAACTTTAAATAGGTCATATATAATTGAATTATAGAGAATAAAAAAAAGTGAAATAGAATGTATTCGATTATTTCTGATTTCGGAAAAATTTTACTTTCAAATATTAACCCGAATGACCCAAACTATAAAAGGGCAATCCTTTCCCTGATTTGCGAACCTATCTTTATAAAAGCTACAAAAACTCAGGCAAAAAAAGCCCAAGATGAAGAAAACGAAGATGAAGAATCCGAGGGCGACGATGATACGGAGGAAACGAAAACCGAGGAAACACGGTTGGTATTAATTTTCGATTTTGATACGAAAAATAAGAAAGTTACATTTGAATGGGATGAAATTAATGCGAATAATCGAAAAGAGATTTCCGAAAAATACCTTTGGGTGGGAAATACCCCCGATACTCTAAATCGCTACTTAACAACAAATAAATTGGAGCGTTTCTTTTCGGATGAGAATCCTCCTGATAAATCAAAAAATCCAATTGAAGTTCTTCGCAAGACAATAGAAGAATGTGATCTCAAAAAGAAATTATCAGAACTTTTTAGTACATTTTATAAAGGATTTCCCCAAAAAGAAAATGCAATAGCCGAGAAAACCGCCTTTGATTTTGAAAAACTCGACACTTTTAACCAAAATGTCCAGAATACATTACCTTTAATCAACAACTATTTATCAACCACAGATAAAAAAGCAAAGAAAGAATTATTCTCTCAAATCAAGGAACAACTTCCTATAATAAAGGAAGATATGTTAAACGGAATGACCACGGTTTCAAACCAAGAATTGATTGGACTCATTAACTCTCGACTTGAGGAGGGAGGGAAAAAAGAAATTAATGCAATCTTAAAAGCACTTCTCGGAGACAAGTTCGATAAAATACAATTGATTACGGTTAAAATTGATGGCAAATTAATCTCTGACAATCAAGATTATGTGGACTTTCTGTATAACGAAAAATTTCCTAATTCTACGAACATGAAAGAAGATTTCTGCGATATTTGCGGAGAGAAACAACCAAGCACGTCACTGGAGTATTTCACAAAGACATGGATAAAATTTTTCAACCAAGATAAGCCGATCTTTGCTCCAAATATAGATATGAAACGATACGTCGACAATTTTCGCGTATGCAAAGAATGCTTCATGAAAGTCATAGTGGGGGAAGCTTTCGTTAAAAAAACGCTGAAATTACGATGGTTTGATTCCTCCTTAATGTTAATCCCGGAAATAAAGCCCAATGATCATCTAAATTTATCTCATCTTAAAAAGATCGTTGATAAATCTAAAGAGTTTAACGGCGGCATCTATAAAATGACAAAGGATTATCGAAATTTAGAAAATCAGATAGAAGAAATCATTACGTCAATCGGAACAGCATCCTTGATCTATCACTATTTATTTTATTCAACCAGTCAAGGCGGAAAACCGAATAAAATCAAACTTCTTATCAAGGATGTACCCCCTTCGAGGTTGAATGAAATCGGAGAGGCGCTTATTGATATTAACGACCACAAACATAATATAATTAATAAAAACATTTCGATTCATGATATTTATTTGACTCTTCCCATCAGACTGGATAAAAAGACCAAATCAAGTAAGGAAACCCAATTGATCTATTCATTGATCGAGTGCATCTTCAAAAAACTGCCCATTAATTTGGAGGAATATTTGGATTCTTGTGTTCAAACGATAAAAACCATCATGATCGGGAATCCAGAGCAAATGAATATCAAAAACGAGAAAATACCCTATTCAATCATGAAAATGAACGAAATCATCTCTTTTTTTGAAAAGGTGGGATGTTTAAATCTCCCCCAAAAATCAAGATATGTGATTAAGATGGAAGAAACAGAAAATCAACAAGGAAACGCCGAAACGAAAACCAAGATGCAGAAAATCTTAGCATATTGGAAAGATAAAGCCGTTTATAATACAGAAGAAGCCCGTTCGTTGTTTTTATTGGGCACACTCATTGCAGAAGTTGGAAACGCCCAATATAAAAAGATCAATAACGAGGCGATTCTGAAGAAGATCAATTATGATGGAATGAACCTGAACCAAATCATTCAATTGGTTTCAGATGTGGAGGGAAAACTCCGGGATTACAAAAAATTGACTTATCCAAGCACTATGCAAATCGTACAACAACTCCACAGCTATTTTGAAAAAGTCGATCCGAATTCTTGGACCTTGCTTCCAAGTGCAAATGTTTTTTTTATAATGTCAGGATATGCGTTCCTTAAATCAATGATATTCCAACAACAACCACAAGGATCTGAACAAGACGAACAATCCGATTCGGAAGAATAAACTCCGAATTCAAAACAACCATCAATTAAAACAAAGTAAACACAAACAAAAGATATGTATCAACAAAAAATTAGAACGTAAATCCTTAAAACACAAAAAAATACAAAAAAAAGGAAAGAAAGAAAGGAAAAAAAGAAAGAAAGAAAAAAAGGAAAAAAATGGTGAAAAACATGGCTAAAAAAAGCGCAGCTCAAGCAGCAAATGCAACTCAGTTGCAAATCAACGCAAGAAAAGATCCCGTTCCGATTGAAAAAAACAGCGAAATTTTGTTCCTCTATGACGCTGAAAAATGCAATCCAAACGGAGACCCGGATAATGAGAACAAACCCAGAATGGATGTAATCTCAAAAACCAACATCGTCACAGATGTTCGCATGAAGCGATATATCCGAGATTACTTGGAAGAATACAAAAAAATGAACATCTTCATAACAAAGCCTGAAGGCTTGGTCCTAAGTGCGGGGGACAGAATCAAAGCATGGATTTGGAGAAAATTAAATCCAACGGATACCATCGACAAAGAAAAAGTTCGTTCAATCAAAATAGAAGACTATAATATCCCGGACAATGGCATTATCGAAGAATTTGTTGATGTTCGTTTATTCGGTGCAACCATACCCATCAAAGCTTCGGTACAAGGCGGATCTGGATCCTCGGAAACCCACATCGGCCCAGTCCAACTAAATTGGGGAAAATCTCTCAACAATGTAACCCTCATGGAAACATCCGGTATCACAAGCCACTTCGCATCCGACCAAGGAGAACAAGGCACAATGGGAACCGATTATCGAGTCTATTACTCATTCATCGGATTCCATGGAATTATATCAGCAAAACGAGCAATAGAAGTAAAACTCACCAACGACGACGTAAAAATTTTGGATGAAGCCTTCATTAAAAGCATCCCCTTAAACGCAACAAGAAGCAAAATCGGACAAGCACCAAGACTCTATATGAGAATTGAATATACCTCTGCAGATTATTACATTGGCGATCTCAGAAAATTCGTAAAATTAACAAACATAGACAATCTCAGATCCATTCAAGACGTAGAATTAGATGTAACACCGCTGGTAGAAAAACTCAAAGCTGAAAACAACAAAATCACAGCCATCTATTTATGGAAAGACCCGATGATCAAACTCAAGGGTAATATCGAAGATCCGGCTTATAGGAATAAAATTATAAATATTACGGTTTAATTGGAACATTAACTTTTTTTATCTTTTCCAAAAACCATACAAATGAAAACCACGGTGAAAAAAATGTTTGAACCAAAAGAAGTCCTTGTATTCGATTTAATCGGCCCAATGGCACATTTCCGAAATAATGAAACCAATTCAACCTCACTTTCATATTCGTTTCCCCCACCTACCACATTACGCGGCATGATTGCTGCAATCCTCGGCCTGGCTCGAGATTCCTATTATGAGATCTTGTCCGACGAACACACCTTTATGGTCGTTCAATGCCTCTCACCTATAAGAAAATCGATTCATACATTGAATTATAAAACGTATTCCGAAGAATTAATAACGCAGATCCCTCTCGAAATTATTATCCCGGAAAACAAAAATGAAGACCTCATATACCGAGTCTTCGTCGCAATCCAAGACCCAAAATTACAAACACAATTGGAAACACTCATCTCCAACAATAAATCCACATACCCGCTTAGCTTTGGACTCGCATCCTTCATCTGCTCAATAAAAAAGATCGGAAAATATCCAATCATTAAAGTTAAAAATGGAGAAACCAGAAAAATTTCAAAGGCTATCCTATCGATGGACCAAAATATCTTAAAAATCGAAAATTGGGGACAAAACATCGTCATCCATTACGAAAAAATGAGAAAAAACTTCCTTCCGGGAAGAAAACCCGACGCAATCACCACGCTTGCAAATCTCATCGAAGGTGAACTGACAATTAAAGTTGTTAATAACGTGTATGACATTACCATCGACAATCAAACACAAACACTCATTCGATATTAATTCAACACATTATTTCGATTGCCCTCGATGTCATCGGTAGCGCATAATACACACATTCGGTATATATAAAATTTCATAATACATTTCGCACGCTGTTTATAAATAAAGTGCATAAATTTAAATGAAATTATATATATTTCAACACATTTTTACCCATCGGGGTTTATTTACCGCTTTTTTTATGAAAATCAACCAATGAAGAACTATCATAACAAATAAAAAAAAAGGTGAAAAATAATGGTTAATCCGCCAGATTATATCTCCCATCCAAATATTAAGATTGAAGAGCATCTTAAAGCCGTTTACGATCTTATGATAACACAATGGAACCAAATTCCTGTCAAACCCATATTGGTATCTCAAAATAAAGATTTATTCGATTATATCCTCGCATTAATCGCCCTTTTTCATGATTTCGGAAAATTTAACCAATTCTTCCAAAACTATATCAAACATCCGAAAAAAAACAAAATGAACCACCCAAAAAGTCACCACGCATTGCTATCCGCCCTAGCATACGTCGTTTTCATCGAAATCATGAAAAATGATATAATAAATTATTTGAACACGACCATGAACAATGAAAACGACAAAACATATATCGAACCTCTGTATAAATGCTTGAAACTCATTGGATTTGAAATTATATTGAGACACCATGGAAATCTCAAGGATATGGATTGGGAAACCAATTATGAACGCAATGAAAAAACGGAAACATTTAAAGATATCGGAGAACAAATTAATACCATAATCAATAACCAACAAAACATCGATAAAATAATAACACCACTCCTCCCGAACTTTCAAAATAACAAACAGAATAAGCTTACCCAAAACTTGTTCAATAATCTTGTCAATTTAAAAACAACACAAATGGAATCGAAAAAAGTCCGGGAGTTCATAAAAAGTAAAATCCGACAAGATTATAATAATTTAAAGAATTTAAACAACACCATTCAGAATGCAGAATCATTTATTTTACTCAATTTTATCCTCTTTCAAACAATATTCTCTATTCTCATTGATTCTGATAAAAAAATTGCACATAATATCAATTACCAGAACGCCATACGAAAATCGCTTCCAGATGATCTCATCAGAAAGTACAAGGAAAAGTGTTTTCCCCAAGGTTGTCCAAAACAAAATAATTCATTACATAAAGACATGAATCAACTCAGAGAAGACTTCTTCAACGAAGTAATCAAAAATCTCAATCAAAATGATATTAATACGAATCGAATCCTATCGATCAACGCACCTACCGGAATAGGAAAAACACTCACCGCAATAGAAACTGCATTTAAATTACGGGAAAAAATTCAAAAACAAAAGAAATATACTCCCAGAATCATCTATTGCCTCCCTTTCACAAGTATCATCGACCAAAATCACCAAATTATACATGAAATCCTCTCTCTCTATCAAGATTATTCCAAAAATGAATCACTTTATCTCTTAAAGCATCACCACCTCGCCGATTTTTCTTTTAAACAAGACGACGAATATCTCCCAAACGAGACCGCAACAATGCTGATTGAATCCTGGGAAAGCGAAATCATCGTCACAACTTTCGTACAACTCTTTCAAACCATGTTCGGATACCAAAATCGCACATTGAAAAAATTCACCAAATTATTGGGCTCAATTATAATCTTGGACGAAATACAAAATATCCCGCCCGAGTATTGGTATCTATTTCAAATAGTCACCGATTTCCTCGCAAAAAACTTTGGAACATACATCTTGTTCCTCACCGCAACTCGACCCGCAATATATGATCAAAATCAATTCCTTGAACTCGGAAATCCGGACTTCTACTTCAAACAATTCGATCGAATCACCCTACAATACAGAAGCGATCTGTCCGACATCCACAAAATCACCGAATTCGTGGTTCAAAAAATCCAAAAGAACAAAAATTCATCATTTATCATCATTATGAACACCATCAAAAGCTCGATCGAAACATACGAGAACCTCATTAATACATTATCATCTAAGAACATATGCTACCAAAAATATTCAAACTCACCCCAAAACATCGAATCAGAATCAGAAAAACATGATCTGAAATCTAACCAAGAGCCTTCACCAATCATCCTCTACCTCTCCACAAACCTCATCCCTATACACAGAAAAAAAATCATCAACAAAATTAAAACTCTCAATAAAATTAATTACCCATATATCCTCGTATGCACACAACTAATCGAAGCTGGCGTAGACATCACCGCAAACTACGTCATCCGAGACATCGCACCCCTAGATTCCATTATTCAATCCGCAGGAAGATGCAACCGCAACAACACCGACCAAAAACAAGGAGAAGTCATCATCACAAACATTAACTCCCCGAAAAAATATGCGGAAATAATCTATTCACCTGTCCTCCTCCAAAAAACCATCAATATCCTCATCCTCGACAAATATTCACAAACCAAAATAAATACACAAAATTCCCAACATACAAATAACCCAAACACCATTACTGAATCCGCTTTCAGAAAAATGACCGAAGATTATTTCCAAGAAGTAAAAAAAGACAAAGCCTACACAACAAATTTTATAGAAATAATCAACAATCTTAAATTCTCACCCGGAAACGCGCCCCCTAATGAAACTCTATTCTTATCACAAATTCAACTCATCCAAAATGAAAATAAAAATGATTACTTCATCGAACTTGACAACACAGCCACCGATCTTAAAAAGGAAATCAAAGCAAAAATTACTCTCCTAAATAATTTTCAAAATCAACCCCCTAATCAACAAAATAAAAACTCTTACTTCACGTGCCTCTCTGAACTGAAAACCCTCAAAAAGAAAATAAACGAATACACCGTTCACTCGTTTGCAAAACCCTCCAAATTGACTTTAGATCCCGAATTGGAAGTATATTGCATTCCGGCATCCTTTTACGATGATGCACTCGGACTGAGCTTTAAAAAATAATAATCAATCAAGAAATCACCCAGAACAATCCAAACCCATTACAAAACCCTAAAAAAATCATGAAAAAAGCCCAGAAAGCAACCAACCAACCAACCAACCAAGCTCAGCGGATACTCTAAGCGAATGCACAAAACCCTACCGTTTTTTTTACCGTCCCGATAAATCTTCATTATTCTCTTCGATTTCCGACTACCAAAAAACTATTGTTTTTATTTTTTTGTCGGTTCACGCGCATGTGCGGCGAGATTCAAAGGCCCCCCTGATTTTATCTTCGTTCCTTTGGTTTTTCATTTTCATTTTCGCCCGTTCTTTGTTTCTCAAGATCTTATATAAACATTAAAAAAAAGTCTCAAAAAAAGTCTGCATGAACCGGATTATCCACGTTCCGTATATGCTGTGGACATTCTGCGGGAATGCCCGTATCCCCTGCAATTTTTTTTTTTTTGTTTACACGGAAAACATCGAAGAATTTATCAATGAAATGGAAAACGCAGCAAATCAGGCATCTGATCCGGATGAAAAATTAGGTCAATTAACGATTGCAAAATCTCTCGCTCATCTTAGATACAAAGGCTTCTGCATCAATTAACCATTCAAAACCAAAAAAATAAAATAAAA
>CAZUTM010000051.1:0-28092 GCA_964623665.1 uncultured archaeon
CAAGCGATTATTAATTATTTTGAAGCCTTTGAAGATTTCTTTTTGGAGCATCCTAATGTTGAAAATCAAAAAATTTTGCTTGCTTTTGCCCGGCAAAGCAATAAATTAACAAAAAATATTACCACTATAATAAGACAAATGAATGAAATTGAATTTTATTCAAAAATCAAGAAGAAAATTGAGACATCAATCAATCTCTATGAAATCTTCAAGAAAATCATGAGATTTTTTGAAAATTATACAATCTCGAAAGGCATATCGCTCGTGTACGATTTTGTCGATTTTAACGAGTTGAAGACGCGCTTGATACATGCTAGAGAAATTGATCTTGAGCGGTGCTTTAAGATTACAATCGACAATGGTATACTTGCTTGTTATAATAAGGAGTATTCAAAAGACTCTCCGAAAATTTCCATCATTTTTAAAGAACAACGCAATCAAGATGGATTGTGGTTATTTATCACCGTATCGGATAATGGAATCGGTATCCGAAAGGAATATATTGAAGAAATCTTCGAACCATTTGTCTCTCTCTGGCCCAAAAAGGATTTCAACCCGGAAGAACCAAATATTGGATTAGGATTATTCAAATTGCGAACAATACTGAAGAATTATGATGCAAAAATTCACATTAAAACCAAATTGAACGAAGGATCTAGTTTTATTTTTCAAATACCAATATAATTTTTAATTATTCAGTTTATCGCGCTTTACCATTTGATTTTTTCTCTTCTCTATCGAAAATCAGCGAAACAATTAATAGATTTGAAAAATTTTCTTTTTCGAAATGGTTTCTTCAACGTGTAGAACCCGAGTTTTATTACTTTCTATGCCAGATACATTTATCGGTTTCAGTATCGCTTCAACTTTGCCAAATTTAGGGTTGGCAAGTATTGCAGCAAATTGTGACACGGATCAAGCAGATGTTCGGGTTTTCGACCTTGTTACCAAAAGGAAGTCTGTTCTTTCATCTTTGAAAAGGGTGTTAGATGAATATAAGCCCGAAATTGTGGGTTTGAATTGCATGACGTTCCAATATTTCACCGCTCGCAGGATTTCGAGGTGGATAAAAACGGAATACGATAAAAACATCACAATAGTTATGGGCGGATACCATCCCAGTCTTTGCTATAACGAATTATGTGCAACGATTCCCGGTGCCGAAAATGCTAAAGAGGATGACTATGAATTGCTGAAGTCGAATCCATTCTGTGATTTCGTTGTGCGGGGTGAAGGTGAGATAACATTCAAAGAATTTATTGCACATTATCGAACCGATCGTGATTATTCCAGCATCCGAGGTTTGAGTTGGAGAGATAAAACGGGCACTTTCGTTCATAACGCGCCGCGAGAATGCTTGGATTTGGATTATTTGAAGCTTCCCGACCGTTCTGTTCGATATTATTCTCATCGCTATCATATTGCCGGTTGGCCTGCGGATGTGGTAGAAACAAGTCGAGGTTGCAATAATAAATGTAAATTTTGTTCCATTCGACAAATGTATGGTGAGAATACCGGAATTCGGTATTATAAATTGGAAAGAGTAATGGAAGATATTAAAAATTGCGTGAAATTCGGTGCACTCTCAATTCTTTTCATCGATGATCACATTACTCAAAACACAGAAAGATTAGAAAAACTCTGTGATATGATCATTTCCGAAAAGAAAAAAAAGAGGTTGCCAAAAATCCTTGAATTTCATACGCAAGCAAGCGCGGCGGGCTTGCTGTCCCGGCCGAAACTGATTGAAAAAATGGGAAAGGCGGGGTTCAACATCATTTTCTTTGGTATTGAGAATATAAGCAAAGCGAATTTGAGATTCTTCAAAAAGTCGATTCCCATTCTTCGGTTAAAAGAATTGGTTCAGCGCTTGCATAAGGCCAATATGATTTCATTCGGAGGGTTTATTCTGGGCAATCCGAATGATCATTTAGAAGATCTGGAAAGAAATCTCTTGTTTGCTCGTTATTTAAATTTGGATTTTCCGGCTTTTCAAGTTTTGACCCCATTTCCGAAGACAGAAATTCGAGAAGAGATAAAACAAGCAGGGCTTCTTACCAACGAACATAATTATAAGCATTATCACGGACTCTACGCAAATGTGCGAACAAAATATCTCGATCAACCGACCCTTGAGAAAGAAATATTACGCTATTATTATCGTTATTACACATTCAAATGGTTTTTGTCAAGATTCAGAAGAATCAATATCGTTTCTCGCTATATTCGCTATGCTTTCATGATCTTAAAGAAATATGCACCCTTGGCAATTTCGACATGGATTCAAGAATTCAAATTAAAGAAGTTAGGGGTTCAAAAACCAAAGGCAGAAAATGCAGTTCTTAAGAAATTTGAAAATATCAGAGACCATCGTTTGGACTCCTTATTAAAGCAATGATTGTGTATTTTTTGTGTTCTATTCGTTTAAAACGTGAAATAACTGAACCTCACGGGAATGTCGTTTTTGATGTGATACTTGCGGTGCCACAGAGCATAGCAAAACCTTTATAATTGCATTTATCATTTTTCTATCAGAGGGAAAAGAAATGGAACGTCTTGGTGGAATCGACCAAATCTTTAGTGAAGCGGGAACGCCCTATTCCATTGTTGGTTTGAATGGTCGCATCATCCAAGGCACCATAAATCCTAAGGTGATCGAGGATTTATTTCTGAATTTATCCCGAAAAATGCAGTCGCTTGGCGTTGGCGTTTATTTGTTCAGTTTCCCGTATGTAATTTACAAAGTATCCTCCAATTCCGTGCTTATTATGCATACAAAAGTAGGTAAAACGGCCTTTACCTCTTTGGGCAATCGTGTGATGCAACAATATCGAAATGAGTTAGAAGAGATGTTTGCCAATACGCCTTTGAATATTGCGGATCTCGTAAAATCTTATTTATTTTCGATGAACCGAGTTAATGGCCCCGAAGCTATTGCATCTTTGGTTCCTTCCACCGGACAATCCATGGAAATGGTGGATGAATTTAAGCTTTCGATGAATTCGTTGATGATTTTATCCAACCAAACGATGGCTCAGAATCGAGATATTTTAACCTTTTTACCCTTATTGGAGACAAGTGATTTAGGGTTGGTATTCATTTTTAAAATTCCGCTTTGCGATGCCCGTGGTGGTGCCTATGATAGTTCCATTTTGGCAGTTGTCGATTATGAATATCGTGATATTGTGTATCGCTATAGCGATCGATTAGAACGCGTGTTTAAACATATTTCCGAAGATTTTAAAACAGTTTTTCAAAATTTTTATGGCAGTCGGATTGATGATCCCGTTGAAGATCGAACTCCATTCATAAAATTAATTGAACAATTGCATGGTATGTTGACCTTTATCAGTATAAAGCCAATCAGCTCCGAACCTCTCAAGGACAGTATGGTCGATGCGGTGAGTGAGGTTCAAAAGTTCTTTTCAAAGTAATTTTACACTCTTTGAGCGGACTCAATCTCTATTTTTCATTATGTGTTCAATGGCCACAAAGAATTAAATTTTCCAAGGTATTTTGAGATTTATGAGTAAAAAATTCTTTATCACGACCGCAATTGCGTATCTTAATGGTCCACCTCATATTGGCCATGCCCTTGAGATAATTCAAGCGGATTGTGTTGCTCGGTTCTATAGATTAATACCCGGACTTGAAGTGGTATTTCAAACAGGTTCTGACGAGCACGGCGCGAAGGTATTTAATTCTGCAAAAAGCCAGAACATGGAAATAATGGAATTTTTAAACAAAAATCATGCAGCATTCGTGGACATGTATAAAAAATTGAATATCTCGTACGATAAGTATGTCAGAACAACAGATGCACACCATAAGAAAGGCGCCCAAAAATTGTGGATGAAAATGGTTGAAGCGGGTGATATTTATAAGGATACGTATCAAGGATTGTACTGCGAAGGCTGCGAGTCGAACAAAATATTATCAGAATTGGAAAATGGAAAGTGCCCTCTGCATCCGAATCGAGAATTGGTCACAATAAACGAAACGAACTATTTCTTCAGACTGAGCAAATATCGCGACCAACTTTTAAAAATCATTCAAAATGACGAGTATGAAATAGTTCCCGAAGTGAGAAAAAATGAGATTGTTGCATTTCTCCAATCCGAATTGAGGGATGTGAGTTTTTCAAGGGAGAAGAGCAAATTATCTTGGGGAATCCCTGTTCCGAACGACCAAGACCATGTTATGTATGTATGGTGCGATGCATTATCAAACTATATCACCAATGTGGGCTACGAATACGATGAAAAAGAGTTCCAAACAATATGGCCAGCCGATATTCATGTTATTGGAAAAGATATTACCAGATTTCACGCCATTTATTGGCCGGCAATGTTATTAAGTGCGGGAGTCGCTTTGCCCAAGAAGCTCTTTGTTCATGCGTTTATAAAAAAGGGGGACCAGAAAATCGGAAAATCCGTCGGAAATGTTATTGATCCGATTCAGTTAATCAATAGATTCGGTGTCGATTCATTCCGCTTCTTCCTCGTTAAAGAAATACAAACTTATGTCGATGGCTATTTCTCGGAAGAACTCCTTATCGATTGCATCAATAATGTTCTGGGCAATGATCTCGGAAACTTGATACAGCGGGTGGGAAAACTCATCGAAAAGGATTTACAAGGGGTTATACCCAAATATGATGTCCTACAGAAAGAAGATCTTGAAATAATAGAACGCTTTAATAATGATTTAATTGAAAAAATGAAGGAACAAATGGGAAAATTCCATTTATCAAATACGATTGAGCTTGTGTGGCAAAATGTGAGAGATGTGAATAAATACATCAACGACCAAGCCCCATGGAATCTTTTGAAAAAAGGGGATATGAACCGTTATAAAACCGTTATATACACTCTCGTTCAATCTATTAGAAATATCACAATCTTGTTGAAACCTTTTATTCCCGAGAGCTGCGATAAAATAAACCAGTGGTTTGGGTTCGATCGCTCTGCGAATTTCTCAAAAATCGGAAATCTTGAATCGGAAATTCAGATCGGTAAAAAAATCAACATTACAGGAATTCTTTATCCGAAAATCAAACCCGAAGAGGAACATCCGGCATCTATCTTGGACTTTAAAATCGGACTCATTGAAACTTGCGAAAAAGTGCCCGATTCGGATAAATTGGTAAAGATGCAAGTTGATTTCAAGACCAAAAAAGCTCAAGTAATTGCGGGAATCGCTAAATGGTTTCAACCCTCGGATCTCATCGGAACCAAACATATGTTTCTAACCAATATCAAACCTTCGAAATTAGCGGGATTGCAAAGCGAAGCGATGATAATTGCTGCCGAAGATGAAAGTATCAATAAAGTTTCTTTGGTTGAAGTGGATGGAGAACCCGGAGAACAGATTTTCGTTGGCAAACTTACTCCTAACCCTCAAGAAATTAAAATGAAAAGGTTTGAGGAATTTAAACTGATCAGCAAAAATGGGCACGTATATATCGATGATATGGAATTATCTACAAAGAAAGGGCCCGTCAAAATTGATATTAAGGATGGAATTCGATTGTTCTAACCTTTGATTATTAAGTTCGAATTTTGTACAAATCTGGCGTTTTATTTGGCTTCCAATACCTTTTTTTTATTCAAAATCACAATACAATTTGAAAATGTCCCAATCACCGCAGAAATTGGTTGTTCAGCCCGCAAGCTATCCAATTCAGTTATTATTGTCGAATTCGCCATTCGATATGTTATTTTATGCGGGAAATTATTCTACAAATCAAGAAACTTATAAAATCGTATTTTCTGGCAACGGGGTGGAAGTAACTGTTCCTACCGAATGTCTCCAACCGGTATCTTTTAATGGGGGTGAGACAAAGCAGATTTCGGTTAAATTAAAACCGACAAAAAGCGGGGTTGTGGGTTTGTCGGTCAATTATTCCTCTTATGAAAAGAGAATCTACAAGGAATTGGTTTGGCAAGTGAAAAACCAAATTTCGCCTAAGGAAATAGAAAAAATACAAAACTCTTCTATGATTTCAGCAGAGAATCTCAATAAATATACCAAAACCGCATCTACAATAAATTTAATTACCGAAAATCTTCGATCGTTGTCTTTAGAAGATGCCAATGCGGCTGTCGGATTTTTATATCAATCCGGGAAATCGAAACCCGAAATCGACATGGAATTGGCTAAAATAATTAAAGGGGTGTTTAATAATAATCATAATAAAGCAATAGAATTAATGGCTTCCATCACAGATCCGAAAATTAAAGATGAACTCATCCGATCCCTTATTTCCCCCTTAATTATCCGAGATCCACAAGCGGGCACGGGATTATTATTTTCAATCTCTAATGAATCAACTAAAAACACATGCATTGAACTTGCTTCGAAAAATTTATTCTCAAAAAGCCCACAAGATGCAATAATGTTGGCAATGAACATTTCGGATGCAAAATTAAAAGACAAGGTCTTGGTTGATTTGATTTTTGAATTGAAAAATAAGGATTCCGATCTCGCAATGAATGTTGTTTTTCAAATTTCTGATGAATCATTACAAAAAAAGGTATTATTTGAAATAATCAAATCGTTATCACAAATAAATAAAGCGAAAGCCGTTGAATCGTTGAGTTCATTGGTCATGAATACTTTGTCGGGGCCTAATATAGAGTTCATAAAAAATTGCATAATTTTTCTGGGCTATTTGACTTCACCTCAAAGTGTGTTAGATCTTATTGGGAAGTTGGATGCTTCACAAAGAGATTTCCTTAATCAAGAATTAAGAGATATCTTGAAAGTGCAAGTTGAGGAAGAAAAGACCAAAATTGAGGAGACCCCAATCGGATCCCTGTTTTATGAATTTATCGCCTATAGCGGCGAGGCTACGGCTGATCTCATCTATCTATCTACGTTATTAGGAAATATCGATCCCGGATTGTTAACGGCAAACATAATCTCGTCTTTTGTGATTCTACAGCCGTATTCCCTTCAATTTCCGATATTATTCTCATTTTTCAACGAAAATAAACAATTAATGGCCAGTGGAAAGCCCGGATTTCATTATCTGTTATATCCTTCCACACAAGGGTTGAATAATGATGAATGGACTGTTTTGGTGAGCCTTGTGAACAAGTTTATCGCATCGGCCAATTTTCAGAATACTCCCGAAAAGAGAGGAATGCTTATTCTTTTAGATTGTATTGGTTTTACCGATAAACCAATTGTAATTCTTTCGCAATCACCCGTGTCTGAAAAAATAATGCAGAAATTACAGAGAGGACTTCGAGATTCTTGTTTAGTTGAAATTAATGATGATTTCTTTGGACCGGGTCAATTGAATCAAGAAATCTCAAAGATAATCCAAAATCGGCCAATACAAATATTGAATGTAACTTTAAGTTTGAATTTTTTCAATGATATGAATTTATTACACGCTTTTTTTAACACACTAGTTGAATAAAACAAAAAAATGAAGTAAACAAGTGATAAACATGGGCAAATCAAAGGAAGAAAAAGAATTGGAAAAACAAATGAAAGAAAAAGCCAAGCTTGAGGAGAAACGTAAAGCTGAAGAAGAAAAACGTAAAAAAGAAGAGGAAAAACTGAGAAAAAAAGGCAAATTACCCGCTGAACCGGAACCTAAAAAAGCTGCGGGTGTCGAAGCCACAATTGCAAAACAAGAATTCGATCCTACTACCGGAAAGAAGAAAGATAATGCATTTTCTACCGGCAAAAATCTTTCGCAAGTCAATATCTCGGCGGATTGGTTATCGATGCTTTACAACACCGAAAAGTGGCTTTGGCTTCCGTTTAGCCACGGCACAGAAATGGAACTTATTATCTGTGATGCCCAAGGCCGGTACCTCGAGGGCGATCAAATGGTTTTCCGCATGGAGGAAATTACCAAAGAAGCAAAAAATGTCATGATAAAAATCATTAATAATGAATTACCGGAATTTCCAAAAATGCCGGACTATATCCGCAACAAAATTAAGAAGATGCCCTACAACGAAAGAGACGTAGAAAAAGGCCTCACCATGAAACTCTGTTACGACTTAAACGGGCAAGAAATTTGCACCGATTCATTCGGTCGAGATGGAAACGTTACTGCAATCACCTACATTCTTGAATTGGTGACTCCTCCTTGCTTATATGCAGAGGAGCTCGCCTATTGGGCATCTACCCTTTTCAATCTCGCTTCATATGTTCTTCCCAAAGATCTCTTTATAGTTGCATCCGCATTCAACCCTGCCATGAAAGAATACAATCGAGGTCTTTCGCAAGGAGATCACCACCATATAGGAAGCTTTGCGTCAACACAAGAACGAGCACAAGCATATTCGATGATCAGAAACTTTATTCCGCATATCATTGGATTATCTGTAAACTCCCCTATAATCGATAACAAACCCACAGACGTTATAAAAGTCAAAGATGGCCGGTATACATGTCCAAACTGCATCCGAAGCATTCGGTTAATCAATAACACTACCATGTTGTCGTCAAACGAACCGAAGAAATATCCCCCCTATCTTGCGACGGGAGATGAGAATGAATTAAATTATTTCCTACAAGTTTTGCAAAAGGCAAGCTTAGAAGATGCCCGGTTCCAAGACGTATTTCCTTTTACGAATTGGGGTACCATGGAAGTTCGAGTTATGGATGCCCAATTATCAATTTGCCGAAGAATTGGTCTTGGGTTGCTTGTACAAGCGTTCTGCTACAAAGCAAGAAAACTGAACCAACAAGGAAAATGGGTTCCAAATGTGAATGCTGAGACCATTACCTTTAACCGCAGAGGTGCCATTGAAAGAGGTTTAATTGGAACTTTCAAAGTTGTTAACCTTACCAAGCAAGAATTAGCGCAATACGATCCTCAATTTGCAGAATGTTATATCGGTCCCGATGCAGATCCAAACAGATACCTCTTCCAAGCGGTTCAAAGGATGTTCTTGTATCTCAAAGATGTTTTGATGGAATTGAATTATCTGTATTCTCCGTTTATGAAGCCGCTTTTACAATCCGTATTCGGTTCCATCGATTATGCACAGCCTCCTTTGACCGAAGCGGAATATCAACTTTCGGTATATCATTACGAACAACAACAAGGCAAGGAGCCCAATGTATTAAACGCATTGATTTATTTCACAAAAGAATACAGTAAAGACCCAATCGCAAATCCATTGACCGGACCGCTGACGCTGCCCGATTATATGCGATAGTGACCAGATTTATTTAAATTCATTTTTTATCCAAAATTTTATTCGATAATGGGTGAGTAAAAAAATGTTAAAAGTTCATGTTGAAGAGGGAGGAACGGTCTCGACATATCGCTTTTTGGTGATCGATGCACACTCCCATATTGGAAAGGATGTCGATCATGCAGAAATGATGAATCCGAATGCACCGAACGGAACCTATGATTTTTGGACCAAAACAGAGTATATGATTCAAAACCTATGGAATGAAGGAAAATCAGAAAAAAGCTTCACCACCACAATTCAAGGAAAACGGGTGAAACTTACATTCGATTTTGAAACTCACCCATTTATTCAAAAACTTTACGATGCGATGGTAAAAGTCAATCCGGCGCATCAAGGCTATCTTGACCGGCTCTCCCATCAAAAATTCATCGATATGGGTGTAATGTTTCCATTTCAAGATGTGTACAGGGATAAAATGCCCGAAGCTCTTTATCATGCCAGTAATATAAATGTACACCGAACCGTATCTCGGTTCCCGAATAGTTTAAGGACGATTGGATACATGAGATGCGACCCGATGGAAGGACCCAAAGCGTTATGGGAGATGGAATATGTTCATGCAAATTTGCGTATCCGGGGGATGAAATTACATCCGAGGTCTGAAGGATGGGTAGATAAAGTTGTTTCACAACAAGCTGTGGAATGTTTGGCAAAAGCGGCCGAATACAATTGGCCCGTCATTTTCGACACCCGAGGAAAACAATCCATTTTGGACATTTCGAATCTTTACGATCAAACGAAAAATTACCTAAAATCAAAAGCACCACATCTCATGCCGAGACTTAAGGTCATCATTGCACACTTTGCTCAAGGAAATGTAGGCGATGAAGAGGTATATCGTGCAATCACCAAACCCGGAGTATATGGCGATCTCAGTATGCTTCACGGCAAAGGTGCTGGTTTGTTCTTGGCGGATTATCGAAAATGGTTCCACCAAAATAATATAAAGAAGAAACATACAGAACTCTATAATGATTCGAGAGAATGGTCCGAATATCTCCTTTTTGCATCTGATTATCCTTATTTCGGCCCTCAACACGCTCAAGGACTCCTCGTGTATCTATTTAATAAAGAATTCTTTGATTCGGGCGGTACATTGCAAGACTCGGCTAACATTATGGGACTCAATCAACTCCGATTGCTTCCCGAATATTCAGAACCCATCATCTCCACCAGTAAAAAAACGGGTTCCGCACTGATTCATGCCCCTTCAATTGTTTCCGCTCAATCCGCAGCACAATTACCCGCTGAAATCAAAACCGCTTCGTTATCACATTTACGATATTTGAGTCTAGCAAAGATGATCGAAGATAAAAAAATGAATATCGAAAAATTCTTATTAAAAACGGGTTCCGCGTTCGATACACAAACCGAAGATTGTCTTTTATTTGCAAGCTTTGAGCAATCCCAAAATCCGGAACTCCTTCCTATCGTTGTAAGAACCCTAATCAAGAACAAAATGGATATCATCGGAATTCTGCCCGAAGGTGCCCAATGGTCGCATGATTCGATAGAGAAGTTTTCGGATCCGAAAACACGAATGGCTTATGCAAGGATGTTTGCACATTCTTATCCGGCGAAGCAACCGTCAGAAGCCGCCGATATGATTTCAAAATCAGCAGGACAAACATAAAAAATCATAAGGGAAAGGGGCATTCCCATCGGATATCCGCGTGCTAAACAGAACGTGGATAATTCGGTTCATCGAAACTTCTTTTGAAATTTTTTTACGGCTTTTTTGGCCGTTTTTTTATGTAAGCATGATCTTTCATTTCTTTTTTCGTTTTCTTTCATTTCCAAGAAAGCTTTTAATTCATAACTGCGCTTATTTCTTTAATGAAAAGTTATGCAGATTGTATAATTGACTGTTTTAACCACAAATCTTACGACAGAGTTATTTGGCAGCCACGGTACTTGTATTGGTTTAATCATTACGTTGTTCCCGCAAATCTCGCTAATTATCACCAATTCGAGCAATATACGCCCAGAGAATATATTGGCAAAGATATTCTCGAAATCGCAGAAGATATCGGATGTTCGATTCGCTATTCCGGTGAGATCGGAATACATCTTTTTCACGAAAGTGCAAAGCCCGAAGCAAATATAAAGCGTAGAGGAATAAAAAACGATGATGGAAGTACCACCGAAGTTCTTGAAACGCCCGTAGGCAGCATTTCACAAACATCAAAAAATGGGTACAATTTCGACCACTGGGTAAAAAAGATTGAAGATCTCAAGGTTGTGCAATATTGGGTGGAAAACACCGAATTTCGTTTCAATCAAGATGGCTATAGACTCGCCATGGAAATCATGAGCCCGGAGTTTGGACTGCCTACCGCATATTATTTTAGAAGTCCATACATGAAATGTGTAATCAACTACATTGGATTTGAGAAAACGGTTATTTTTCTACGAAGGAATCCCAAAGAAATGGAATCCTTCATGAATGCACTTGAAGAATGGGACCGAAAACAATACCAAAATGAAATCTGCCCATCTCCATTAAAATGGGTCAATTTTGGAGAAAATATCGATGGAAACCTCGCACCCCCCACATATTTCAAGAAATACTTGATGGAATATTATCATTCAAGAGTTAAAATGTTAAAAAATTCCGGGAAATTCTCTTTTATCCATATTGATGGCTCATTTAAAACACTTTTGCCGTTACTGTCGGAGCTTCCAATGGATGGGATTGAAGCCTTAACACCGCCTCCGCAAGGAGATGTGGATTTGGAAGAATTATACAAGTACACAAAAGATTCGGGGAAAATTTTATTGGATTTGATTCCGGCAACCCTATTTATGAAAGAGTTTTCCGAATCGAGACTTGAACAAGAAACCAAAAAAATCTTGGATCTATTCTTTCCGAATTTGATTTTGGGAATATCAGATGAACTCTGTATGGGCGATGGTCGAAGGTTAAAAACTGTAGCAAAAGTTGTTCAACTTTTTAACGCGAAATTATAATTTATTCACTTTTTTTTTAACCATTTGAAAGCATATATATTTAGGAGCGTATCACCTCTTTATTTTTGAGGCGATCAAATGGCGTTAGATAAAATCGATCATGCGTTATTAATTGCAATGGAACAGAATTCCCGAATCTCGTTAAAGAATCTCGCCAAGGAATTGAATGTTAAAACCTCCACGATTTATCATCGATTGCATAAATTAAAAGAATCGAATATATTAAACAGTTTCACAATCATTTTAAACCCAGATGAGCTCGGATTTATAAATAATTATAATTTAAAGATTAAGGTGAAAAAGATGGTTTCCGGGCCGCTGGACTCCATGTTTTTAGAATCGCTTTGTAAATACCTTTCAGAAAATTACAATGAAATCTTATTTTCAAGTATCGGTCAAGATGGCTTTGTCCACTGTATCGGTACCTTTCGCTCAGAATCCCACTTTAATACGTTTATCGACGAATTAAAGAAAAATCCCTACGTGGATTCCGTGGAAACGGTAAAATTCATTAAAATTCTGAAGGGGAAAAAATTATTCTCCTATATTTCGAGCCCTTTGGATAAAGAAGAAATTAAAGAACGCTTTTCTGATGATGAGAATGAATCCGAGGATGATACAGATAAAGATTCGGATGATTCGGAAGAAAGTTTCGAGATAGAACTTTGAAGCAGCGCTATCCTTCACTCGTCATCCAATTTGAGTGTTTCCAAATCTTCTTCGGTAATTTTTTCCATTTCCTCTTTTAATTGTTCTGTATCTCGGTTTTCTTCATTATCTTTTGTTTTTTCATCATCGGATGATTGGATAATATCCTCCGGTTTGTAGAAGTAATCCGAAAATTGGAATAGCCTGTCACCTTTCATAATTTTTGATAATGGATATATCTCAATTGTATTGACATATGGGTTTGCCTTGATTTTCTTGATGAAATTTGTTTCGGACGCTTCATCGGGGTGAACACATATTGTGAAAATGGACTCTGCGTTCTGTTCAC
The DNA here is from genome assembly GCA_964623665.1 of uncultured archaeon. Classification (GTDB taxonomy): domain Archaea; phylum Asgardarchaeota; class Lokiarchaeia; order Sigyniarchaeales; family Promethearchaeaceae; genus CAZUTM01. Next base: position 13,201 of record CAZUTM010000051.1, read on the forward strand.
TTGCCAAAAATGCAATATCGGGATTTTCTGTGCATAAAAACTGCCCAAAACTTGATAAAAATTTTTCATTGAATTTCGGAATCAAAGTTTTTTTCAAGAATATTCGAATGGCGTTCATTCTTTCAATATTTAAATAATCGGGGTTCAAAGAAACGTAGTACCCGGTAATAATCTTTTGATCATTGAGGCGAGATATTCGATGATATATCGTGGATATTTTTTTTTTCATTGCTTCGGCAATCTGTTTAACCGGCTGTCTCGAATCTTTATCCAGATAGGACAAAATCTCAATGTCGATTTTATCGAGTTTTTTTTTCACGTCTTTATTCATTTTTACGAAATTAAAAATTTTTTGGCTTCAGTATTCTATAGAAGAAAAAATTTCAAACTCAACAAAGCGTATTATTTATAAATTAACGATAAATAAAATAATTAATGGTGAGCCAATGAAGCACACAGAGATTTTGAAAGTGGATTCGAGAGGTCGGATAGTTATCCCGCGTTCGATGAGAAAAGCCTTGGGCCTTGTTGAAAACTCGCAGATTATGGCTATAAGCGATTCGGAGACTAAAGAAATCAAGCTGATTCCGCTTCCTTTTACCGAAGAAGGGGCCTTCATGAAGATGCAGATTCTCATACCGGATGTTCCAGGCTCCTTAGCGAGGATTGCCTCTGTGTTTGCTGAAATGGGTCTTTCGTTGATATATGGGGAAACTGTGGTCATAAAGAAGGGTGAACAAGCCGAGTGGACCGTGATCAGTCCCACGCCGAAAATTCAAATGGAAGAGTTTACGAAGATCTTGGAAAAGAAAGGCGGTGCGCTTAAAGTCACGGTTTTAGATGCAAAACTTGAAGACGGCCAATAATTCTCACAGAATATTTGCTTTATACAGCCCTCTTTTTCAAAATGCCCGATTTTTTGTTTTCTTCTGCAAAAATATATAAATTTCAAACTCCAATTCCAATTCAATCATGAGCGAAGATGTAAAAAAGGAAATCAAGCAATTAATGGTTCTGATTTCAAGTTTAAGGTCATTGGATAACGAAAGGTATGAGGAACATGTAAAATTCTCTAATGAAGTTATTAGTTTTATTAATAAAATCGCAGAAAACATGGATAAGAATTGGGAAAAGATACATCAATCTCTATTAAAGTTGAATGATACGGTCGAAAAAAGTTTGGATGCGATGTTAACGGGTGTGAACCCCGAGGGAATCAGAGAGACCAGCGCTTCCTTGAAAGAGATCATGAATACGATGGGCAAGAGTTTGCAATCAATGAACTTGGAGAATGTCATGCAGGAACTTCGCTCCATTTCGGAAGGCGGCGTTCGTGTAGCGTCTTCGAAGAAGGTAGAAAAGGGCGAATCAATTAGTTTGGGAGGCCGATTCGGTGCACAAGAACCCGCAGCCATGGATTCGACGGGTGAACAACAAGCCGAACCAGAAATTTATGGATATGTTCCGGGTAAGAAAAAGAAAGACAAAAAAGAATCGGAACATCTTATCAAACCCAGCCAATTATTCGGATCCGGAGATACGAATCCACAATAACCCCTTTTTTGATTGCTCCTTTTTGAAAAAATTGATGAATGTGGGGGACTTACATGGAAATTTCGGAAGAAGAATATAAAAAAATAATTGCAAAGAGAGATGAGCTTACAAATCAAGTAACCCATCTCCAAGAGTCGTTACGTGCAGTTTCAAAAGAAAATACTCTTCTCAAAGTGGATATCAGCGTTTTAAAGGATCAACTGGATGCTCAAATGAGAAAGGCCGCGGTTCAAGATAAAATCGGATCTGACATTATTCAGCAGCGTCTCGATTTTAAAATAAAAGAAAATGTGGAATTGAACAAGAAAATTGATGAATTGAATCTTATCATTAATGAATTGCGGGAATATAGTAAAAAGTACAACGAACTATTGAAAATCAACAAACAGATGGAACAAGAAATTTTATTTTTGAAGACTTCCGCTGAATCGCTTCAAAAATAATCTAATTTTAATCATAGAGATTCTTTTTTCATCATGGGTTTTGAATCGTCGTATAAAAAAAAGGACGAAAAAATGTTTGCCCTCCGAGTTCACGGGGTCGTTCACAACGTAATGGTCTTCGAGATTGTCCTTTTCGAATCAAATTTAAACATTTTTATTTCTTCATTAATGCTTGTCGTGCGGCATCCAATTTTAGGTTGATAATTGCAAGTTTTGCATCAACGGTGGTGATAACTACAATTGCTTTATCCCCTAACTCGGAAAACAAGAGTTTTCCCCGTTCATTTTCGATGATCGCACGGACAAACTGGCCTTGGTTAAGTTCTTTTGTGGCCCTTTCGGAGGCCTTGAGAATTAAGGTCACCATTGCAGCAACGGATTGATCATCAACCCAACCCGGCAATGCGGAACCGGCAATGAGACCGCTTTTATCGATGAGCGCGGCGCCATGGATTCCTTTAATTTTTTTCAACTCGGTCAGAATATTCTGAACTTCAGCTTCACTTGACATTGATACTATTTGAACTTGAAATTATTTAAATTTTTAAAACGAATTATCTATCATGTCAAATTTACCCATCCACAATGAGGAAATTGATGAGACTCGGGCATTAAGCCGCTTGGGCTTGACAGAAAACGAGATCCGTGCTTATTTTTCTGTTGCAGGTAAAGGCGTTTGTCTTGCAACCGAGATTGGGAAACACGCCGGCATCGCTGAAGGTGATTACGATGGTGCGATGCGTGTAACGAATAATCTTATAAAAGCGGGTTTGTTGATGGAAATTCCCGGGAGAACTATTCGTTATCAAGCCGTTCCGCCCTATGCAGCTATGCTTAAGCAGTTGGAGGAGTTCCGTGCGACCATTACCGATTTGCGGAAAAGTGTTCCTTCCCAGCTCCAAAAAGAGTTTGATGAGTTTGAAGCGGGTTTTCGTAAAGTGTCTGGGCTTCAAGATTTCAAGGATTTCGTAGTCTCTATTGAACAAGATATTCCGAATGCGATGCTTGAGAAATTCAGCGGGTTTGCGGAGAAATTCAAGAGTTTTAAACAATTAGAAGAGTTTAAAACCTATATCGAAAAAATGCGAGAGTCTGCGCCGCAAGAGTTAGCCCAAAAATTTGCCGCTTTGGAAAACCAATTCGATAAATTGTCGAATATGGATGAGTTCAGACGGTTTGTTTCTACCATCCGAGAACGAGCCATTAAAGAATTGACCCAAAGATTTGAACATCTCGAGACTGGGATTGGTGAGATACAGAAACTTGACCAAATTTCAGCTCAGTTCAAGGATATCAATGAAAAGGTGCCTCCGCAATTAAAGAAAAGTTTCACGATGTTTCAAGAGGAATTTCGGAAGGTTGCGGGGCTTGAAGGTTTTAAACAATATGTTTCCGCGGTCAAACAATCACTTCCCCAAAAAATTGAGTCCGAATTCGCTTCTATTGAACGGAATTTCAGTCAATTGAGACAATTACAGGAATTTTCTGCATTTGTTGAGAATATCACGAATACAATTCCGCAACAAACCATGACCGATTTTATGCGTTTTGAATCTGAATTCAAGAATCTGTCCGGGCTTAACGAGATGAAACTTTTCATGATGGATCTTCGGGATAATATTCCCAAAGAACTCGCGGGGCAATTCGAACGTTTTGAAAGGACCTTAACAAACGTAAAATCCGATTTGATAAAAACGACAAAACAGAATTTCGGAAATTGGTTTCGACTTTATGAGGACATCTTTAATCCTTTTATCAATGCATTTATCAGCGAAACTCTTAGCGATGAGTTGGAAAAGATTCGACAGATGTTTATGTCCGATGTGGTTGATGGTGTTGAACAAATCATCAGTAAAGTAATGATAAAAACCGATTCGGTGTCAACAGCTGTGTTAAACTCATTCACGCGCTTGCGTGATTGGTTGCTCTCCGAGGTTGTAAATGGGCTTACAAATACTTTGCAATCCATTAATGCTAAAGTTTCACAAGCATCTTATGGCGTCACGCAAGGATTCAATCAATTGAAAGCATGGATTACTAATGAGGTTACCGTTGATTTGGCGAATTCCCTTAGTGAAGTGGAAACCGGAGCCATTCAAGCGAGTTCAGATGTGGTCAACCGAATTGCGGAGTTGGGAAATTGGTTTGAGGAGACCGTTGTGAAGCAACTATCGACGATTTTAACCGGAATGCAAGTGAAACTGAAGACGGCCGTTGAAGATGCCCGTCGTGAACTCGGAAATATAAAGGGTTGGTTTGTGAAAGATGCGATCGAAGGGATCTCCAAGACCTTGGAAGCGACACAATCATCGGTAGAACAAGTAAGTGCAGAAGTAAACAAATCTTTGAAGACGCTTCGAGAATGGTTCCAAGGAGAAGCAATAAACCAGTTGGGCGTTGCTTTGCTTGAAATCGAAATGAAAGTAGGAGATGCTTCTCAAGATGTGGTTAACGGCTTTAATGAGATGCAAAAATGGGTTTCAAATGATGTTATTATAACCATTAAAAACACCTTAGAATCGGTCACCAAGAAGGTTTCATATGCTTCGGATGCGATTAACCAAGAAGTGGCAAACCTTCGAGAGATTTTCTCAAAGCGGGTGGTTGGTAATACCTTTGAAATGTTAAGCAGAATTGAAGACCAATTATGGGACTCCGAAGCCACCATGAAAGCATTTTGGGATCGTGCATTGGAATCCGGCCAACGGTTTGAGGAGGTCTTCTTCGTTCAAGGTGCGGATGCCATGATCGGAGAAATCGCCATGATCTCTGAGCGGGTGAAATCAAAGATATTCATTGTAGCCCCCGAAATTGAGGATATTGACATCATTCCGTTAAAAACCCTTTCTTCTCGAATTAATATCCGTTTATGTGCGGCGATCAATCCGGAATCCAAACGTGCGATGCAAATTGTGAATGAATTCATCAATCTCTCGAACGTCCAGATTAGAAACTATGATGGTCGAGATGTATGGGGAGTTTCCAAGGATTTCGAGGAGATCATCGTGGGTGCCGTTTCGGGGTTGAACGTTGCGGGCATCGGCTCAATTTTAGACCAACATATTAAATATCTGAATCCAGTTTTGGAAGAATGTTGGTTAAAAGGCAAGCAGGTTAAATCTTTGGAGGATCTTAAAGGTGTCGCCCCTGCCCCTAAGAAAGAGATGAAAGAATTACCAAAAGATAAGCCCAAGGCGGCTATATCCGTTTCGACCGAAGATATGGGACAAGTGAAAATTGAGAAACCTTCCACTACGCAAAAAATGGTGATCAATCCAGAAATGGCGACCGATATTAAAGAAAAGTACAATACCATCAAAGGTGGACTTGCTTCTTTGCCCAAAGAATATATCGGGAAAGCCTTGGAGGAACTGAAGGAATACATCGTTAGTAAATATGGATTCAATCGTTTGGTATTCGAATTCTCGAAAAAAGCGCGTTTAATTGCTAAAAAGCCTCAAGAATATATGAGCGAGCAAGAAATTAAAGAATTAAACGATGAGGTCGAATCTTGGCTCCAAAAGATGTAATAAGAATTCAAAAGAAGCTTTAAATCTTTTTTATCCTTTTTTTGGTCGGTTATTTTGCAAGATTTTATCAAGATTTTCAAATCGGAGGAACCCGGAGCCAAAACCTTTATATTTATTGCTGGATGGGAGTCTTCCCTCTCTATGCTGAAAAATATCATCGAAGGGTTAAAAACAAATAACAACATATTTGCATGCAAATCTTTTGATAATTTTTTTCCCGATTTAAAATTACCCACAGATATGCGTGTTTCAATCCATGAATTGGCTGCAGAAAAAATTGTAAATGCGCTAAAAATGTATAATTTAAATAAAATTGACTCTATTCTTTGTCATTCTTCTTTAGGTTGTCTCACGGCCTTAGCGATTATTGAAAAGAATCCCGGACTGGTGAGATCTTTAGTGGTGATGAATGGCTCGCACCATTTTCTTGAAAATGATATTCAGAGAATCTTTTGGAATCAAATTCCTTTGAATTTGAGGCAAAATGCTACCGATTGGATTTATGATGACCATAAATTCAAGGAAGTGATATCCCGAATTCTTTCTCTTCTTTTAAAAAACCCCGTTATCCTCTCTCTCATTCAATCTATCCCTGATCACGAAAAGGAGCATGAAATAATTCGGAATATCGAGAAAATTAGGGAAAAAAAGGAAGTGAAAGGATTGAAAATCGCTCAAATGGTAATAGGTGGAGAACTTGATGAAATCGTTCCCCGCGGGTTTTTGAGAGAATTTCATAAAGAAATTAAGGGGTCGGAACTTATTTTCATCCCCGCAGCAAATTTCGATGGACCTAAATGGCTCGGAGATTCCTATTTAGCCGTTATTAATAAATTTTTCAAGAAACACATGATTTAATAAAGTATGAACTCTGAAGGCGGCGACAAACAATCGGTCAGCGGTGCACATCGCTCAGATGTAAATACAAGAGATGACAAATCTTTGACTATTGATTTTTTTAGATCGGAAATTGATCGATTTGTACAAGAGAGAGGGTGGAAGCCCTTCCATACGCCTAGGGAGCTTGCGATTGCTTTGAATATTGAAGCGGCGGAACTTCTTGAAATTTTTCTCTTTAACAAATCCGAGTATCCGGCCAATGACAAAATTGAAAGTTTAAAAGAAGAAATTGCCGATGTGTTTATCTATTTGATTTCCCTTGTAAATTCGTTGAATATGGATTTAACTCAATCCGTTTTGAAAAAACTCGAAAAGAATAAGAAAAAATACCCCGTCGAGACTTTTCACGATGGCTTTTATGAAAAAAGATGACAATAATTGAACTTTATTGCCGTTGCTTGAAAGCGCAAATATGAATTATACAGTGTCTAATTTCCGGTTTCGGTTAATAGGTGTCTTCATATCGTAAATTCAACAGCGAAAAAAAAATAAAAAATGTTTTTTAGGGTGGTAATGTTTTTTTATAGCGGTTTTATATGGTGGATAAGGAAATAATCCGTGCAAACCTTTCTAATACCCTCGTTGAAAGTGATTTTCCTCAATTGGGTAAAAAATATCGTGGAAAGGTTCGGGATAATTACATTTCAGATGATGGAATTCGAACGATCATCAGCAGCGATCGATTGAGTGCATTTGACCGTGTATTGACCGCGATTCCGTTTAAGGGGCAATTATTAAACCAGATGTCCGTGTTTTGGTTTGAAAAAACCAAGAATATTTGGCCCAATCATATTATTAACGTACCTGATCCGAATGTGGTTCGTGTGAAAAACTGTAAAACATTTCCGATAGAAATGATCGTGCGGGGCTATATAACAGGCTCGGCTTGGCGGGATTATCAAGCGGGTAATGATATCTGCGGAATACAATTTCCTAAAGGGCTGAAGAAGAATCAAAAGATTGAAACCGTAATCACGCCAACCACAAAAGCCGAAGTTGGCCATGATATGAACATCAGCCGAGAAGAAATCATCAAGCAAGGTTTGGTTCCCGAAGAGCAATATTCCAAATTGGAAGAAGCGACCATCAAGATGTTTAAATTTGGCCAAGAATACTGCGCCAAAAACGGGCTCATCCTTGTCGATTGTAAATTTGAGTTCGGTTATGATGAAAAAGGGAATGTTATTGTGATCGATGAAATTTTCACACCCGATGCTTCCCGCTTTTGGATTTTGGATACCTATGAGAAGAAATTCAACGCCGGGCAAGAACCTGATATTTTGGATAAAGAATTCTTCAGAGCGTGGCTCATGTCCAAAGGTTTTAAAGGTGATGGCGAACCTCCGGTAATATCCGATGATGTAAAAGTGGAGCTTGCGATGCGGTATATTCAATCCTATGAAATGATAACGGGACAAAAATTTGTTCCTGATATTAGTATGCCCGTGAAAGAACGAATAAAGAAAAATTTGAAGTTATAAATCGATTTTTATATGCTTTTTTTTTCCTAACTTTAAATATTACAAATTCAATCTTGAAGCAGATAATCCCGCATAATATTTCTGCGTTTTTAGATGATGGATTAATCATCTGATGGCGGTTCTTCGGGAAATGAGAAGGGTTTTTTGAAATTCTGTAGGTCGCCGGAACCTCAAAAAGAATTCCAAATCAAAATAAAAAGCGGTCCCGGCAGGATTTGAACCTGCGGAAAACTGCTTAGGAGGCAGCTGCCCTATCCATTCTAGGCGACGAGACCTTTGTTTTTATATAATAGGAAAAGCCATTGAAAAAATAAAAAATTTTGGGTTTTTTGCTCACTGGAGCGATTCAAGCATTCGTTCGGTTTTTCTACGGCTTCTCATCACCAATGCGTAGGTTATTACCCCCGCCATTGTGATTCCACCGACTAGGTAGAGAAGCCAGAATGGCATCGGGGTTCTTTCGGGAATCTTGTTTTCTATATCTAATTCGATAACCGCAGAATAGTAGCTCAACGAGGATGCGTTAAAGGAGCACACCACGAAATAGAACTTTCCATACCCAATATGAATGAATTTAAATTCGGTTCTGGTTCGATCCAAATTTCCCGAACTGATTAATGTTGAGGGATTTGTGGTGTTGGTAATCGGATTGCGTGAGTAGAATACTCTGTATCCACTAATCCATGCTGGGTCAAGCGATTCCCAAGTCACGGTTACCGAGTTATATTCATCGACGGTTGCATTTAAAATTCGTGGGGTTTTGGGTCTATCATTTCGGTCGATTTGAATCATATTGGATTGCGGGCCTTTCCCGTATTGATTTTTCGGTACAAAGATATAATAATATGGGCCCAAATCGGTTATGTTTTCCTTAAAGGTGGTGGTGTAATCTATAATTTTCCAAGGTGTCAAGCCGGATATATTTGAAATCGGTTGGGTTCCACGAAAAACTTCAAATTGCTGTACGTGCTCTAGCGGGTCGATGAAGAATTCGATTTCATGGTCAACAAAGATACCAAATCCGACAAACCACAATCTCGGCGAAGGAATATAATAAAGCGTTGCAGATTTGTAGGTTCCATTGAGAGAAGGTCCTGAAGCATTATATGAAATAACCCATACATAAAATGTTGCCGTGAAATTCGCCGAAAATTGAAATTCTTTTGTGGTTATATTATGAATCCATAATGATGCGTTTGTATTCCAGAAATCGGGATAGATACTAATTTTTATCGAGTAATTATTATAATCAAACGGGTCTATCCACGAAATATTGAGTGCATTGACTGCGTTAGAGATTTCATTGAGAGAGGGGGTGATCGGTCGGTTAACCACTTCAGTCCGGACCACATTACTCATAGAAGAGTTGCCGGTCGCATTAAATGCAATTACCGAATAGTAGTAGATTCCACTTGTTTCAACAGTGTCGATATAATAATTGTTTGATGTGATTGCATAGGGTTCCAGATATTCTGATTCTACGATAGGGGCCGTTGAGCGATAGACATAATATTGGGCCATGGGTTGTGCGGTCCAGTTTAATGAGATCGTTTTATTATATTGTTTTTCGGGCAAATTCGATAATATCGGTTGATATGGAACCGGATCTTGTGTAACTACAACAACATTCGAGAGGTTACTGAATCCGAATTCATTGATTCCTACTAATGCATAATAGTACGTTCCGATTCGTGCTTCAATCGTGATATTTGTTGAATTCAAGGGAATATATACGTTAATATCGTTGGATCCGTTTAAGAGATTGAATTTACGAGTCTCATCTATTGTAGTTGTGTTATATAGAAGCAATACCGCGCTTGGCGCTATCGTGACGGGATCCCAAGAGAGGATTATCGTTCTATTCGTTGATTTTTGAGCGGTGATATTAAGAGTATCGGGTGCAAATAAGTGAGTAATATTGATGACTTGAGATAATCCGCCCAAACCAGAAGAGTTATATGCTCGAACCGCGTAAAATAAGGTTACTCCATTATATACCTCGAAATCCGTGAATGTTAGTGATGTGGTATTTGCGATTATTTGTGCTTCTTGAATATTCGATAACTTAATCGGTGCAATATGTTTGTAAAGTATATAATAATCCGCATTTTCAACGGTCGACCAATTTATTGTGTTTTTTCGAATATTTGGCTCGGTATAATTCATGTATGGAACCGGCGAGAGATTAGGTTCATATACTCCTGCATCAAATATTCGGGGATACTCAAATCCTATTTGTGCAATGCCCGGAAGGTCTTCGACGCTAATATTAATCATATTAGAAAGAGAACTATTGATTCCATTTTTATGGGCGATGATTCGATAATGATAAATGCCGATTTCAGTATAATTGTCTTGGAAAAGCGTGGCTGAAATATTTAAATAAGGTTCAAGCCCATCAGTGGAACTGAATGGCGCTTTCTCTCTGAAAATCAAATAATACTGCGCTTCGGTGTTTGACCAACGAATGATCGCAGATCGTGTGGACGTTCTGTTGGTTGTGCTAAAGAGATCGGGTGTGAGAATTGGCATATATACAAAACTCGAGACGATATTAGAAATCTGAGAAGATCCATTATCAGAAACCGCAACAACAATGAAATAAAATGTGGACTCAAAAGATACCGTAATATTTATTTCGTTCTCTGTAGTATTGGAAACCGGAACCATAAATTTTAGAGAATCGTTTATATAAAAAGGGGCACCGGAAACATACACGCGATAATAATTTGCATTTGGCGATTGGGTCCAATTTAATGTGATATTTTGAATAATCGGTTGTTCTGATTTAATATTCAGCGACACTGATTGTGGTGGAATGAGAAAGCGAATTAAGTAATGATTCGATGGCGTGCTATTGACCCCGGCAGTCTGTGCAACAACAGAGTAATTCCATATTCCTTCGTAATTCGCAGATTCAAAGAACGCGGTGTTTGTGGTGTTTTCAATCATGGAACCATTACGGAGAATCAAATAATAATCCGCTCCCGTAGAATCCCATTGAAGTCTCAACGATTGATTTATCGTATAATATGTTGTTCCGTTGATTGAATAGTTATATTGCGTCATATAATTGAATGGATTTTGTAAATATGGTGCATCTTGACTTAGATAGATGGTTTCGATTAGATTCGAGGGTAATGATTCTCCAAAATCATTCTTGGCGGTCAAGCGATAATATCTATATGTCGTTTCATTTAATAACAAGGAATAATTAAGGCCTTGAATATTTTCAATAACTAAATTCGCTTGATTCGTTGTTTCAAATGGATATTCTGAGCCGTAAATACTATAATTGTTGGCGTTAGAGATATTATTCCAAAATAAAAGGATTGAGGGTTCGCGGATGGGATTGGTTATGTTGATATTCAATTGAGGTCTAATCGGGCGATATAGCACTTCCAGCTTAGATATTGTGAAATTTTCCCCGAAATTTGGGGTCATCAAATATTCCGAACTCACGAAGAATCGATTGCTAAGGTCAACTGTCAAATGATAATAAGTCTGATAATACCCTATTCCCGATTCAATTGTATAATTGATCCATAAGATATTTAGAAATTCATCAATCTCCCCGATGAAAGAAGACACGCCCATTTGATCTTGTGGGCCATATAAGATTCTGAAACCGGAGATATAAAATGTATTATTGGAAGGATTTCGTAATATCTGTCTCCCATAATCCCCCCGATCGAGCTGTCCAAAGGAAAATTCTTGGATAACCTCACCGTTCATATCAAAAGTAAATAATGTCACATTAGCAAAAGAGGAGATCATCGTACCTATTCCATAGATCTTGTCCTCCGCTTCATTGAATGTTATATCAGAAAGAGAAAGATTTCGATTGGGTGAATACTGAGATAATGACACCAATTCTCCGTTTGCATTTATTTTATGTAAGAAAATCCTGCCGTTTCTTGGATCAACCATTCGATTCCCACCGATATATAAAAATCGTTCATCCGAAGTGAGAATTGCCGCAATTGGGGTGATAGAATAGGTATCGGAATACAATTTGGTGAAAACAATAGAGAAATCGTTGAGACTTAATTTGGAAAGCATAATCATATCAATCGTTTCATAAGCAAATTCTGTTATTATAACTCTTTGATACGTACTAACGATATACAGAGAATTGTTTGAAGGGCTTAAGACCAAAGTCACACCGAAATCATTCATACCATTGCCGGCCCCTATTGTTTTCTCAATGAGTTTCGTGCCATTATTGGTATATAGAACCGCAAGAAAAACGTTCCATTCATCAAAGTTCTCTGTAGAATTATAATAGTCCCCAAGAATATAAAGCAAAGAGTCATCAGAATTCAATACCATCTTCTGGACGGTACTTGAATAATTTCCAACGCTCTGATAGGACCAAATCATGATTCCGGTTTCCGAATATGCAGAAATATTATATTGAAAGACTCCGGAAACATTAATCGAGATGCCGGTATAAATTATCGTTCCATTTTTTGAAATTGCAGTGATTGCACTTTGGGTATTATTGAAACTTGCAAATACTTGATTGGAACCCAATTGCGAACCCTCGGGAATTATTGGATTGCCTATAGTCTCTTGTTGGTATGTCTTTTTCCGCTGATCTTGATTATGTAGCCCATTGAATTCTAATAATTGAGGGAGTGTTATTAGAACAAGAAATAGAAATACAGCAGACAATGTTCGGATTTTTTTCTTATATTTTTGTTTTAAAAATAGCGTACCCAATGCTTTGCTTTTCATATTGTTTTTGATAATTACCATTTGATTATATTTTTAGCCGTTTTGTACTTCAACATTCGAGAATTTTGAAAAAATCGGAATTTTGCGATTTGAGATATTTTTAAATCATTCTATTTTCTGTACTTTGGAATGGTTTTTATTGATTTGTGAATAGATTGAGATTTCTTTGCCGCATCCATTCAAGTGTTTTCCCAAATATTGTCATTTTATTTTTTCCATTCTCTTTTAGCTCATTGATATTGCGAAAACCAAGAAGGAACATGGTGATTTTCAATTCGTCTTCTAGTTTACTCAAAAAATTCTCGAGATTATGCTCTTTTGGATATTTTATGTCTTCATAGATTTCGGAAACAACGGGAAATGCAATTCCACAATAATCTGCACCTAATATTAAGCCTTTCACAATGTGGTCTCCGGAGCGAACCCCTCCGCTGAGAATAATGGGTACTTGAGAATTCTCTTTTCTCAATTTAATGTCCATGAGAGACCAAATTTGCGGAATCCCCCAGTTGTCGAATGGTGTGATTTCAGGGCCGGCGATCTGTTTGGTCGCTGCAGAAAAATTTTTTCGCATGACTAATTTACACATATTCGTCCCACCAGAACCTGATACATCAAACATTTCAACGCCAATATCCCAAAGTCTTCTAATCACATCATGCGATAGACCCGCGGTGTATTCTTTGATGATAATCGGCACCGAAATTTCATTTTTTATGGATTCGATTTTTTTTATAAGGCCAGAGTAGGAAGCATTCGAAGGATTTAACACAACATCAATGACGGGTGATAAATAGAAGGAAATCGCATCCGCACCTATCATATCAATACATTTTTGGACTTCTGATGGCGTTATTTTATGGAAGAGTAGATCGGAAGCCTTTAAATTGGCGATGATAGGCGCGCTTGGAGATTCATCACGCAGTACTTTGTAGCTTTCAATGATTTTATCTTTATTGGGAATACTCAAATCTCTAATTGCATAAATCTGATCTCCAGAGAAAAGTGGTATATTTAATGTTTTTCCAATTAAACCTATAATTTTATTAAACATGATCAAGCCTTCTTCTCCGCCGGTAATGGGTGAAATACAAAGAGGCATATCGATTTTCTTGTTGAGGAATTTTGATTTCAAGTCTATTTTCTGAAAATCTATTTCCGGCAGAGCATTATGAACCAGAAACAAATCGTCGAACGCGGAGTAATCAAGGCCTTTTTCAGTATCTATTTTAATAATCAAATCGAGCATTTTTGAAGGAAGATCACTGATCGCTTTCTTCTCCGCGGTTTTACTTTTCTTTTTCATTACCAATATAATCATTTTGGAGATATTTATCAATTTCTCGGACAATTGCTTTCAATTTATTGTCTTGTAAAACTATATTCTGTATTTTGATTCGGCTTATTTCATTATTGCTCTTGAGTTTTTGCTTGTTAATTATGTCTTTAACTATTCCTTCTGCGGTTTTTCCGAGTTCTGCTAATTTTAAGTGCGTTTTATTTTTGGGATCGAATTTTTGCAATCCAAATTTCAATGGGGTTTTATGGATGTTTCGCAAAGACCCCGATTGCCCGGTGCTCCCGATCAATCTTACGTTTTCGGTGATAACATTTGAATTCATATATGCGAGCAAGTAATATCCTTCATCTTCGGATTTGGGGACATAATAATACACGCTTGTATCAATGATGAAGGGTTCCTTGAGAAAGCAAGATTTAACGATGGTACCGATTCCGGCATATATTATTTTCATCGCGGAATATTGCTCGGGTTTCGTGAGGGCGCCGCCGTAGTTTAACCGCTGTTCTAAAGTGAGAATTTTGGCATGATCTTTTTGATTCTGTTCGTAAATCTTGGAAATCATCTGAAAATGCTTTAAACCCAAAGCTTTCGATATCTTTGTTGAATATTTTGTATTGTTCTCTGGATCTGTCCCTTCTTCGGGATTTGCAGCATCTGCCCCTATTGTCCCAACTGCAGCATTTGAGCATTTTTCGATGGGCAAAAAGGCTAAATTATGTGAAATAAGGCCAAATGGGATCATATCGGTGCTTTTCACCACTCGGAAGAGATATTCCTTTTCGACTTTTGTTTCTTGATATGAGCAATTGACCCAATTTCCATCTGTTTTGGAGATCAATTCCGGATCGGGCTCAATGGTTGCAAATGACTCATCTTCTGTTTTAATACGAACTAAAATTAGAGATCTTGGGACAAGCGATGCGCCTTGTCGAAATTCCGAG
>CAZUTM010000052.1:0-24633 GCA_964623665.1 uncultured archaeon
TTCAACGCAAATGAGAATTATGCGTAAAAAATAGGTATGTTTGTAAACCCTCCCTCCGTGTTTGAATTGAAATTTCGCCCCGCAAAAAGATTCACATTCGGTTGTATAAATGATATTTTTACCGATTTTTAAAATTGAAATAATGATAATATTTCTATTGAAAATGCATGAATGTTTCGATAAAAATTAAAATTGAAAGAAAAAACAAATTTGTTGAGTTCAAAATATTTTACATAAATTCTCTTATGGCTTAGAATGCTACGTTTACATTCTTTCTGCCATTTGCACATCTGCGGCCGTTACTCGCTTTCGGTTGTCATCTTTCATCAATTTAATTGCATTTTTCGTGACTTTGGTAGCGAGATCGGTCAATTTATCAATAAGGAGATCAACCGCTTTTTCCGCCACTAAATTGGCTCCCTCATTTTTCATCAATCGTCGGATCGGTGCTTTCGCAATAAAGGATTCTCGGGATTCTTTCTTAGCCGTAGCTTTAGCAGGTGCTGATTCCTTTTTCTTGGTTGCTTTACTCATAATACTCACTTTTTAAAATTCTCCGCTAAACTCCCCAAAAATTTGAGGAGTCTAATTAAATAATTCTTTTTTAAATATTTAAACATTGCGGTGAATCTATGTTCGAGGCCCCAAGCTAGGAAAAATCTAATCCAAAGTCAGCCATATTCACCTATAGGTCAGTATTTCGAAGATCGTACTTCGATTTCCATGGGCAAAACCTCATGCGCTTTGTTAATACCTTAGCACGTTCGACTATACTCCGGATAAAATTTGCAATCGGATTCCCAATTTTTCAAATCGATCTTTAATTTTCGAACTTTTATCCTCATGTGCGGATCTTACTATACTCCCGGATTAAATCACACTCACAATCGTACTCTTCAATTTTATTCGTATTCCGGCATCACAAAAAGTGAATCACCGGTAATCAAATTTCAGTATTGTTTCCATTGCCCTCGATTAAAGATTGAATAGAATCTATAATTAAATCAAAATTAAAGAAGATAATCATAAATCCGTTGAAGATATAATCCTACCCCAGATTTTTGATAATAAATCAAATCAAATAGGCATAATCTGTTCTCAATTAAACGATTTTTTTTTTTATATAATTTCATCCGAAAATGTCATCTTACTCATATAATTTCCTTTCTTTTAAAACCGATTTAATATTACGCGTCTTTCGCTATCTATCAAAATAATTCTCTATACGTTGTTCTTTTCACCAACGGAAATAGAAGATCAAAAATAAATTGGGAAGTTATTTTTTGCTGAATCTATTTTCTATTTTCGTTACACAACATGATTATTAACTCAAATATAGGTTTTGGCTCAATACATTATCAGAATCGATAAATTTTTCATTCAATTTGCTTTTAGCCGATTTATTAATTTACAATTTTGTCTTTTATTTGTGCTTAATACAATAAGCCATTGAAGGAAACGATGCATGGTGCGTTTGATTTATAATTGATTAACATTGTCAATTTTATCTAAAGTTGCAATTTCGTAAAATATTATCGATATTCATAATTAATATTCAATCTCATTAAATTTGGGAATACGAATTCTATGGAAGAGATATATATGACCTTGATTGCGATTTAAAATTTTACAAAAAGAAGACACGATTTTCAAAAAATTCAAATTTTAGCGTTTATTTTTAAGCATGGAGTTCTGAAAATGGAATGCGAAATTTGTGGGAATGAATCCGGTCGCTTGGTAAAGAGACTTATCGAAAATGTTGAGATGTATGTATGCGAAGACTGCCAAGACCTTGGAGTTCCGGTGAAAAAGAGTCAGCAAAAGACATCTCGAAAAATTATCACAAAAAGTATGCCTGAAGAAGTGGTTTCAAAGCCGGTTGAGAGAAGAATGGAAAGAAAAGTATCGGAAAAAGAGAAGCACTCTTTTAAACAAGAAACCATAAAAAGCAATGCATGTGAACTCATGCAACAATTGAGACAGCGTTTGGGCATGACAATTCAGCAATTTGCAGAGGCTATTCAAGAAAAACAAAATTATTATGCGAGAGTGGAAAAAGGAAAAGTCGCATTACCCATATCTCTTGCCAAAAGAATAGAAGAAAAATTTAACGTAAAATTGACCGAGATCATCGAAACTTCGGAAGACATTGAGACCGCCAAAATCTATAAAGAATATTTTGCCGATGAAAATGAGGGCCCGATGAAAACTCTCGGAGATGTAATCAAGTACAAAAATAAAGAAAATAAATGAAAACAAAAGAGGGAGAAATCGACGAAAAAAAATAAAAAAGCACCAAATAATGAAGAAGAACTCGAAAAATCTTTCTCAACATTGATTCATGACATTGAAGCGGGAAGGATTCAAACTTCAGAAGCCGTTCCATGCTTTATTTTTCAACTTCATTCCTTCAAACTCGAAAATTATGATGAGTCGGAGATTATAGGATTAGCAAAAAGCGCGGGGTATAAAATCATTCATTATTTTCATCAATCTGGATTAATAAGTTCAAGAACTTTTTTAAGGACCGGTCGTGTAAAACAAATCGAAGCGTTGTTAAATAACATGCTCACGGATTTTCAGATCGACGAACTGGTGTTAAATGCGCCAAAATCCGGAAAAATTTTATCAAAAAGCGGTAAAAAAGCACCGGATAATGATGAAGGCTCGGAAATCATAGCTTTGAACCTTGATTTGAATAATGCTCAATCCCAAGCGAGCGGAATCGATAGTGTGAAAATAGATGATGATCTTCTTAAAGAGATCTTAGATAGCGATAGCCATGTTGGTGATCTGGCCCACATTTTGGAACAAGAGGATAGTGAAGAGGCCAAACCGTGGGCAGATCCCAAGGCTGAACAGAGCGCGCTTGAAAAAATGAAACAAGAATTCAAGGAATTCTATCGAAAAATAAATAATTTGAAAGATCATGAAAGGACCAACCTCACAGCGATAGTAAATAATCGCTTGAATCATATGCAATTGATAAATTTGTCGCAAGAATGGAATATCAAAGTTATAGACAGAGATCAATTGATTCTCGAAATTTTCGAACGAAATGCACGAACTCGCGAATCGTTCCTTCAAATTCAATTGGCAAAAATGAATTTTGAAACGGCCAAATTGAAAAAAGATATTGGAACCATGATTTCCGAAAAACAAGGAAAAGATTTTGCCGGTGCGGGAATGGCGGCATGGGTGCCGATGTATCGATCGCTCAGGGAGAAGAAAGGGTGGATTGAAGATCAGCTCGAAAAAATTAAGCAGAATCGACAAGTCCAACGAAAGAATCGAATCAAAATGTTTAATGTCGCCATTGTCGGCTACACAAATGCGGGAAAGAGCACGTTTATGAACTGGGTTGCAAAAACAAAACAAGATGTTAACGATTATGAATTCACCACCTCGACTCCGAAAACCGCCGCAGTCAATTACCCGATTTTGGACAAAGAAGGGAACTTTATCGCCTTTGAAAAGATGACATTTACAGATACCGTAGGCTTTATTTATGACATTCCTCACGTATTAGTTGATTCCTTCCTTTCAACGCTGGAAGAAATCAAATACACCGACTGTATTCTGCTGATGATCGACATTTCTGAACCGGACGAAATTAAAATCAAAAAGAAAATCGATACTTGCATCTCCACCATCAGAACGATCGGTGCAGAAGAATTAACAACGATTTACGTTTTCAACAAAGCGGATTTGGTTCCGGCTGATAAATTGGATGAAAAAGTGAAACTCGTTCTTTCATTCGTGCCGCCTAAGTCGTATGTTGTGTTATCCTCAAAAGAAAAGAAAGGCCTAAATGATCTATTATTGCTTTTAGTCGAAGTGAAGAAAAAATTGGGTTTTTCCGATAAATAAACTATTATATCTTCTTTTTCAATTTCCCTTGTCGCTTAAATCTCTGCAATATTCCCGTAATAACTAATGGCAAAGTTATCGTTGCATCGCCCCACACCGATGCGAACTTAGATTGAGGTTTATATTTTCCCCATGAGATAGACTCCCGAATGGTGCAGCCGGAAAGTCCACCATCATATTCCGTAGCGGTGTGTAGTCGAACCGAATATGTATAGCCGTGGAAATCATAATCCTCAACATTGGTTAAATCGGTATCGGAGTATTTAATTTGATCGAGATAGGGAAATATTTGTTGCGCCCAATTCCTGGGAACGCCTCCGCCAACGATTATGGTACCGTGATATTGATGCACTTTAATAATATCTGCAAATTTCTGAATATCTCCGATCTCATCGAGAACGATCCATAGGTTGTTCCTTTTCCGGTATTTGGTGAGATTCAACGCAAATTCAGAATCTGAAGTGGCTCCGCAGAACACCGGAACTTTACACGCAGCAGCGGTCTTGAGAAAACTTGTTCCCGGAATTTTCTTTCCGATTAATTCAAAGAGATCAGAAGGCCGAATAATAAACGGGCTTTTACTGGAATTTCCATCAAATAATCCCAAAGAAACCATGTGTTCCTTGATAATTGGAAACAACAGTTTTTCCGCACGTTGATACTCCTCCTCGGGCAAATATACATCATAAATTCTGTTGATTTTAAGGTCATTTAATAAATGATCATCGGTTTTATCCGTTCCGATAAAATGAGATTGCTGCTGCGGTGAAAATCCATTAACCAATGAGTGAATAACATTTGCACCCGTTGTTACCACGACATCAATCAAACCGTATTCCATCATTTCAATTACGATTTGTTCCATGCCTGCGGGAACCATGGCGCCGGATAGGGTTAATACCTTCACACATCCCTCTTTATTCACCATTTCCTCCAATACATCGAGCGCTTCTCCCAAATTCCGCCCTTGAAATGCACAAGTTTTAAGTGCCACTAAATAATCTTCGATGTTTACAATAGAGGCTGGAGAGAGGGGACGTATTCTGGATTCGAGAAGTTCTTGCCTAATTTTTTCCAAATCCAAATCTTCGTTAGTCTCCGCTTTTTTTTCGCTCATGCTTGATAAAATTTATGTATGCAAATAAATGTTTCAGAAATAGAATCCCGGAAAAAACCCGAAAATTAAATTAAAAAAGAGATTATATCTATATGTCTATACATTTTAATTTAGGGTTTAGGCGGGATGAAGACTGCTAAGGAGACGACCGTCGTGAACTCCTTATCTTTTTCAACAACTGCACTCGAAACACTGGATTTAGTTTCAACGATCAGATCGGACATTTTAAACGTTTGTCGCTTCTCATCCCATGCAGCATCTACATTGAATGGGATACCTAAGGTAGATGCAAGCATACTTGCTGCGAGATCTTCAACTTCATCTTCAACTTCCGCTTGCGATTTCCCGAAGCAATGGAGTTCGGATAAGTAACCATAGTGGTCTTGGTTTTTGGGTTTTGCGACACCGATACCCGCGTTCACTCTTCGATTTTTTTCATCACTTGTTTGCCGCGCAATGACTACGAACGTAATCTCACCGGGAGATACAAGTTTCAATCCTTCCTCTTTTGTAATCTCTTCACAATGGGGTGGCAAAATGGAAGAGACCGCTACAAGGTTCAAAAAGGCAACTCCAGCATCTCGAAGAGCGAATTCAAAGGATTGAAGCTCTTTTGTATGCCGACCAACGCCTTTCGTAAAGAATATTTTTGCTGGAATCATTGTTAATCACCAATACTGATTTCAAAAAAAAATGCTTTTGAATGATTAAATATAATCGAGTTCGGATTTAAAGATTTCGCTCCAATTTGTTTTTGGAGAACTTTACGCATTAGTTCCAAAAACTCTATCATTTAACATAGGCTCAATCTAGCCTTGTTCCGATTAAATTTAAAACAGAAAAGCAAAGTACGTTATTCTCCGAACCCAACATCTTAGATCGTATATTCAAGCTGTAATCGGTATTTCAATTCGATAAAACGATGAATTTCAAGGGTATCAATAATTTTAAAGTCTATATCGGTACATCTCAAAGGAATTCAATGAAAAGAAAAATTTGAAAATTTTCATTCGATTTAAAATTTAATATAATGCTTTTCATTAAAATCAACTTAGTTATAATGCAAATCGGAAAAATAAATCAATCGAATTTTGAAAATCATTTCTTTTTTCTTTTATCTCCCACAATTATTCGATAATATCCAGAACCAAAACAACATCTCCATTTTTTTAGATTCTTGGGCACTTCGAGTAAAATCTCGATGCGGAAAAGCGGGATTGGTAAAATGAAATCTTTAAAACTGCAAAAAAATGAAAAGGGAAAGAAAAGAAAATAAATTCATACGGTAATTTTTTCAATTTTTATAATGTTCGCCATTTATTGATTATCGAATCAATTGTTTAAACATTATGATGCCGGCACCGATTGCCGCTAAATTGCCCAAACTTACTGCAACCATCGTCAGATCAATGAATAGACCAATAACAATCATCAAAACCTCGATTCCTGCAACAATATAGAAAATATATTTCGCTTTTAACCGAATAGGGAAGAAATAGAAGAAGAATTGCATTTGTGTGTTTGGCCCAAACAGTAATACGAAGACCGTTATGAACCCGATAAACATCCCGCCGCTACTCACCAGAAGATACGTTCCTATTGAACCATCGATGGTTATTTGAAAAATAAATTGTACAAGCACCGCTACCACACCGCAAATTAACCCGGATAAAAAGAACAGCAGTCCCATAAATTTGGGCCCATATCGCAATTCAATCGAGCGGCCAAAGAAATAAAGAATGATCATCCGGAAGAGTAGACTGATAAAACTCTCCACGATAAGCATCGCCGTCAATAACTGCCAAATGAACCCGTATCGAAAGAAAAGTGTGGAATTGAGATAAATATAAGGTTGAAGATCTTGAAACATTGCCAAAAAGAAGAAAATAAGATGCCCCACCATAAGATAATACGTCACGTTCATTTTTCCATTAGGGATGAATGCAGGGCCACTTCGCTCTTGATATAATCGAATATCGGGGCCAGAAAAGCGCCTTTTTCTTGTTCGCGCTTGTTCCTCATTGAATCTCCGCCTTTCATATCGCGGAAGCTCATCTCCATTCTCAATGGGGCGTTTGTTTCCGGCTTTTATCTCCTCAAGTGTTTGTAAATCGAAATATTGGTTTGCTTCCTCGGGCTCTGATGCGGATATATTCTTTCCGGAATTGACAGTCGGAATGGATAACTGAGGTTCTTTACTCCCTTTGATGCCATCGCAATCATGATTTTCGGGTAATCTGTGTTTCGTGCAGAATGTTCGACCGCAATACTTGCACTTGAAAGGAAGATAACTGATACTTTCTTTACACTCTTTATATGAACAGCCCACCATTGTTTTCACTTTTTTATTTTCTATTAATTTAAATCGGGTTTCTTTTGAAAAGCTTTCGGATTCCTTTTGCATTGAATCAAATAACATCGCAAATGTTATTTATGGAAAGCACAGAACGCAATTTGGTACATAGATCGCACACATGGAAA
This sequence comes from uncultured archaeon, assembly GCA_964623665.1. Taxonomy (GTDB): domain Archaea; phylum Asgardarchaeota; class Lokiarchaeia; order Sigyniarchaeales; family Promethearchaeaceae; genus CAZUTM01. The sequence continues at coordinate 7,469 of CAZUTM010000052.1, forward strand.
GTGTCGAGTGGATTTATAGAGATTCCATTAGATTTGGCTAAATCGAAAAGCCCTTTTAAGTTTCTCTCCCTCAAAATTCTGAGAAAAGAATCGTTGTTGAAGGAAAACTCTTTTATTGTGTTAATTATATTATCTGCGGGTTCCTTTCCTACGATTATGTTATCACAAACGATGATTTCACCAACCGGAGAGATGCAAACATTGCTTAGTGAATTGGTATCTGAGAAAAGACTTTCGTTTGGGCATTTCATCGATTCTTGAACATTCAAACAATGAAAGAATTGAGAAAGATTGCGAAGGGCATTTCCTCTCGGTTTTATTCTTTCCGGAACTGCGATCATGAAGCCCATTTCTTTAATATAATCCATCATTTTTTCAGTAGCCTTGTCCCACCAATTCTCTCTTCTCTCGGTGAGATATCTTGGGGAAAATGATACGCGAACGGCTTTGAAATCTTTTAAATGAGATGCAAGTTCTATCGTTTCTTCCGGGTCGAGGTATTCGTGATGGAAAACATCAAGGGAAAATTCCGCTGAATAAAGGGTGTGTTCGCTAAGATTTTTCGCGATATTTTGCAATGCGTTTCTCTCTTTGCCGTGAATTCTTTGCCGAAAATAGAAGAGATAATCGATACTTGGATTCAAATTTTGATCACTTTCGAATATTGAAGAATTTTGGAGTGGCATTTCATGCAGCGGATTTCCATTTGTGATAAGATAGGTTTGCGGGATCTTTACTTCTTTTGCTGCTTTTAAAGCGGAAATCAAAGAATCCATTGCAAGCAAAGGTTCTCCGCCAAAAAACAACAAAGAATTTAACTTAAATGTTTTAGCCGCATTGGAAATCAATGTTTTGCAGTACTCTTCCGGCATGGTCTCCCCCTTTCTAAGTTGAGGTGAGATCAAACAATGTCTGCAGATCGAATTGCATCTATAGGTTAAGATCAAATCCAAGTTCTCAATATTCATCGTTGTCATGAAATCAATTGAATTTATTTAACTTTGCGCTTATTTTGCATAATTTCAGCGATTATTGATTTTTGAAAAAATGAATTATTTGATTTCTAAAAGTTCGCGGATTTTTTTCTCCATCCGCTTCGGTGCTGTAATCGATCTGTATCGCTTGACGACCTTTCCTTCTTTATCAATCAGAAACTTTTCAAAATTCCATTTCACTTTTTCACCGAGAAGATCCTTTTTTTGCGACTTCAAGAATTTATAGACCGGGTGTGCATTTTCACCATTCACATCGACTTTAGAAAACATTTGAAAAGAAACACCATAAGTTTGATTACAAAAGGCTTTGATAATTTGATTGGATTCAGGTTCTTGATTCGCAAACTGGTTGCTTGGAAATCCTAAAATTTCAAGGCCGTGCTCCTTGTACTTCTCATATAATTCTTGTAAACCTTCGTACTGGGGCGTGAACCCGCATTTACTGGCTACATTCACCACAAGTACAACTTTACCTTTATATTTTTCAAACGAAACGTGCTCGCCTTCGATTGATTCTGCGGATAATTCATAAAAATTCAATTTTATCACCTAATAAATTCAAATTTTCCCCGAATTTATCGTTATTGCTAACGTGATTAAACCAAAAAGACTTATCTGCAGATTTTTTAAAGGCAGAAGCGTGCACAATAAATAAAAAAATTAATGAAGACATTAATAGGAGGAGACGTTAATATTATTGGTGATTTTTCATGATTTCAAGCAAATCGGAGAGATTTACAAGCTTTCCATCCCAGCTGGCTTTGAGTAAGATGTTTTTAAAATCATCGGGCATTTTAAAAAGTGAAACAGCCATCCCGGGGGTTGATTTCACCACTTTGGGTTCAATTTTCAGCGTACTCGTTGAAAACTTTGCCATAATCGGGGTATAGAGAAATCCGGAAATATTATAATACAGATTTGAATGCATATTCCCCGTTCCCACTGCAACTTCGGCGGAATAGTTTTTTGCATATTTCTCCTCTTTAATACATAAATAATATTTTCCGCTTTCGGGAACATCTTGCGGTAAATATTTCTGTTTGGCAAATTCCTTTATAGTTTGAATAACACCTTCATTTGAAATCGACATATTTATAGTTAAGAGATCCTTCCAAATATATTTTTCCGATCACGCTTTTTCGAAAGCAAATGGAGAAAAAAGAAATAGTAGGCCGAATTTTGGTGATCGTTCTGATGATCAGCACAGTGGGTATTTACATTGATAATAAACTTACAGCGCACCATAAAACAACGCTCCCGCGCATGGCGTTCGCAACTCTTGGATCAAATCCCGATACCGAAATGATTATTGTCTGGGAAACCGCAACCGCTTTGAAAGGTGAAATCCGATACGGAACAGACACAAATTCTTTAGTTGAATCAAAAACAGAATTGATCGATTCAATTTATCATCATATGTTCCTAACAAGCCTTTCTCCTAACACGACATATTATTATCAGATTTTTCACGGCGGAATACTCTATACGAACGGCTCTTTTCGGACTGCACCTCTTCCGATGGCAACCAATCATGTTTCGAGATTTTGCTTTGTAGCCGATACGCAACCGAAAATGGGGCCGGGTTGGCATTCTCGATCCGCCCAGAAGATCGCTCAAGAAAACTATGATTTCGTGGCATTAATCGGAGATTTCGTGGAAGATGGTCTCCAAAATGAATGGTGGGATTATTTCATGCGAGCATCTGCATATTTGTCGCATACCCCCATTGTACCGGTAAGAGGTAATCATGATCGGCCAAGGGACGACAAGTACTATTTTGAATCCTATTTTCCCCAGACCGTTGACGCCGTGAAAGATCTAAATCCTTACGACACCTACAAACAATTTTATTACAGTTTCAATTGGAGTAATGTGCATTTTCAAGTGCTGCATTTTCCGGAAGTGGATATTGATGATGAGAACGAGCCTAATGGCGTGAATCCCCGAGATTATAATCAAGCCTTCACGGAAGACCATATACAATGGATTCGGGATGACTTGAAGCGTGCAAAGGATTATCCCTTTAAAATTTCTCTGTTTCACTGTCCCATCACAGGGGCGGGATTTTATGGCCCTAATTTCATCATGATTGAACAATTACTACCGATCCTTCATGAATACAACGTAACCGCAACATTTTCTGGACATGCTCATCATTACGAGCGAGGAACTTTACACAACTCTATCCATCCGAGCAAGCCATTGACATTCTTCGTTGTTGGTACCGGCGGAGGATTAGCAGACGTGGGTTTAAGGCCGGTAAAAGAATCCGATGCCGTATTCGGCAGTCCAATTTATACCGAAATGGTTGCTTCCCAAAACACTCTCACCATCAAGGCGAAATCGCTCGATGGTCGAGTTTTGGATGAATTCGTTATTAATATATAGGAGGGAACCAAATTGAATACAATTCTAAGTTTCAATCCATTTATTGGTGTGATTATTGCTTTCATTGCCCAACTTGGAGTATTAATCATGCTTTTCCTTGATGCGCCAAATTGGAATCCCGAACCTAAAACCTCAAAATGGTGGCTCCATCAAATTTCTATCGGATTCTTTACGACCTTATATTTCCTCGTTTCTGTATTATTGATCGATATCGCAGTCTTTTGGTTAGCCGGGGCGTGGTCTTTTGCAGATTGGAGATGGCAGATCCCGAATGTACTCCTCGGGCTATTTACGGGATCTTTTTATATCTATTTCTTGATTTTTAAAGCAAAAACCCGGGTTCTGAATTTAATTACGTTTTTAACAATAGCGATAACCATTGGATCTATCGTTCATCTATATGCGGGTCAATCCAATCTTATGGCGAGTATGCTTTCTAACGCTTTTGGTATAGCGCTCCCTATACTCCTTTTAGGCAGCACATTGCTTCTTATATTGGTGAATACTAAGAATCATGGAATTCAAACCGCTGAACGGCAAAATAAAGCTAATCGAAAATCAATTTTGATTATTTCAGTGATTTTGTGGTTCCTATTGCTATTTCAAATCGAAATTTTCTACGACGGGAATTCTATTCTTTATATTTTATGAAGTAAAAATTTGTATTTTTTCACACGGATTTTGTAAAATTGAAAATTGCTTTATATATTAAACAACTAAATTTAAATATGGCCGATATTTCATTTCAAGCTGGGCAATTACTAATCTCGATTCCCAAAGCAATCCAGTTTGTGGTACTTATTGTTGTAATCGTAAATATATTGAAAAAGAAACGTCAATCTGGAAAAGAAGAATGGTATCGATTAACGCTCTGCTATCTCAATGCTTTTGTGTTTCTTGCGATATTCACCCTTTTCGATTTCCTTCTATATAATATTGCTGCCCTCGATTTTTATTCCATTGAAGGAGACATCTATCGATTTGGCTATGATTATGAATTTCCTTCATTATTTATCGCTTCCATTATGAGAGACATAAGCTTGGGCTCCACATTATTGTTTGCTCAAGAAATTTATATGGCCTCTCTAATCATAAAGAAAGGAGAACTTTACACCGAAACCCATTTCATAAACAATAAATTAAAAAGGATCATTGTGACCTCAATAGGAATCATTTTAGTTGCTTTTGATGTATTGGCGGTCGATAAAAAGGATGATGATATTCTTGTAACGGAGACATGGAACTCTACGGGTGGGATTGCTTTAATTCTTATCATTTTAGTCTTGTTTTTTTCAGGGATGCGTTTAATGAATGTGATTCGTTCAATTGATGAAGAGTTCGATAAAAACCAACGAAAAGGAATTGGATATTTTGCTTTTGGGATTTTGTTATTTTCAATCGTTTCTTTGTATTGGATGATGCTCGGAATAATCCGTTCGAATTTTTTAACTATATCAAATGTTGTACTAATTAGCTTGGTCTTTATGGGCAATACTGCTTGGATTTTCGTTCCTGTATTGATCTATCGCGGATTAAAAATTTTGTGGACGAATCCAACGAAGTAAAAAAGTCGGAAAATCTTTTTTCTTTTTTCGGTGAAAATCGTGAAAATTACTCAAAAAAGGGCAAGCGCCTACACTCGTAGTTTCTGGATATGGTCGAATAAAGGCTATTGAATATTTCACGCTTCATCTGCTTGCATTTAAAAAATGAATCGAATCAACAATCTCGGCGGTTTTATTTTAATATTCTCAAACATTTCTCTCACCATGGCGCAAACAAACGAGAAAAAGAGCGAGCAGAAGGCTCAAAATTTAGATGAAATCCCGGAAGGCGGATTAAATGATATCATGAAAGTCATTCGGCCGCTATTAGAAAAATACACTCGTTTTAGGCTGTATCATTTATTTAAATTGATTCCGCGTTGGATTCGATATGCATTTTGGAGTTGGGTAGGGGAGCGCGTTTGGGGTCTGCGTGCCACGCGAAAAATCGTGGACAATGGGATAAAATCCTTGGAAATCATGTTTCCGGAAAAATCACCAAAAGAAATCATTGAAATTTCGAAAAATGCTTGGAGAGTTCTTGGTTATGGCTTCTTCTCAGAATTATTGGTGGAGTTACCGACATGGAATGAAAAAAATGTGGATAAGCATGTAAAATTTATCGGATTAGAACATTTGGAAAATGCTTTGAAAAGAGGAAAGGGTGTTATCATCGCAAGCACTCATGTCGGCCTTTTACCGGCAATGTATATTGCTTTGGCGTTGAAAGGGTATAAAACAAATATAATCGCAAATGTTCGTGTGTCAGGTCCCTTGGTGGCTATACGGCCCATTAAAGGAATTCGAGGAATTCCAACGGGCTCCTTGGATGTATTAAAACCAAAATTGGAATATGTTCTGAAAAACAACGAACTCCTTTACATTTTTGCCGATTTCTCGCAGAAAAAACAGATGGGAATAAAATTCATGGGCAGATTGGGCCATACACCAGCCGGAATCCCACCATTAGCTAAAGATACCGGTGCGGCAATTATACCCACGTTCACTTATCCGATATCATTAGGGAAATATGCCATAAGATTTCTTCCGGAGTATAAACTCGTAGATTTTGAAGATAAGAAAGAATTTTTAGGCTATAACATGCTTCAACTTAACAACATGATGACTTGGCTAATCCAAAAGATTCCGCACCTCTATTTTGAGTATATAAGCTACGATATGTTGAAGTTATATCGAAGAGAAATCAAGGTGACCGATTCAGATTCGCGAAAAGTGGCACAAAGTCTTTTGGATCTTGCAAGGCAAGTTGTGTACACCACATACGAGAAGAATAGAGATGATAAACGGTACTACGAAATCTTTGATAAAATCCAGAAAGAATTGGAGGCAATCCCACCTTCTGAAATCTCCGATAAGCGATTTAATGCGACATTTGAGGTAGGCCCAACGAGAGTTCGCGATTCTATCATTAAAATCATGCGAAAGGCAATCGATCTTCACTTAGATATTTCGGTTCAACGAATTCTGCAGAAAGGATTACAAGAAATTGTTATACTTTAATTGAAAACGCTTTTATATTTTTTTATATATTTTATTTTTCATATTTGGTGATTGCACACCATCTTATAACAAAACTCCATGATTGGAACAAATTTTACATCGCTGATGGTTAAAAAAGAAGAAACGCTATAAAATATGCAGAGCATGAGAAAGGAAAAATAAAAGAACAAAATCTTATTGGAGTCGGGGAAAATCCAACAATTCATCAATAACGTCCGCATGAGCGGTAAGCATTCGTTTGCAACAAACACGGGTCACTCCAAGCGCGTTCCAAATCTCACCGATTGGTTTTCCCTCTTTTTTCATCGCCTTAAAGCGTTCATACTTCGAACTAATCTCTTTTCCGCATGAAAAACAACGAATCGGAACTATCATGCTTTTAAAAAAGAATCGGTAATTTTTCAATGTATCGGTTTTAGCCCGCTTTCAATTCCAAAAGATTTTTTATTTGGCCTTTGTTTTTTCAAATACTCATTTCGATCGGTGATTTATGACGTTTGTGATCATTACGATACGTTAAATTATCGCAATCAGAATGAGGTCAAATGAGGAGTAGATCAGTATGAGTTATGTAGATATTAAACTCGAAGAGGATACCAAGAAGAAAATCTTGGATATTTTGAGCGAAGTTGTTCAAGGAACAGAAGGTAAGAAAGGCGAAGTTCGATTAAAGAAAGGTATTAATGAAACCACAAAGGCGATTGAGAGAACTCCGAAGCCGCTTTTAGTAGTGATTGCCGAGGATATTCAACCTCCGGAACTTGCGATGCATCTTCCGAAAATAGCGCAAGAACAGAAAGTGAACTATTGTTTCGTTCCGAAACGCGAAGATTTGGGAAAAGCAATCGGTCTGAAAGTGAATTGTGCATCTCTTGCCCTTCTTTCGGTGCCTGAAGAAAAAAAGGATAGAATAACTCAAATCGTGAATTGGGTCAATGCGATTAAGAAATAAATAGGATCCGCGTAGTAATAGGTGATAAGAATGGCGAAGAAAAAAGAAGAAACCACCGAGAAGAAAGAGAAGGTCGAAAAAGCGAGCTATCTCGATTCGGAATGCCGAGCCCGTGTGATTAAAATCATTGGTCGAACCGGCTTAACGGGGGAAATCACACAAATTAAAGTTCGGATTCTGGATGGAAAGGATAAAAACCGGATCATCACCAGAAACGTTAAGGGTCCTGTCAAAATCGATGATATCGTGGTATTACGGGAATCCGAAAGAGAAGCAAAGAAAATCGGAAAATAATCCCGAACTACAATTGAACACACCCGATTGACTCGGGAATTTCTGTTTTTAAATTTCATTTTTTCGTTCCTTATTTGCTTTTACGTTGGTGTTTTCGCTCATGAACGCTTTTAGTTTTATAATTCCGTGTATTGGGTTTCTATGTTGTTTGCTTTTGAGTGGGTGGTTTCGTGTGCTGTGAATTTCCTGCTCTTGATATTTCATTTGTAAGCAGCATACGATTTTTGTTTTTGAATTGATTATTTCATTTTCAGGCTTTTTTCCGTTTTTGCAATTTTGTTAATGAAGGTGGTACTCTGTTTATTTTTGAGTTGATCTGTTTTTCTGCGATGATTTTTTCGTTTTTGGTATTTCGACTGTTCGTTTCAATTTTTCGTATTTCAAAAGCTTCTAAAACGATCTATCAATTCATCACCCAAGAAGGGTTCAAAAATGAATTGTGACCGCAGAGTTTCAAAGCTTACGCAATTATTTTTCAAAAAATACCCGAAAATCAATTTGTACAAATGGTTGATCGATAAGAAACTGAATCGATGTATGGTAAAGTTCGTATATAAAATATTATATTGGTTTGTGTTAAAGCCGTTCAATAGAATCGAGCTAATCGGGAAAGACAAGATAAAAAACATCAAAGAACCCTTTTTAATTGTAGAAAATCATATCGCGGGTTTGGATGTTATAATTCACCTTGCAATCTGGGCGCATTTGAGAAAAACAACGTTTACGTTTGTTTGGGTGGGTAAACATTTAACCCGAACGCTTTACGAAGCGTTGATGCTTTCTGAAATGATAATAAAACATGGGGAAGGATGGCATTTGGTTCAACAAATGGTGAATCGATTGAAAGAAGGTGATATCGTGAACATTTTTCCCGAAGGGACTTTTCCTGGTGGAATTTATTATGGAACGGGTTTGGTTCAAGAAGGTTTCACGGGAGCGGCACGTGTTGCATTTGAATATGAAAAACAAACGGGCAAAAAGTTGACAATCGTACCCGTAGCCACCACGGGCACAAATTATGCATATCCGCCAAAAGAAGGATTAAATAAACGACCAACGGCGAAAATCAAAGTCATATTTGGCGATCCTTTTATTCTCTCCTTCGAAAATAAAGATTTCAACAAAGCGGAGATGGAACAAAAAACCGATGAAATAATGCACCGAATTGCAGCTCTCATCGGACAAAAACGTTTGATTCCAAACTATCTCAGAAGATGGTATTCTGAGCAATCTGTGAAAACCCGAAAGTTCTAATAGGGTGCGTACATGAGGTGCATATACGATGGCCATCAAAAATACTGATACTTCGGATCCGAACGAACAAAGGCTTATACAAATGGTGGACAATGCTCGTGAAGAGATCATTACCCTCTGTGCCGACTTGATAAAAATAGATTCGGTAAATTATGGAAAACATATTTATAATTCGTTGGATCCTATCTATAGTTTCGTTAAATCTGTGTTTGATAGAGAACAAATTCCATACGAAGAATTTAAATGTCCTTTTCCGAAACCGGTGAACGGAAAAACCGTGTATTATCCCAATCTGGTAGCCACATTAAAAGGCCAAGATCCGGAGCAAGGGAAAACCTTGATGCTGTGTGGCCATCTCGATGTTGTGCCATATTATCGCGAAGCGTGGGATCCCGAGATTGATCCGATTGGCGGCTTGATTAAAAATGGGTTGATTTACGGGAGGGGCGCAACAGATATGAAATCCGGATGTGCTTGTATTATGATGGCTATGATTCTACTCAAGAGATCCGGAATTCCGTTTAAAGGATCCATTAAAAATTATTTTATACCCGATGAGGAATCGAACTCCGAATACGGCGCTCAATTCATGACTCGGGAGCATCTGGATGCGCTCAAAGCGGATGCGACGATAATTGGGGAGTCCACGAGCGCGGGATCCGACTTAGGCCCTGTGATCGTGTTGGGCGAAAAAGGAATGCAATGGTTCAAACTTACCTTTTACGGTGCAAGCGGGCACGGAAGTATGCCCAAACCAAAGAGTAATGTTATCAATAAAGCAAATAGGTTTATTCAAATGCTTCCAAAAATCAAATTCAAGCAAGGAATTGCACCTGTAGGAAAAATGGAAATGCTTCGAACGCTCGTAAAAAGGCTGGGTCTCAAGAAATTGCTGAAAATGATGCTGGAAAACCCAAAAAAACCTTTATATGATGAAGATGGAACTAATATCAATATCTTCTTCAAGACCACGGTTTCGGTAAATATGATTAACGCGGGGAAAAAAGAGAATCTCATTCCTTCTAAAGGCGAATTGGTGCTTGATATTCGGGTGTTGCCCGGTGTCGATACCAATGATATATTCAAAAGTTTATCCGAAGTAGCAACAAAATTGGGCTATCGAATAGTATTTCCGAAAGGGTATTATCAACAACCCACAACTCAGAAATTAGAAAAGAGACCGGTAGACATCGAAGTTGAAATTATTAACACCGAGCTCGGAAATTTCTCTCCAGCAAATCATGAAATTCTTAAAATCTTCGATAAAACATTTGAAAAGTTCTATCAAATGCCCTCAATTCATTTCTTTGCACCGGGTTCCACTGATGGTACGCATTTAAGAAAATATGATATTAATACATACGTGTTTGGTCCAGGGAATGGCCAAACCGCGCATTCCGAAAATGAATCCGTTGAAATCGACGATATTATAAAAGCTACCAAAGTGTATCTTATCTCTGCTTATCGTTATTTAAAAAATGGAAAATGATAAAAGTTTTTTGTTATAAATCGATAAAATCATCGGCTTTTGGCGCGACTTTTCCTTTTTTCGGTTTGGAACCGGATTTTTCTTGATTTGGAACAAATTCATCATCAAAAGCGAGAAAATCATCTTCATTCTCCGATTTTTGATTTGAATTTTTTGCGATTTTAATTTTGCCTTTCAATTCGGCTTTTATTTCAACGAACGACAATTGAAGATATGCTCCGGCTCGTACAAATAAATAAATGGTGAGCAGAAGAAGATATATTTCCAAATAAGGTTGCACCGTTCGATTGGTTTGAATATAGGAAATCGGGTTTGAAATACTAGAAAAAGCGATGGCTCCGAAAATCAAATTCACAAAGACTCCGAACCCCGCAGCTATGCTGAAAAAAACTATCGGTAATTTCGAAGCCTTTCGGATAATAATCGCTCCGATAATCAATAAAACGTCAACGGCAAATAAAAATATGCTATAGATTTGGAAAATGCGTGTGAAATAAATCATTTCGGTCCAAATTAAAATATAAAACACAGAGAGAATCAAATTTAGGATTGCAATAATCGTCAAGAATGAATGTTTCGTTGTAATTAAACCGATAGCACACAGAATCGCGCCTACCATGATTAAAGCTGGAAAAAAGATTGTTTCATTAATTCGAGCAATATATTCCAACAGTTGATAAAACGTGCGCGGAGAATTCCATACTTGATTGAATAAAACAACTCCCATGATTGCCCCGACAAGTTGAATAATCGCACCCGTAAGTATTAAATAGTTAATTTTTGCCATGTATTTTTAAAAAACGCAATGTTCAAAAAACTTCTCTAATATTAAAAAGAAATGGTGGCCGCGCCCTGAGTTGAACAGAGGAATTCGGAGCCACAATCCGAAGGTTTACCATTCGCTATGCTGGGATAATCCCCACACATTCTAGCGTACGCGGCCAAAGTAATAATATTCAATTACTCTATACAAACAAAGTAAAAAGATATTTTTAAACTTAGCGAATTGGATTTGTTTCAACATTCTACCGTTGATAATTTATTGATGAACGAATGATTCAGAATAATGTAACAGAAAAAAATGGAAATTAATTAGTCCTTTTGAAGTTCCGGATAGCAAGCTTTGACCGTTTTAATGATGGATTCGCGAACGCCTCCGCGGGTCATTCCCAATTCCTCTATCGTTGGTGTTGGGTCAAAATATAAATATTGAGATTGAATGTCTTGGAAAAGATAGTTGAGATTCAAGCCGGATTCTTTTCCGTGTTTCAATTCTTTTTTATACATGGCTCGGCCAACCAAGACCATTAACCATGTTGGTGCAGTTAAAATTCTTTTTTTCAACCCCATCGTTTTAAACATTAATCCAAGCATCTCTTTCCAATCCATATTCTCATCGCCTACGGGATATCGCTTTCCGTGCTGACCTCTCTCTACAGCTCCCACGACCGCCTCGGCAACATGCTCTACCGAAAGCATATTCGTTCCGCCACGGGGGAAAAAGACGGGATTCATGTTCTTGAGCCGTTCAAGAAACACATCTTTCCAAATCGGCACACGTTCGGGCATTGTTCCAAAGATATACGGTAAGTTGAGAACGCACACTGCCATTTCATTTCCACCCGCTTCGATTACGCTGTCCGCTTGCTCTTTTCTTGCTTTGATATACGGATGTCTTTCCGCCAATCTTTTCTTTGGCCAAATTCTATCGAAATATTCAAAGTACGAATTTAACACCACACATTTTTTTACGCCCGCTTTCCTTGCGCCTACCACCACTTTGGTGCAAGCAACCACAAGCCTATCATGGAAAAATTGATATGCCGGTGCGGGTGGAACCACCCGATCATCCGGACCCACCGCGTAAACCATCGCATCAAATCCTTTAAACACCTCAATTAACTCGGACTCACTCATTTTAAATACGTCCCCATATGAGACGCTCACCTCTTTAGGAAACCAATCCCCAAGAGGAATATCCGGAATGGACATTGTTGATACTTGATGCCCTCTTTTCAGAAATTCGAGCGTGGAATAATAGCCTAGGAAACCGGTCCCGCCCACAATAAAGATTTTCATTGATTTTAATAACGAATATGCAAACAAAAAGGTTTCGATTGCGAAGAAAAGCAATTTGCTCAAAAGCGAGCAGCCTTCGCATTCATTTTCAAATCGCATAAAATAAATAAAATCATACCATTTATTTCTCATGGAAAAGAAAAAGCAAGCGAAAAAAGAGGAGAAATCTGCGGATTCTACGAATTTGGAACCGACTGAAGGGCCCCCTAAAATAAGTCTGCAAAAGCCCGCGGGAACCCGTGATTTTCTTCCCGAAGAGATGATCAAACGACGATATCTTTCCGAAATTATCAGAACGCATTTTGAATCGTTTGGATTCCAAGAAGTGCTTATTCCCACATTTGAATTTTTTAAATTATACGAAATACGTTCCGGAGAAAAAATCATTAATGATATTTTCACGTTTACGGATCCGCCCAAACATCGCGATGAAAAAGATCCCATACTCTACGCGCTTCGACCCGAATTTACCGCCCCTATCTGTCGGTTTTACATCACCGATAAACCCAGTCACATGCCCAAACCCTTGAAATTTTATTATATTGGAACCTGTTTCCGCTATGATGAGCCCACACCGGGTCGATATCGGGAGTTCTGGCAAGCGGGATGCGAATTATTCGGTGCATCTGGCATAGAAGCCGATATTGAAATTTATGTCCTTTGTTTATCGTTAATGAAACGGCTTGGGATTAAGGAATATTTGCTCCGGATTAATGATCTTTCTATTTTGCGTGCATTTTTAACCGAACTTTCATTAAATGATGAAAAACAAACAAAGGTGTTTGGGTATATTGATAAATACTCTTCCCTTTTACGGAAGATCGAAATCGGTGCGATCCCAAAGGTTCACTACGAGGAGTTCATCGCCGATTTCCAAAAAGATTGCCGTTCCATCCAATTAGACGAACCGATCATCGATATTCTTACGGACTTTTTGGAATTGGTAGGGACCGATGATGCGGTGTTTTCCCGGCTGACCACGTCCCTTGAAAATTATCCAAAAACCTTGGATGCAGTTAAAAATAGTCCAATTAAAGAGATCTACCAAAGGCTAAAACTCTTGGGTCTATCGGACTATTGCGTGATCGATTGTGGGATTGCTCGCGGGTTGGATTATTATACCGGGCCGGTATTCGAGATTGATGTGAAATTGTTGGGAAAAGAAAAACAAGTCTGCGGCGGCGGTCGGTACGATAAGTTAATCTCGGAATTCGGCGGAGAATCTGTGCCGGCCACCGGTTTTGCCTTTGGGTTCGATCGTTTACTTATTGGGATGGAGCGTTCCGGAATTGAAATTCCCGTGGGCCCTCGTGCAGATCTCTTTATTGCATCGATGCAAGGATGCGAAGCTACCGGAATGCTCCTTGCAAGCCAATTGCGAGAAAAAGGATTGAAAGTCGAAACCGATCTGATGAATCGTAATTTCAAAAATGCTGCGAAATTCGTCAATTCTCTGAATATCCCATATATGATCTTCATAGGCCCAAAAGAGAAGGAATCCGGGTTGTACACCATTAAAAACTTCCTCACGCAGCAGCAATTTGAAAACCAATCGGTTGACTCAATTCTTAAAATTATTCAAGATCGAAAGTAAATCGCCATAAATATATTCGGATATTCAGTTATTTTCATATTTTTTTATTGGTTCTCTGCCAATTCGTTTCTAAGATTAATGAACTATATTTTACCGTATAAGCATTTTGGCAATTTTTCTTTTGACTTGAAAATGAATTTAAATCATGGTTAGTATTATTTTTTACGAAACATATTTAAAGCACAATTTCCTTATATTTCATGGTGATATAGTTGGAATCGCCGCGAGATATGGAGATTGAGGCGTTGAGAAGACGCAAACTTGAAGAGATGATGCAAATGGCTATGGGCACAGCACAAGTACCTAACAAAATTCTTCACATAGATTCCGTAGAAGAATTTGAACGAATTGTTAAAGAATATTCTGAAAATCTGATAATCATCGATTTTTGGGCTGAATGGTGCGGACCATGCAGAGCTTTCGGCCCGGTTTTCGAACAGACGAAGAAAGAATACCCGCAAGTGGTATTTGCCAAATTGAATGTTGAGACACCAGCAGGCTTTGTAGCACAGCAGCTTGGTGTTTCGGGAATACCCACAATTATCTTCTTCTATAAAGGTAAAGTGGTGTATCGACAAGTTGGCGCATCTAATAAAGCGGGTTTTGTTAATTTAATTAATAATCTACTTAAAAAGATTCAGTAATTGATGATTTTACGTTTTCACCTCTTGTTCATTTCCCTTTTTTTTCCTCAGTTTTATCGTGAAACATTTAAATCCGGTTGCGATTTTCCTTAAATATATGCTTGATCCCGATATATGCAATTATTTTCTCACCATACTTCTGCTTTTATATTCTTTATTTTCTTTCTTTATCATGAAAAAAGGATTTGAAGCGCATAATCGGGAAGGCGCGGTTTCTTCGCTGATTATTGGATTGTTTTTTTTCATATTCGGAATATACAACTCCCGCATCGGGTTATTTCTTTATCCTTTTAACGGATTTATGCTTTTTTGGATAGGCTTTTGTTTCATTTTTCTCTACTCTTTTGTTCTATACAAAGCCTTTCAAATACGAAAATCCGGACAGACCGACCTTCGGCTTCTGTTTTATGCGGATGCTGATAATGATAGAAAGAAATATTTAGACTTTTTGAACCCAAAACAAGAATTAAAACGAAAAATTTTCCATTTAGCGGTGCTTCTGCTTGTATTATCCTATTATGGATGGGGTGGGCTCCCGGCGACAACATGGACGAATAATTTTGTAATAAAATTTATTCAATGGCTTGGCTCTACCTACAGCGCTCTTTGGGGCAATCAAAATCTCTATCCATATGCGGAAAATGACCCCCGAGTTCTATTCGATTTAAGTTTCTTTGCACTCCTTGCGTTATTGATGGATCTTATTATTCCGGATTTTATTCGCGTGGTTCACGGGTTTGATTATTCGATCTATAACGTCGTGATTAAAACCGTTATTCAAAAGAAGGAATACAAATCGCTTGCCCCCCACACGTTCCTTTTGGGTTCGATTTCAATGGTTTTTTTGATGGTGAAAATGGGCATTGGATCCGTTGAAATTGCATTTGTATCCGCTTTAATTGCATGTTTTGGCGATGCGACGGCCGCAATCGTCGGTAAATTTTATGGAAACCACAAAATTTCAACTTTAACCGGTGCAACAAAGTCGATTGAAGGTTTTATATCGAGTTTCGTCGTGAATCTTATTCTTTCATTGATCTTTTTACCGCTTTTACCCTCGTTATTGGCTTGTGTTCTGTTTCTTATTGTAGATTATTTTAGTTTTCCGATTTCGGATAATATACTTAACCCAATTGTGATATTTATTGGCTTATCTTTAATTATTTAGTCTATACTTCTATATTTTAATAATTTATTAAAACAATCCAAGTTATATTTACACACCTTTTTTTCATAAAATTAAAAATTCATATTCTTAAAATCCTTAATAGTCTTCATCACGTTGCGATAGATCGAGTAGCATTGAATTTTTATTCTGATAATTATCAATATCCTAGTTTAATATAATATTTGAAAATGATTCGATAATACATATTACAAAAAAATTCCTTGCTTTTGTCCGGATATCTCTGATCTAATCAAAATATATTTAAATATTTTTTGTCCCTTTTTAATTCACAGAACGACCAAAATAACTGATAATATTCCTTGTATATCCTCCTTTAAACAATAAATTACAATTTAATTTGAAGATTTATGATATTATGGCAACTTTATTTAATTTAGCTTTTATAATACGGTCGTAAACCGCCAAAAGGCTCATATGATCGCTGATCAATTTAATTTTATACAATCCTACATTTAAATTTAAATATTCTTTCTATCTATTGAGTTCTTAAAATTTATGCCCTATACCATCATTTGATCTTTCATATATTCCCCTTTTTTTACTTTCTGATTTTTGGAACTTAACTTGGAAAATCATCCATAAATTTATAGGTAGAAGCTACCTAAAATATATGAGAACATTCATTCAGCGAAACTCTTTTCTTTGGTCCTAAAATCAACAAATTTGTGGATTGTTCGATAACTTTAAATCAATCAAAAAATAATCTTAGATTATTGGAATGAATTTTCGCAAAATAGAAATCGGAATGTGGTACTAACTATGGCTTCAGAAGAAACGATGGATGATATCCTTAAAAATTTGTTGGCCTCTATTCCCGAAATCGTGGCCGCAGCGGTGGTGACTCCTGAAGGGTTGCCTATCGCGGCACAACTCCCGGCTGGTGTGGATGAAACAAGAATCGCTGCAATGACTGCTGCAATTTTGTCATTGGGCGATCGGGCCGCGGCGGAATTGGGAAAAGGGATGTTGGAGCAGGTATTTGTGAGAGGTGAAAATGGGTATATTTTAGTCATGTCTGCGGGAGAAGAGGCGGTCTTAACCCTATCAACAACAAAAGATGTCAAACTTGGTCTTATTTTCCTTGATGCAAAGCGTACATGCGATAAAATCGTGAAATTGATTTAATCTCTTTTCTTTTCTTTGTTTTAGTCGTTCCTTTGATTGTGATTTCTTTTCTTTGTTTTAGTCGTTCCTTTGATTGTGATTTCTTTTCTTTGTTTTA
>CAZUTM010000052.1:24733-27944 GCA_964623665.1 uncultured archaeon
GTCGTTCCTTTGATTGTGAGTTCTTTTCTTTGTTTTTGCCGTTCCTTTGATTGTGAGTTCTTTTCTTTGATTGATTTTATAAATCTTGATATCAATTTATTTGTCTTCTTCTTCAATTTTTATAAATTCGCTTTCTTTTCAATTTGAAAAAAAAAAGAGGAGTGAAATATAATAGAATTATTTTAAAAGCCATTCTAAATCGAACTTTACATATCGAATATTCTTTCTTCGGTTCGTATAAGTCAAATGGAAAAGCTTATCTGAGCCATATATTATAGCGGGATATTCAAACCGACCGTCAACCGGATCTTTTTCGATTTCTTTAATGATTTTCCATGTATTGCCCAAATCTTCGGACAAGCCAACATTTAAACATCTGCGCGATTGCATAATTGGCCCTTGCCTCGGGTTGTTATTCCAAACCAAAACTAATTTTTTATCCGGCGTTAATACAAAGTCCAATGCCGAATTCGGGTTAAATAGATCAAGTTTTTCTGGTTTAGTCCAAGTGAAACCAAAATCTTCGCTATAACAGCGATAAATATAGTTCGTATTTGTTCTCAAATAAGCAATAATCTTTCCATTCGGTAATAATGTGATTGCCGGTTGAATATTCATACCTTTTTCTAACCATATTTCATCGGAATATTGAAATGATTCGAAGTCTTCGGTGATAAGCATACGAGAGCTGCATTTTGTAATTCGCTCGAAGCCCATCGGAATCAAGAATAGCGGTTTTTTCCCTTCTCTTGCGATTTTTAGTGGTTTAGTTCTAACGGTATATCCTTTTTTGTCGGATATCTTTATTGGGGCCCTCCATGTGCGGCCAAAGTCCTCGCTGCAAGTATAAAAGAGATGGGTTTTTGTCCATGGAAAGGTATGTCCGAAAATGGTATTGAAAATCATATGGATTTTCCGTTCGTGTTCTATGATAACTTCATTACCATCGGGCCGATTTGGCGTTTTATAAATCAAAGTTGGAGACGACCATTTAGAATCTCGATCCTTCAATTTTTTCCATGATGCTTTCAAGCCGACGGTTTTATGGGCCTCCGCTTTCCCCGCATACCATACCGACATAAGTTCACCGTTGGAAAGCTCTTGAATTACGGAGCAATGGCAATGCGGGTGTTCCGGGTCGAACTCAAATATGGATCCCTTCTCAAAAAGCATAAAAATCTAAAGATTTGAAGATATAAGAAGCATTGGATTCACATGGCTTTCTTATTATTTGAATTGAACGAAAAAAACAAGATATTGCGGTTTATCTATTTTTTAATGAATTTTACGATCTCTCTGCATTTCGCTTCTGCTTCAACATTTTCTTTAAACGAAATTTCTATCTTATATGTGTCTTTCAACAATAATTTAAGGGCGGATTCGAAAAAACCTTTGCCGATCCTGCATATGGAACTTCCCGGTCTAATTTCCTTATATTTAGTGGTCATTTCTCGAAATGCGCATCGATTCAAAACATTCACGGTGATTGTATTGCTTGATTCTTCTGTATCGATAGATTCTATAAAGATAGAATATTGATGTTTTACCAATGTGGATAAAACCACCATTGCTTCAATGGGATCATCAAATGTTTTTCCGCCTCGCTGATTTAAAATTTCATTTGCTGCCTTAATTCCTCCATCAGAGCCAATTTGATAGGTCATCGAAAGAACGGTGCCTCGACCGTACAAATCTCGAATTTTTGTAACGAGCGAGAGAATAACCTTTTCATACTCCGTCTTTGGTTCAAATTTTGGCTCTTCATTGTTAATCAAATTGTTAAATCGATTTATATCTTCTTTTGAATAGTTCTTCATTCACAAATTTCCTCCATGTTGATTTTCATCGCTTTTTTTGAAAGGGTGTAGGTTTTTACATGAAAATTATTCACAAAAGTAAAGGTACCGTTTTGTATATGTATAGGGGCAAATTTCAAAATTAAAAGCTTTTTGCTTCGCATCCCTCGAATTCACGAAATGTAAAAGATTTAATTCAGACCCGGACTTATAACTCTTAAGAATGCCCGCTTTTGAGTGCAAAAGATGCGGAAGATGCTGCAGAGAATTCCACCATCAAATCAGATTTTCTGAAATAGAAATGTCGAATTCCAAATTATATAAAAATACCGATAAGCGCGTGCAACTCTTTCGTTCACTTTTAAAACAACAAGAAAAGCGAATCAATGGCGAAAAATGTTTTTTCGTTCCTATTTATGATGATTTAAAGACACTTTTGGAAAATAATCTATTCAAAAATTCTGAAAAAACGGCAGAATTGAGCAAAGAAATGATTGATATCATCAAAAATCTCTTGCAAAATGTTCCCAATAACGATTTCAACTCATGCCTTTTTTTGGAGCAGTCGGATTCTGAATATAGTTGCTGTGTTCATGATGATGCACCTGAAATGTGTAAAATTTATCCAAAAAATCATGGATACGTTTGTTTGGGTCAAAGAGAAAGATACGGAAGCAAAGAATTTTTCGAGTTTCAGAAAACCCGGGTGAAGAGTGCAATTGCCGTGTTGAAAATGTTATTTGAGGAAAAAATTAAAAATCCTATTTGTTTCGATATTCTGACATTTCTGATGGATTATGGCACCTTACCCGAATCCGTTGTTCACGATTTTTTCGAAAAAGAAATGAACGTTAAAACATCAACTTTTCAAGCGTGTGTCAAAGAATTAGCGGATAATTCTCTTCTTTTCTTGCTCAAGGACACAGAATCCGGCAAGCCTTTATTGCGGTCCGTTTCATATGAACATGTTAATCAAATGGTGGATGAGATAATGAAGCAGAAAGGATGGACAGTTTTATAAGCAAGCTATATAAAGTTTGCCAATAAATTTTATATAGCATGCAAAAAAACGGTGAAGGGGAAAAGGATAACCTATTGGATCACGTGAAGCAAGCGATAAATCTTTTAGTGAACAAACAAATTTCTGAAACGGTAGTGTTATCAAGTTATAAAATCAATACGATATTGAAGACCTACTTTGGAAAGGAATATAAAATTGACCGAATCGGTCGCGCTTTGGCTTCCATCGCTAAGGCAAAAAAGTTGAAGCGAATTTCGACCAAAATTCCGAAATATGAATTGAAAGTGTCGAAATTCCGTTCGTTTCAGTTGTAGGTCTTTTCTATTTTCAATAAAGCCTCTTTTTTTTGTCTAACCCCCTAGCGGGGGAGCACAAAATAAAGAAGGTTTTTTTC
>CAZUTM010000053.1:0-4078 GCA_964623665.1 uncultured archaeon
ATCGCGAATTGATCCGGCGTGTTTGATTAATTATATGGATTTATTTAAGTGTTTTGCATCTATTTTTTCAATGAAAAGAATGAGAGGAACACAATCATCTCACTTTGATCTTTTCCGGTCGATTATTTGTTTCTTTTCCGGTATTTCGTTTCATTTTTCGTAGATCTATTGAAAAGAATAGAAAAAAAATAGGATCGTTAAAATTATTGATGGATTATTTTAGCAATCAATTTAATATCTTGCGATGAAGATCCAATAGCGATCTCATATTCTCCGGGATTTGCGTGCCATTTCTTCTTTGAAACATCCCAATAACAAAGATCTTTATAGGAAATTGTGAACTCGATCTTTTTAGTCTCTCCCGCTTTTATAAACTCTTTTTTGAAGTGCTTCAGTTCTTTTAGCGGCCGTTCAATGGTTTGTGTTTTATCGGAAACATATAATTGGGCCACTTCTGCGCCGTCGCGTTGCCCTGTATTTTTAATTTCGAAACTAACAGAAACTGGGGATTTTTCTGTTATTTTATCCGAATTCAGCTTGAGATTCGAGAATTCGAAGGTCGTATAAGAAAGCCCAAAGCCGAATGGGAATCGAACTCTGTCCATTTTGTTTTTGCTCTCGAAATAGCGGTAACCCACAAATATTCCTTCTTTATAGATTATGGTTTTGGGTCCAATCAGCGTGGCCAGCAAAGAAAGGGCAGTTGGCATATCTTTTTTGGTTTTAATCCACGAAACGGGCAATTTTCCCGAGGGATTTACTTCTCCGCAGAGAATATTAGCGACCGCATTGCCCAATTCAAGTCCGCCATACCATGCTTCAAGAATAACAGGTACTTTTGGATAGATTTTCTCCAAATCAGCAGGTTGTCCGTTTACCAAAATAACGATGGTGTTCGGGTTCTTTTTCGCGGTGTTTAATACCAGTTTATTCTGAATATATCCAAGCCCGTAGCGCAATCGGTCGGATCCTTCATGGTCACCACCTTTAAAATCATGTGAATGTTCCAAACCAACACAAACGATAGCAAGATCGGCTTGCGAAGGGTCCGAAACAAATTCAACTTTACCTTTCAATTTTTTTTCGATGCCTTGCCTAATGGTGACCTCATATGGCGGATACACCAAAGAGGATCCACCACCCAACTTCTTTCTTCTTAGCACGATATCCGCATGTTTACCTAAAATGCAAATCTTTTTCACTTGTTTGCAATCAATCGGCAAGATCTTGTGCTCATTTTTCAGCAAAATTGAGCCTTCTTCGGCAATTTTTCTTGCGAGATCTTGATGTTCCTTCGTGTTCAGTTTGCCTTCTGGAAGGGATTCTTTAGGATCAAACAAACCCACTCTTATCATTGCACGTAATATCCTTCTGATATTATCATCGAATTCTTTTTCTGGGAAGATGCCGTTTTCTTTCATTTTTTTCATTTCTTCAACTTGATACTTTACGCGGCTTCCCATTTCGATGTCTAAGCCTGCTTCAACGAGTCCCTTTATTCCCGTACAGTGTTTGGTCGCGCCCCAATCAGACACCACAACACCCGAAAAACCCCACTCTTCTTTTAATATCTTTCGCAAAATTTCTTTATGTTCAGAAACATAGATTCCATTAACTTTGTTATAGGAACTCATTAAGCTCCAAGGATTTGCATTTTTCACTACTATCTCGAAATTCCTTAGATATATTTCTCGAAGGGTACGTTCATCAATGATACAATCTACTTTAAAGCGATTTGATTCGTTATTATTAGCGGTAAAGTGTTTAATGCAAGAGGAAATTCGAACAGATTGAATGCCTTTGACTGCAGAAGCTCCCAGAGTGCCGGAAAGCACAGGATCTTCGGAATAATATTCAAAGGTTCTGCCATTCATCGAATATCTGCAAATGTTCATTGCCGGCCCTAAAATCATCGATCGTTGAACCGCACGTGTCTCTTCACCCAATGCTTTTCCGAATTGCTCAATCAATGCTGGATTCCATGTTGAAGCCATTTGGATCCCGGGTGGAAATTTGGTGGCTGCACCATCTTCACCGATTTCGGGGTGAACTTCACCGGGTCCAACGCCCGTTTTATACGGAGAAACGCCATGAGGCCCATCTGTCATCATAAATTGAGGAATTCCGAGCCTCGGTATTGCTGGAGGAGAATTATGAGATTCTCCCGCCGAAAGAAGACATTTTTCTTCGAATGTGAGTCGCTGGAGTAAATCTTCGACCCTTTTTTCGATATCCAAAGATGCATCTATATAAGGTTCGCTCATGAGAAAGGAAAAAAGGCATGGTAAAAAAAGGATTCGATCTCGATAAGATTTTATTAAGTATGAGAACCTTGGCCTTTCAATTTGACTTGCAAATCTCGTGCCCGCTTTGAATACCAGATCAAGAGTTCGCCAGAATCTTTAGGTTCATAATATTCACCCGAAAGAAGGGTCGCCGCTTTTTTCATGGTTTCTTTATCTGGATTGCCTAATCCGATGATATACATAACTACATTCGGATTACTGGAAATTCTGGAGATAGATTTCATAAATTCATCTCCATCTGTGGCTGCACCATCTGTAAGTAAAATAATCATTGTGGGTTGTTCGTTGCCGAAAGTTTGTAAAATTTGTTCTGCTTTAACCATCGCTTTTCCCATATTGGTCGCTTGTCCATATGCCAACGCAATATCGTTTACAATACGCTTAGCGCAGTCTTCTAACACACCTTTTTCACCCGAACTCGCGTCCATGTACGGAAGATTCTTGGGTGGGAACACTAATGTTTCCGCATCATCTGCAAATCGAATGATCGCAACTTTTTCTCCAAATCCACGACCCACTTTTTCGGATAAGAAGAGGACTCCCGCGAATGCTGCTGCATGCCGACGGGTAACATTAGTACCAGGTTTGAAACTCTTTAAGAAATCTTGGATTTCATCCGCATGCATCGCGGCTTTGATTCCTTCTAAGGCGGGCCCGATGTTTTTCACTTCAACATCTCTTGCCATCATCGAACGAGAAATATCTATAATTAAAATTGCATTGAATGTAACCAATCCAAGAGGTTTCAACGTTAAGGAGGTGGATGGAGAAATTGAAGCCAGAACATCTCCTTCAAGATTTGGTACGGTGTTCAAGACTTCACAAGCCACATTTGCCGCATGCCAACGTAATTTGATACCTTTAAAAATCGGATAATTTCCTAACCATTGCTTGATGGAGTTAATGTTCTGTTTTGCCATCGAAATAACTTCCCAAACACTTTCGCCTTTGATCGGAGCGATTCCGAGTTCTATAGATTGCAGAGGAATAATTTGCCGAATATTCTTTTTAAGATCGACCTCATAGGAATTCACTCCGCAAGATTCCATTAATTCAGCATCTATGAACACCTTCTTATCCGGCACTTGTTCCGAAATATTTACTTTTCCCGCACCGCTTGCACCCGTTAAACTATCTTCAAATGCGACAATTTCTCCGTTGGTAACTTGCAATGATAAAGCATTACGATACGAAACTTGAATAAATCCATTCATATCCGGTTTTGATTCCACCTCTAAGCTAATCGATTCTTGATGAACCAACGGAGGCTCAAGAGAATAAACAACAATTTTATCTGACTTGATATTCGTATCTTCTTTGCTTTGTTCGCTCATCCCAATTTGATCATCCGAAATCGTTCCTACCTTGATACGAGCAGAACCTTGACTTCTAGTAAGCGGACACTCCCAACCAACCAAGGCATTTGGCCAAATCCCCAATTTATTCACAACGCCTTGAGATAAAAGCACAGTACCCGGAGCTGTCGCTTGAATAATTGGAGACATTACTTGCCCATTCTTTTGAGAAGCCAAAGTAAAAGGATCAATTCGATTTGGATAAGGATCCGGTGGCGGTGCATATACGGGTTGATCCATTCCGGGGACTCCGGGCATTCCCGGCGCTGAAGGCATTCCCGGCATTGAAGGCATACCCGGTGCAGAAGGCATTCCCGGCATTGAAGGCATTCCCGGCATTGAAGGCATTGAAGGCATTCCCGGCATTGAAGGCATACCCGGCATTGAAGGCATACCCGGCATTGAAGGCATACCCGG
>CAZUTM010000053.1:4178-7639 GCA_964623665.1 uncultured archaeon
CTGAAGGCATTGAAGGCATGCTCGGCGCTGAAGGCATTGAAGGCATGCTCGGCGCAGATGGTATAGCAGCTCCTGCTGGTTCTATTGATAGTTCTATTCCGTTAAAACCAATTGAAATAAGCAAATCTTTTGATACTTGCATTGAAATATCAAGCAGATTAGGATCCACCATTAAAGAACATGAAATGGATTTTTTTGTATCGTTATCGGTTAATTTAATTTGATTGCCGCTTGAAGCGCCTATTTCAGCTGCAACACTGGGCGAAACACGACACACGCCCGGCGGATTATCCACGCCCTCAACAAAAAGGGTTTTTTTCATGTAAATCACCTAAAAGTATTCAATGCTCAATACTTTGTTTTTAAATTATAAAAGATTTTTTCTTTTTCACAAAACGAAAGTGAAAATCAAGGGTAGCGATTGAAAAGAGGCAGAATAATTGGAGTTATATAAATACTTAATTGTCCATGAAAAAATAAAGAATATTAGGCTTCCGGGTATCGTTCTGCAATCTTTCCCGCATAAAATCTGAAGACTGCTACTATTTTCGCTAATTCTTTCACGTTTTTCGATGCACCGACAACAAAAAATCGACCCGCGGAAGAAACGACCATGAAAGATTCGGATCCTCGCAGAACAACTTCAAGTAATTTATCGAATCCTAATTTCATTACAGAATCATGTCCGGCTTGTAGAATGACTGCGGTCATCGCTGCAAAGAGATCAGGTTCAATTTCGTAGCCTTCAACGGCTGAAAAGGCAAGTCGCATTCCTTCCCTTGAAACCAATGCAATCGCATCCAGATCGGTATGATTCGTGATTTCCGAAAGATACGCTGAGAGTTGGGCGGCTTCTTCTGAAGATAATTTCGACATCTAAATCCTCATTTTTTTTTCAATTACAATATTAATTTATTGCTTGAAATTATAAAGCTTTCGCAACCCCAAGCAAAAAGAAGAAGAAAAAAGCATTGCTTGAACCTATTTCATTTATTTTTCTTAAGTAGTTCAATTGCTTTGATTTTTCCATTCAAACAGAGCAATCTCGGAGTATAATCCTCCCCCAAGAAGATGCCATCCTCTAAAGATTCGATTTTGTCGATGACCTTTTCGACTTTCTTTTGACCCAAGAACGATTGGATCTTTTCGGTAACGCTCCATGCTTGTTTTCCGACGATAATCATCTCACGATGATAGCCATCCGGGATTTTTTCTTTTTCCAATTGGTCGAGGATCTCGGAGACATTGACTTGGGCTTCTTCTTCATGTGGGGCGGCGGCAGTTGCTGACCCTCCTTGATAAAGAGGCCCTTCATTCTCATAGGTTCCTTGTGATTCTTCATGTCTTTTCATCACTTCAGCGTAGGTCGCTTTTCCATCGGACACATCGAATTTTACATCTTCCCCTGAATCAATGATCTCTTCTGCATATCCATCCGCACGTTTTCCTTCGATTTTCTTTTTCAGCTCCGGAGGTTCTTCTCCCTCATCGACAGATTGTAAGGTATAGTTCAATCCAAGATTTCCGCGCATTTTTTGACTCGCCGTAGCGCCGATAAATTTGTGCCGAACGGGAGATTCATTTCCTTTCCATAAATAAACAACTCTATCATCATCGTCAGTGATAATGTAGCATTGATCCGATTTGATCAGTTCCTTGATAGGTTTGTCCATATCTTTTATTTCATGACATTCTCCATTTGAACGAACAATAAAGACTTGCATGGGTACTACTTGATCAAAAAAAAATATAATTATTGCTCTTTGGATCATTTTGCGCGTAATATCACAAATTCGACTTTTGAAAATCTTTCAAAACTTTCGGAATTTCATCGATCAATTTCGAACTGACTATAGAGGGAGATATTTCTGAGATATATCGCTCTCCAATTTTGCCGTTGAGGTATGCAGCGGCGCATGCAGATTCGACATAAGAATTCTGAAGCGAGAGGAAAGCTACGCATAATCCTGCAAGGATATCACCCGTGCCTCCCACGCTCATTTCTGGGCATCCGGTTTTATTTTTGGTAATTTTATTTGAAGTCACAATGAAATCCACAGGGCCTTTGGCTAAAATTGTCCCATCGAAGATTTTTGCGTATTCTTGGATATTTTCTTCTGTTGAAGGCTGCCCTTTAAGCAATTTAGCCATTTCTCCGCGATGAGGAGTTAGCAAACACGGCTTTAAATCTGAAGTCAATCCGTCTTCAGCAATGATCGAGAGCGCATCCGCATCAAAAACCACCTTTTTCTGAAAGATTTCAGTGTGGGAAATCAGATGTTTCAAAAAATGGTGTACTTCCGTTGTCCTTGCAATACCGGGCCCTATTAACACACTGTCTGCCCATGAAATGGCATCGAGTGCACTATCAACATGCGTCGGAGAGATATAGTCGCCTGGCACTTCTCTTACAATCAAATTGGGGGAATAAGCGCGTATTACGGATGCAATTTTATCTACAGTAAGGACCATTACAAGGTCAACGCCTATTTGGAGAGCTGCCATAGCAGCAAGCGCTGGTGCGCCCGAATAGTCTTTTGACCCCCCAATTATTAAGACCTTTCCATATTGACCTTTTGCAGCATCCTTTTTTCTTTTTCTTAAGCATATTTTAAGATCTCCCATTCCACAATAGTGATCTGCTTCGGGGGGAATTCCGATATCTGCAACATGGGTCAGATTTTTTACATTCTCTTTTAATTTATAAAGTTCGATGATTGATGTGATACTCGGAAAAGACGCTAAAGCGGGTTTCTTTTTATGAAATGTAATTATCGAATGTGCATCGATTGCGATGTCTTCGACTTTTCCCGTATCGGGGTTCATTCCCGAAGGAATATCGATGGCTAAAATGGGTATTTTCTTGTCTTGAGTAATTTCGTTTACCATATGGATAACGGATCGAATCGGTTCTCTTATTGAACCACTTGTCCCGGTTCCGAGCAATCCATCAATTATCACCTTCGATTTAGAAATTTCTTTTTTGAATTGTTCAGGGCTATACAAGGAAATAGTGCGAATTGTTACAGAATCACAGAGTTGCATTAGACTGAGTAGATTTTTTTGGGCAATATCAGTAGCCATTTTTTCACTTATAAGCCAGACAAAAACAGTACAGCCTTTGGAAGCCAAATGCCGTGCAGCCACAAGTCCGTCTCCGCCATTATTGCCGGTTCCGCAAACAATCGACACGGAATCTGCTTTGCTGAGTTTATAATAATGAATAGCAAACTCGGCCGTCCTTACCCCTGCTACCTCCATAAGTAAATATGTAGGTATTCCAAGACTTTCGGTGTTACCATCCAACCGGTTCATTTCTCTTGAAGTAATAATATCGAGGTTTTCCAAATTTAATGCACCTTTCCTTCGTAACATCAGTTCCTCTTTCTCACGCTTTCAATCAATTCTTCATTCTCACGCTTTCAATCAATTCTTCATTCTCACGCTTTCAATCAATCCTT
>CAZUTM010000053.1:7739-21626 GCA_964623665.1 uncultured archaeon
CGCTTTCAATCAATCCTTCATTCTCACGCTTTCAATCAATCCTTCATTCTCACGCCTTCAATCAAATCCTCTTTGGGTTTTTCATTCCAATTCAATATTGGTTTTATACATAGTTTGATCTTTAATTATTTCGTATTCTGTGAGATAACTCACGGTAGGAATGATAGAAAATTTGAATTTTGCGGTTAGAAATGGGACGTCTTCACTTTCGAGTGTCCATGTGGGGCTTTTCCATGATGCTTTAGGGCTGACAGAAACGATGTCTTTGATATCTTCATTCGGATATTCAAAACAACATATAAAAGGAGGTTCACTTCGTTCAGCCACCACGGATTCCAAGGCCATTTCAAAATCCGATGTATTTACAAACTCGATTGAACATTCCCATTCTTTGATATTATCTTTCTTCTGTTTAACTGTAGCATTAGTGGTTGCAATAGTGATTGCGTTGATATCTTCGATGAACATCCCCGATACCAATTCTGCAAAGTTGAAAGTTAATTTGTATTTACCCAATTTCAAGGTATCTTTTGGACTTTCCATATTGATTTTATACACAAGGTCCACTTTCTCTTTGGATTTTGCCTTAATTGTCGGAATTTCCCATTTGAGTAAATGATTTTTCAGTGTTAACCTTCCATTATACCCTTTTTTTGGTGTAATGATAAAATTTTCATCCATATCTCTTATTAGAACAATATCAATCAGATCGAAAGGCTCTTTATTGTTTATTTCGATTGAAATTAGGCATTCATGATTATCGTCGAATAAAAAGCCAATTTCCGGGTCGAAATATTGTTTCGTAAGTGCATCATCGACCGAAATGTTCAAAATTTTGGCCTCGATATTGTGATATTCCCAAATCAATGATTTCGTAGGCTCGATTCGTTTGATCGGCACGGCTTGCTTTTTATTTTTTGCCCCAAGGTAATTATTAAGAAGAATATTCATATGATCAATCGGAAAGTCTTTCGAGTTATTTTTTATCAAGAATTTTCCTTGCTTGTTCACAATAGATTTTCGTTCGTCCTCGTCAATGCGGATTTTCACGTACTCCGAGATCTCAAACGCAAAGCTTTCCATATTCGAAATATATTAAAAGAACTATTTGTATTTTTCTCCTTTTGAATTTTTATTTCTTTTGGATTGGAAAAAGAATTTTGATTTCAAATCACGGAAATCGGAGAAGATTTTTAAACTTGGAAAACAAAACGTTGAGCTAATGAACGTTCACGAGCGGATTTTTCGTGCCTTATCTCTTGAGGAACCGGACAGGATTCCAACATTTACCCAGTCAATAGAACCCCCATTTATAGAACGCTATGATGAAGAAGTTGGGATTATTGGCGAAGAGAACCTAATTATGGATATGCAAGTGGCATTAGAATTGGGCTATGATTCAAAATGGTATCATTGCGGAAAACTGCGGGTGCCCGAAAAATCTAGGCCCGAAATTCCCAAAGAATTATTGTACCTCAGAGAAGGAAAAGTAGTGAATCAAAATGGACAAATATATCAGTCCGATCCCGATACGGGTCGCTGGTATGTAGATGGGATTCTAAAAACACCGGAAATACTTCGTGAATGGACATCATTTATCAATGAATTCACGCCCGCCGATTCTCATTATTATAAAAATATTGCAAATGTCTGGAACAATTGTATTTCGAAAGGCATCGTTCCTATTCCCACCGCTGGCGGGATCAATCATGTTGTGACGTCTTCCATTGGAATGAACCGATTCGGCTACATGGTGAGAAAATATCCGCAATTGGTGAAAGATCTAATAAGCACATGGGCCAAACTCACAATGGAAGAGCATAAATGCTTTTTTGAGCAAGGAATCGATATAATGTTCGTGTGCGATGATTATGCCCAAAAGAATCGATTGATGATAAGCCCCGCGGTATTTGATGAATTTTTCGAGCCTCATTACAGAAGGATTGCAGATAATGCGCACAAATATGGCGCAAAATTCATTGTGCATTCCGATGGAGATCTTACGGATTCTTTCCCTGCATTGACAAGAGCGGGTGTGGATGGCGCCGAACCTCTTGAATATGAGGCCGGAATGCGACTAAAACCGCTAAAAGAGAAATGGGGCGACAAGATCTGTTTGATCGGGAATATTCCCGCGTCCGATTTGATATGTTTGGGTACACCGGAACAAGTGGTAGCATTCGTGAAACAAGCAATTTTAGATGCTGCAGACGGTGGAGGATTGATCTTGGGTCAAGGCGCAAATTTATTGGCAAATTCAAAGGTGGAAAATGCACAAACAATGATCAAAGCGATTAAAAAATTCGGAAAATACCCTATCGATAAATCTAGTTTGAACTAGTCCCAAAAGAGAGAAAAATAGGATAGTTAGATTAATTAAAGTGAATAATCTTCAAGTTCGGTATCGACATCCCCACTTTTTGCGGGATCTAACTTGACATGAACTAAATAATTCACCATATACATTGTGATAAGAGGATCATTAGTTTCGGACTCATCTTTGATAAATTTCACTGATTTGGTGTCTCTTTTCAAGCATTGTTTAATAACACCCGAATAAAAGCCCTCCAAAAAGATATAAAAAGGTTCAATATTGAACCCGGGATGGACACGATGTCTGAACACGATGAGATTTTCAGAAAGCACCGTTTCTTTCATAATGATATATCCATAGCCTTGCAACGAGGCAGTCCTAACAGTAGCCTTCAATAACTCGATGCCCATCAACAAAAAGGTTTCATACGTGGTCAAAGTCAAACTGCGCGCAATATAACGACCTTTCTCGATAAGCTCTTTCCTCCCCTTCTCATCATCGATCGCCAATGGAATATCCAACACGGAACTGAAACAATCGATTGGAATCAGCATATAAGGCACTTTGTTCAGAAAAATTTGTCCTGAATGCCATTCCAATAGATCACGATATGTATCAAAGGTGTTGAGAAAGCCACTTTTTATGAGAAAATGATATGTCTGCGTCTCCCTATCGAATTTGATAACATAAGGTTCCATTTTCAAATCATAATATCTGCCCGCCATCTTTAGAATCCGAATGTAATTATTCTTCTGCGTACCGCGATACTCCGAGACCAAATCGATGACTCCGTGAAACATAGAAGTTATTTTTGCGTGCTGTTCTTTGGATATAACATCTTTTTGCATAATGGCGAAATTCACCATCTCGAACTTCCTTGTCTTTTCGATGTTTTCCATGAGCAATTCCAAAACATGACTTTCTTTCATATTATTGAGAAATGGCGTGAGAGACAAGAAAATAGAAAACATTTCAAGGTCCTCATCAGCGTCTGAGCCGATATCTGCAATCACATTTTTAATGGATGAATTAATAATAATGCTAACATCCCGGACATCCGAAAAGATTCCGAAATTTTGCTGGCTAAGCTGGACAAAATCTAAGATGTACAAATCTTTTCCTTTATAGATTTCTTGTAATTGTTCAACTATGAATGAAAGCGTGGGATCGGTGAGGATGATTAAGATCTTATTTCCAATCTTCAAATTGTTTTCTACAATCTTGAAGATTATTGTGGCTGCACCCGCACCCAAATCTTCTTGAATCAAGTTGCATGTTCCGGGTCGAAAACCGCCTCCAACCATTTCATCCAGTTCGGGAACTCCAGTTCTGACCAATTCTTTTTCGAATTGTTTTTTGCGATATTGGATTCTTCCCAATGCTTCTTTCATTTCCTCCATTCCATCATCCTCTCCAATTCTCTTCCGAACGATACCACGAAATACGTAAAATTCTTATTTTTAATTTAAGGTTTCAAACGGTTCCTTGTACCTTTCCATCATGATCCTTGATAATTCTTTGAAGGCCTCGTTCATGTGATCTCCCGTTTTTGCAGAGGTAATAATGAGTCGGGAATTTAAATCTTTTGTTAAACTCTCCGCTTTCTCAAGGATTTTTTTGTTATAGGGCAGATCTGACTTATTTCCAATGATTATGGTGGGTATTTTTCCAACAACACGAACCACATCTTCGTACCAGCTTGACACCGACACAAGTGTACCCTTTTCGGTCAAATCGAACATAATTAGGGCACCATGGCTACCTTTCAAATAATTGGCGCGAACGTTGGAAAACATTTGAGTACCGCCGATATCCCAAATTTGCAATATTACCGTATGCCCGTTGAGCTCTAATTCTTTTCTCAAAAATCCGACACCTATGGTGGCTTGATAGTTTTCCTTGAAATAGCCTTCACAAAAATGCCGAACAAGCGATGTCTTCCCGACCAGCGCATCCCCTAATACCACCACCTTCCATTTGAAAATCATGAAACCCCACTCACTTTTTCTTTCTTTCTCATTTTAAATTGCGCTGCATCGCTAAAAAAAGATTTGTATTTTTATTTGTTGAAAAATATACATGAAATCTTATAAATTCAGAACAGAAAGAATGAAATGAAAAAAAATTGATAAAAATTTAGCAAAAGGCATCGAAATTTTCACGTTTCAACCGATGTTGCATATCCAAATAATAGAACACCCGTTGAAAAAACGAGAGGAGCAATATATACAGGTAAAATGTTCCTTTCTAATACCAGATTTTCCGAATCCAAGATTATTCCCAAAACAATGACAAAAATTGCGATTAATAATTGAATGGCTTTCTTTTTGATTTTTCCCGTTGACTTTTTTATAAGGAATCCAAAAAGGACGATGAATAAAAGCGCAATGACCGGCATTCCTAATTGCTGAACCAATCTAATCGTTTCCGAAGTATCGGGAAGAAATACCGAAATAAGAGTTATGATTGTAATCACGATTGAGAATCCCGTGAAGAAAAATTTCGTCTTTGGGGTTATATATTTCTCTAACACCCTAATCAAATCAATCAGTGAAAGTGCACCAAAGAAGTACCCCCATGTCAAGCCCGGTTTATAAAATCCGTTTACCAAATACGCCAAAACAAACAAGATCCTTGTAATCCCCATGATCCATAAAAATTCGGCGTAGGCGCGAAACAGCGATTTTTGCGATTGGATTAAATCTTCACTTCGACTCCGTTTAAAAATCACTAATCCAATCAGATACATGAGTACAATAGTGATGATCCACAAAGGCGTATCGATTGGGCCCATATAATCTGCGGGCAGAGTATCCGGTTTCTGAATGAGCATGAAATTTGCAATGAATGCGCGAATAAAACAATTTCTCTCCCAAACTTTGATAAATTATATTAAATCTGAAGACATTTATGTATTCGGGGTAAGATGATTCTCAGAAATTTCTTAAATCGCTTGCTTTGGGATGAAGATTATCAAAAAATTCGCGGGCACTTCGCAATCACATATATTCACCGCGGGGCACCGGATGATGAAAATACCATTAATGCTTTGGAAATCAAAGCAGTTCTTGCAACTGGATTCGAAATCTATTCCGAGGATTTTCAACGGATCGTAAAAATTCCGTTCCACCGAATTAAATATATCGTCGATTTAAGGAACAGCGCGGTTATTTATCGAAAAAGCATAAATGGTTCAGACCAAGCCGAAGAAGAGATCTAAGCGACAGATGTCTCATGGATGCTGCATTATTCGATTATATTGTTTTTTATAATGATTTTCTTTGATTTTTTGATCCCTCAAATGACCTTCGATAATTTTTAAGTTAGGATTTTTCTCAATCCCAAAATGTAGCCGAATCCTAAAATACCATGAAAAATGAAATATATTTTATAGTTTGGATTTGTAATTCGCTTGAAAAAACGAATTGGACTATTAAATAAAAATACGAAGTTCAAAAAGGGATCCCGGATTTTTTAAAGTGATTATGCGTTCTCCATTCGATAATATCCGAATTTTAATGCCTAAAGAATTGTTGGATAAAGCGTTTCTCAAGGCGAAAAAATCTAATGCGCAAGTACCCGAGCGCGCTGGCGCGCTTATGCGCGGAGTGAGAAAGGAAACAAGACGGGTTGAAGTAGTGTCAGCAATTTTAACGGAGGAGCTTAAAAAGATGGTGGACGCCATCCCAAACTTGACCGAGATCCCGGAATTTTATTCCAAATTATGTCATCTTTTAGTAAACAACGACGAGCTCAAATTATCGCTAGGAAAATTAAGCGGAACGGTCCCGGTTATCGTGAAACTCGCCAAAGACACGGTTAAGGAAATTTCAAGATGCAAAAATGCAAGAGAATGCGCAAATCTAAGAAAAACCTTTTACGGTCGTATCTCTTCGATCATCAATAAGCAAAAAGAAACTCTCGAATATCTCACCGAAGCAGTCAAAAAGCTTCAAATGGTGCCCGATCTCAATCTCACACTTCCGTGCGTAGTCTGCGCAGGTGCACCCAATGTCGGGAAATCATCACTTACGGCAAAAATCTCCACATTCACCCCCGAAATCTCCGAATATCCATTTACTACCAAGGGAATCCTGATCGGAAATTACAAGGATGATGCGAATTTTGTGTATTTTCAAGTAGTGGATACGCCCGGGATTTTAGATCGACCGATGGAAAGCAGAAATGCAATTGAACAACAAGCCATCTTGGCTTTGAACCTCATTGCATCTCTCGTGCTTTATGTTTTCGATCCCACCTTGACTTCCGGTTATACTTTTGAACATCAGAAAAATCTGTATTTGGAGATAAAACAAAAATTTGCGGATCCAAGAAATATTGGAATTAGGGTCATCATCAACAAAATTGATTTAGCAACCCCGGCAGAAATTCAGCGAGTTATTGACGAGTTGAAATTGAGTGAAGGTGAATATTTGAAGGTGAACGCCAAAGATGGCGAAAACACCGATAAGGTTATTCAATTTATAAAAACATATTTCAAAGAAAAAGAATTCGTTAGATAAGCGATCCATCGAATTCCACACAATTATTTTAAATTTTTCTTAATAATTGTTTGATTTTAATTGATAAATGTTCCCAAGTCCCACCGATTTGTGGTTAGAAATATTGTTAGAAAGTTTCTAATACGGGTGAATTTACGTATTCGAACATTCTCTAATTTGAGGGGGAATAATGCAGAATAAATCGGGGCGGGTTAGTAGAAAAAAATTCATACGAGCGTTAGGAGATTACTTCGATAAAATCATTTGGGAAGTGGTTTTAGAAGCAGCAGACGCTTTCGTGAATATCCAACTTCTTGAGCCGATAAGATCAGATCTGAAAAATATGGTAATAACAAGAACTATCGAAAATATAGAGCAGCGACACAAACCGGGGGATAATTTAACCGCATATTTGGCCATTATCTCGGAACATCTCTTGAAACAGTTAGGAAACCGAGAAATGATTATCTCATTTTTATCCAAATTGATGGGCCATCTGTTATTGCAATTGGATTTCTTCATCTCGCAAAATTCAGGAACGGAAGCGGTATATGAGATGGAAAAAGCGGTGAAAGAGTCAATTATCATCAATTATTTTGAAAAACAAACAATTCCGCTTATTTCAACGCTATTATCAAAGAACTTGAACGTTTCAATTGAGTTTTTACAAGAATTTCTCAACAAATTATCAGATCTCTTTAAGCGCAATTTGCTTCAAACCGCAAGCATATCTGACATAGAATCATATATAGAATCGGCATTGTTAAATCGGGGGGTTAATAAATTAACAATATGCGCGGTCAAAGCCGTAATTTCTGGATATGTATTTCAAATCTTAAACCATCACAAAGAAGAAGAATTTTACGACCAATTAGATGCTGTATGTCAAAATAAAATCGAAAAATGTAGCGTCGATCGTAATCTGGATGAATTAATCAATTCAATTCTCATCAATTGGTTGAATAATTCGATTATTACAGAACTCGCGATAATTTGTCCAAAACCTGAACTAGAAGAATTTATGCAAGAAATAGGGGATTCCATAATACGTATTGCACAATTCAGAATAGATGGCGGTTTAAACAAAGTAGGATTTGAAAACGCTCTTGCGTCGATCAAATTTCTATTATCTAAGGTAAAAGAAATCGATCAATCAGAATTGGAAAGCTTTTTCTTAAATGTGGAAATTGCGGTGGAGAAAATCGCAGAAACACCCAAAACTAAAAACGAAATCGATTCGATTGCAAAACTTTTAGAATTCAAAGATCTTGGAAGCGTTTCTCAGCTCGAAGCCTAAAATTCTTTTTTATTTCCTTTTAAGTGATAGATAAATACACAGCCGTCACCCGATTTTAGGATCTCAAGGTAAAAATAAACTAAAAAATAAAATGAATTCCTATGTTCATGTTTTTCGAAATCATCTTTTATTTAATGGTTTGATCTGGGTAGACAACAAAGCCTTTACTCGATTCAAGTTTATAGAGATGCGTTTTGTCCGAGTGAGAAGTTCCTCGCATCTTTCGGACTTCTACACCTCTTTGTCTTCGACCGGCTTCTTTAATATAATACAACACAACGATCCCATCAGCCAAAAAGTCTTCGATTCCGAAACGGCTTATTTTTTGGGAATTTTCATCGATCTCGGTTGAAATAAGTGCTGTCACACCTTTATCTCTAATCAGTTCCACCAATTCTCGAATCGATTGCCTAAGATCGATATCTTTATCAAAAGTAAATAAAAGAGCAGAAATGGGGTCAATAACCAATCGTTTCACGCTTTCATCCATTTTTTCTATCAGCATCTTGATTTCATCGATCGAAAGCTGCGGAATATCTGCAAATACCAATTGGTCATTTTCGGCCATTTTTTCCAAATCGAGTTTGTATCTTGTCATACAATTTTTTATAATTTCAGAGCTCTCGCCCAAGCCGATATAAAGCCCTCGTTCGCCGTTTTTAATTCCTTCAGCAAGGAATTGCATAAGAAATGTGGTCTTTCCGGTTCCAGACGAGCCCGCAACGAGTGTAATAAAGTTTTCCGGAATTCCGCCTTCGATCAATTCATCAAAGCCTTGAATTCCGGTTTTTACGCGTTTCCATTCCATGGTGTTAATTTGTGTTTGAATTAAAAAAAACTTTCGCAGCGAAACCGTGGCAGAAAAATATTGTAAAAAAAGATAGATCTCCCTAACCGATGGGATTGAATGGACCGAGAAGCTCTGCGGGACTGCCCGGTTCCCTTTCAATTTTTTATATCGTTAGATTATTTTGATTCTCGAATGATTTCATCGGAAAATTGTGCTTTTGATTTCTTAGCAAATCTCTGAACTGCGGATTGAGCCAATTTGAGGGGAGCAATCGTTCCCGGACCTCCGATGCAACCGTTCGGACATGCCATGCCTTCCACCAACAAGGGCTTTGGCTCTGCTTTCTGCTTTTCTATCATTGCAAGCATCGATCTGCATTCACGTAGTGTATCGGCTGCGAGGTAGGGAATTTCGCATCTGATTCCTTCTTTCGAGAGATCTTTATTAACTTGCGATATAATAGCATTCGCAACTCCCTTGGCAATGGGAAAGCCTCTTCCCAATTGCGATGATGAATTTAACTCCGATTTTGATTGAATTTTGGTCAAATCTATATCTTTTGCTCGGAAAAGCGCGGCTAATTCTTCAAAGGTTATTACGATATCGATGTATTTTGACACATTTTCTTGCAATGCTTCAGCTTTTTTAGCCAAGCATGGGCCGATCATAACCACTTTGGCATCCGGATTCTTTATCTTGATTTTTTTTGCGGTTTCTACCATAGGCGTATAAGATTCAGAGATGTTATTTGCAAGGTTTGGAGCAAACTTTCTAGCTGCGGCAACCCACGAGGGGCAACAAGATGTGCCTACGAATTGTCTTTGTTTTTTTTCTACATTTGGTTGCTTGTTTTCTTGTTTATCTTCTTGATTTTTCACATTCACATCTTTGCACGCATTTTTTTCGCGAATCAATGCTTTTAGTTCTTCAGATTCGCTCAAAACGCTGATGTCCGCACCATATGCAATTTCTTCTACGTCTTTAAAGCCCAATTGTTTGATTCCTTCGAAAATGGCTTCAGGGGTTACGAGAGGCCCAAACTGTGATACAAATGAAGGCGCCACAATAGCCACGACATCTTTATTTTTAGACTTCAATAGTTCGATAAGCGGAACAATCCACGATTTTTCTGCAATCGCTGCGAACGGGCATGATACAATGCAAAGCCCGCAAGAGACACACCTTCCATGATCAATTTCGGCATATCCTTCAGAATCGCTTTTGATGGCATCAACACCGCAAGCTTCCGCGCAAGGTCTATTTCGACGTGTAGGTGCATTGTAAGGACAGACTTGGATGCATCTTCCGCATTTGATGCATTTCTGCATATCTACCACCATGCGCGCCCCACCATCAAAAATTGCATTTTTGGGACAAACCAAAACGCATGGGTGTGCGATACATTTCCGACACAAATCTGTTATAACGACCGAATCGGTTGGACAACGTTCGCATCCCGCTTTAATGACCTCTACAAGCGGCATTTTAAGCCGAAAATCATCGGCCTTTGCTTTTAAACCCGCGTAAGAAAGCGGAGTATTATTGTTTTCGTTTTCGACATCCGAACCCAAGGACAACCGGATTCGTTCTCGCAAAATAAAAAATTCTCTGAATCTGCAACAGCGATAATGTGGAGAATCGTCGTTAATAATTTGATACGGAATTTTTTCGAGCTCGGCAACATCTTTGTTTTCTAAAAAGAGGGAGGCAACAAAAGAAAACACCTTTCGCCGAATGTCGCTGACCGGTGTGTATAGTCCTCTAAATTTTTCAAAAATTGATAACTCATTCATTTTTTACTCACATTCCTTCTTTTCCAAAGTTCCTATTTTGATTTTGGTAGACTATCGATGATCCTTCTCACTTCCTCTTGAATAAGTTCCGGAGTTGCTTTTACCAGAAGTTTGCCATTAATCATTATGGTGGGTGATTTTTCGCCGTCGCAACACTGATCCATGCAATTGACAGCATTTATGGAGCAATACTTCTTGAGAAAAGGGTCTTCTTCTAAGATTGATAAAAGGTTCATACCGCCAAGGGTCGAACAATGTTTTCCACAACAAATTTTAATGTCTATCATCTGATCACTCAAAGAAGCGCAAGTATATAAGCGCAAGCCTTGATCGTTTGGCACCCAAAGGCTTTTCACAAGATGCAAAAGTTTTTTGAAAGTGATTTTGTACCATTAATATACATTACGAAAATGTGATTGCAATGGCGGATGAACAAAACCCAGAGCCCAAGGAGAATCCATCGACTCAAGATTCTGCTGATTTATCCCAATCTTCTGAAATTAAAGGGACAAACCAATCAAACGATGGAATAACTCAAATCTTTCAAGAAGCGGGGTGGGATCCTAATCGAACTCAAGGGTTGGATGAAGCCACCTCCAAATTAATTAAAAGACTGACCTTAGAAATAAAAAATCTAACTCAAAAGGCCTCAACATTAGAAACCCAAAAATCCGAATTGATTAGCGAACTTC
Source organism: uncultured archaeon (assembly GCA_964623665.1). Taxonomy (GTDB): domain Archaea; phylum Asgardarchaeota; class Lokiarchaeia; order Sigyniarchaeales; family Promethearchaeaceae; genus CAZUTM01. Next base: position 19,128 of record CAZUTM010000053.1, read on the forward strand.
AGAATATCTTGAAAGAAAAATCTGATAATGAAAAAGACGAGCTCATCAAATCATTAGAAGCAAAATTGAATAAGCAGCGCGAAATCACCATGAACATCTCTGCAGCATTTCAAAAGGACATGTCGGCCATAACAGGGAAAGGAGAAGCCGAGATAAAGGAAATCTACGAGGAACTCCGGAAAGCCAAAGAAGAGACCATTTCGATGCAAGAAAAATTAAATACTCAAAAAACCATCAATTTAAAAAGCACAACAGCATTCAACCAACAAATCAATGAATTAAACGAACAGATCAAAAAATTGCAAGCCGATTGTGAAGCGCTAAAAGCTAAAGAAGTAAAGCAAGAAGTAAATCAAGGCTTGAATGACCAACTCGAAGCTTTGAAAAAAGAAAAAATCGAATTGAGCGATAAAATACAATCAATGGAAGCGCTGGTCGGAAAAAAGAACGAAGAAATCGAGCAACTAAAATCAGATTTAACAAAATCAAAAGAAGAATATGCAAAAAAGATGGAAGAGTTCAAGAATCAAATCGATATGCTCTCGAAACAAAAAGAAGATAGCACGAAAGAAGCAGAAAAGGAAATCTCTCAAGCCACACAAGCCCTTTCATCGAAAGAAGAAATTATTAAGGAATTATCGACCAAAGTATCCGGTAAAGTGGAGGAAATCAACACCCTAAATTCAAAAATCATGATCAAAGACACTGAAATCGGAGAATTGAAATCCACCATCGAGAAAAATGAGCAAGCAATTGCAACATTGCAAAAAGAAAACGAACAGAAAGCAAAAGATCTTGCAAATATGACCTCAGATTTGAACACTAAAAATGAGCAAATCCTTAAACTCAAAGAAGAAAATATCAAGATCGGAGAATTGACCGCTTTCAATGAAGACATGCGAAACCAAATCTCAGAACTTGAGAAGAAAATTCAGTCTTTAAATGCAAAACTCGATTCTAAAAATGACCAAATCAATACATTGACAAATGAAAACACCAATCTGAAAGAAAGTCTCGAAATGAGCAAAGCAATGGTGCAAGAATCCCAAGGGTTGCTTGAAACGGTTGAAAAACTCAAAAAAGAACTGACAGCAGTAAAAGAAAAACTTGCAGACAAAGAACAGAATATCACGGTTCTCAAGGAAGAATTGCAAGCATCCAATGCGGAAAATAAAGACCTCCATTTCCAAATTGAGAATTTAAACAAAAAGATTCAAGAATTGACCGCAGAAGTCGCAAGTAAAGAGGAATCCATTGGAGACTTGGTTGAAGAAGTGGAAAAATATAAAACCGAGTTCAACGACCTCCGGGAGTCCATATCAAATATTCAAGGAGAAGGACAGCAAATTATCAAAGATCTCAATGACAAAATCTCGGCTCAAGAACTCATCATAAAGGACTTGAAATCCGAAAACGCAAGCGTACAAGAAAAACTCGCCGCCACCATAAAATCGATGGTTCCAAAAACCGAATATGAAACTTTACAACAAAATCTGCACAACAAAAATCAACAATACGATGCTTTGGATGCAAAATTAAAATTGATTGTTGAGGAAAAAGAGAAATCCGAGCAAGTAATTAAAGAACTGAATCAGAAACTCGAAGATATGAATCAACTCAAGAATCAACTCACCGAAAGAACAAAGACCGTGGAAACCCTCTCAAAGAAAGTTGAAGAATATAACAGCAAACTGACTAAAATTTCCGAAGAAAAATCTCAAGCCGAACAAGAAATGAAACAGATTCAGGAACAACTGGTAACACAACTCAATCAGAAAGAAGTTTTATACGAACAAATTAAGAAATTGAAAGAAGAAAACCTGGTGGCACAAGCACTGAATAACCGGTTGGAAAAGAGAATCAACGAAATGACAACAATGGGTGTCCGGTCGAACATCGAATTGGATTCTTTAAGAGAACGTGCGGACAAACTTGACCAAGAATTGCGAAAAGTAAATGAAGAAAAAATTCGAAATGAATTTGAACTGAAGAATATAAAAGAAAAATACGAGAATTTGGAAAAAATTAATAACGAGACATCCCAAAAAATCGGAGAATACAAGAGTAAAGCGGAGCACCTTGAACAAGAAAAAGCCAATGCCGAAAAACAGGTTTCCGATTTAAAAAATCAGATCGAAAATCTTAAAAAAGAAGTCGAAAAAGCAAAAGCCGCTGAAGATATCAAAGAGCAATTGAAAAAGATAAAGGAAGAATTGGACGAACAAAAAGCGTTAGAATCCGCTATCATCGACGAGAATTTACTCTTAAAGAAGCAGATCGAAGACCTGAACGCAAAATTGAAGGAAAAAGAAGAAGAAAATAAAGATTTGCGCAGAAGAATTAAAATTATGAGAAGAGATTTAGAATTCGCTCAGAAAGGAAAGAACGCATAATCCCAAACCTTTCAAATAACTAAACAACACACAACACACACAACACACAACACACACAACACACACAACACACACAACACACACAACACACACAACACACACAACA
>CAZUTM010000053.1:21726-27818 GCA_964623665.1 uncultured archaeon
CACAACACACAGCCAAACACAAATCAACAAAATCGAATCCTTTTTTTTTATTACCGTCTTTTTTCACGCATGTTTCCAATCTCAGTAATTTCCGACGAATTCAAAATGGGCGATTCTCTTGAATCATTCGAGCAAATCTGCAAACTACTTGGTGAATTACATGTAGGATTTGTCGATTTAAGAAAGATATTAGGAAAATCCCCGATCGAACTTTCTCAATCCGAAATCAATGAGATCAAGCGTATAACTATCAAATATCAAATAAAAATAGGCTGCATTAATTCAAATTTGTTCAAAGGTCCAATCATAGATCTAATCGAAAAAAAAGAACAAATGAAAGAGCGCTTCATTAAATATTGTGAAATTTGCAAATCGTTCGATACAAAAATACTCCGGGTTTTTCCATTTCGAGCACCCAAAAATTATAAGGATTCCGATCCGATACCCAATGAAATCATCTCATTTTACCTCGAGCTTTCCGACTTGGCAAAGCCTTTCGGTATCATTTTATGCTCGGAAAACGAGAATAATCTTTATGGAAATAGTCCAAAACACATGCTGGAATTCATTGAAAAAATCCAAAGAGATAATGTTCGTTTGCTCTTTGATCCGGGCAATATCTTCAGACACAAACCAAAGTTTCCGGTTGACCGAATGGATGAATTATATGCTTATTCCGGATACGCGCATTTCAAGGATGTTGCAAAAAATATATTTGGTGGGAGATTTCATGTTCCGATCGGTGAAGGATTCGTGGGATTCAAACAGATTCTTCAAGAAATGAAATTATCGGGGTATTCCTCGCTATTCGCTGTAGAAACCCATATGGCAAAAAATAAATATCAAAACACAATAAGATCTATTCAGAATCTTCTCGGAATGCTTAAAGAACTAAATTGGAATATATAACGACAAACATCAGCCTTGCGAAACCATTTAATCTTTTTTCAGTGTATTTTCTTCAATCCATTTCAAGTAATCCGAATACCCTTCAATTATAGGAATCGCAATAATCTCCGGCACCTCGTAGGGATGATGTTCTCGAATACATGAAACAATATCTATGAAGAGAGAACGACGGGATTTTATAATCAACTGATGTTCCTTTTCATCTTCGGTTTTCCCTTTCCACATATAAATTGAACGAATTTGAGAAGATATATTGACGCACGCCGCGAGATGTTTAGCCGTTAATGCCTTTGCAATGACCTCTCCAACAGACTCATTCGGAACGGTGCAAAATATCAAGATCGGATCCATATCAATATAAATAATCGAATCTTTAAATAAAAAGCACTTATTACCCGGCACCAAGATTAAAATAAAAATAAGAAAAGAAAAAAGAAATCGAAACATGTTCAAAGAGAAAAAGGCCTACCACGGTCTCTTCTTTTTCTTATAAACGTATCCACCGACCACAGCGACCGCGACTACCGGCCCTCCAATGTATAAAATCAACCACCAATTGAAACCCTCTGTTGGTACCTCCAAATCAAATCGAATAACGCTAATATTGTATCCGCCCACCCAGATATTATTGATGACAAAATACGCGGGATTCAGAACATTAGTGGTTACCACAACGTAAAATTCGCTCAAATAGGTTCCAAATTCTCTGGAAACATTCCGATCGGCAGTATTGTGAGTGAACATATAGTTGGATGGCACTCCATTTTCGGTCCACGGAACATCCCAATAGAATTGAATATTATAAGCGGCCGCGCTCGCATTTATCAATTGCGAATTGAATTGTATCCAATCGAATTGTTTGGCGTTCTTCACCTTATAAACAATCGCATCCACCAACGAGCCGTTTACTTGTGTAACTTTGTTGTATCCATCAAAGGTAGTGGTATTGGCGGGGTTCGTTGCGATATTTGTCGCCATATCATATTCTTGGAACGAATATTGGTTGTTTCTATGTCCAAACGCAAATTGAATGTTCACATCTTTCAGAAGCTGAGCATCGCCGTTTATGGTATCACGTAATTGGGATAGATAAACAGCGACATATCCGGTTCTGTTCGAAAGAATTACTGGGGAAATCTCTCCATTGTATGTAAACGTTGAAGCATCTGAGAAGGAAAATGCTTGATTGATTCTATCATGATATGAAATTCGGGAAACATTATCGTAGGGAGAAGTATAATAATAACGTACATTGTAAGTTCCAGAAATTGTTCTGAAATACATGCCCCGTATTCGATAATCTGAATCCGCGATCGTTGGGACTTGTGTGTTCGCAGTATTGCATTCGACCCCTACCCAATAATAGGCTTGATCAACCGTAGGAATTCCGGTCCCGCTTGCTGACGGACTCCACGTCCACCCCGCGGGATTCCATCGAACAGATCCGGATTGTGAGAGCGGCCCTGTGCCGGCATTCGTACCATCAACAAGTCCGGTGCTAATCGCATACCAAGAATTCGAATGGTAATATCGCCAAACAAAATTATTGGTGGTAGTAAAGGTGCTTAATATAATATCTAATCCCTTGACTTTATTTTTGAATGCAAAGAGAATTCGATCCCCATTCATATTACCATCGGCAATAAACATTTGGGCCGGATATGATGTAATTTCTGTATATTGGGTATTGGAAGCGTTGTATCTGAAGATTCGGACAGGCGCTTCGGTTTCATTGAAAATCTGAGCGTTATTGGATGAATTTATAATTAAACTGTAGGCTTGCTTGAATGAGACCGGCAACTCGAACTGCAATACTTTTGGAAATGTGCTTCCTAGCACACCCGAATCATTTCTAATGTTTTGCAAGAGATAGGTCTGATATTGCGAAGTTAGAAATGCGCCTTGTGCATCGAGAGCCGTCATACTCGCATCTGTATAACTCAAACCTTGAATTTTCATATCTACAATCCCCACTTGAGCGGAAGCACTATAGATCGCAAAATAATACGTGCCCGCGGTTACATGATAGCCCATATGTGTAAAAGTTGATGTTGGAATATAGGTGGCCGATTGTGTATACGATACCCCCGATTTGATATAATACAAGAAACTATCGGGCGTAGCAATATATGGAATAGTAGGTGCATTCTGAATAATCGTATGATTAAATAAAAGCATGCCGGTCCCGTTTACCGAAGTCTTGAACATTCGAATTGAGCCATCACCCGTCGGCGGCACTTCAATTGTTTTGTTCGTATTCAAATCAAAGGTTTCGATGAGTTGATTAAAGATTGCAACTCGATACGAATTATAATTAATTCCCCCTCCCGTGTCGTACGGCTCAATTCTAGAAGTAATAAGATATGCGGTTCCTGCCAAAGGACAAAGATACACTTGCTCGGCCCCATTAGTCTGAAGCGCGAATATATTATAACCATTTCCAACATTCATTGGAATATACAGATTTGCGCTTTGAGATCCGGAAATCGAATTGAAATAGGTGCGAATCGCTTGCCCTTCTGTCACTTCAAATTGGTAGATAGTAAGAATACGTTTCGCGTCGATAGGCAAGTCGGAGAGTTTCATTTCGGGGTCATCATATTTTATTATGCTACCCAGTGCAAAACCAGTAATCGCTTCTGCTTGTAACTTGATTGTTATAAATTTTTGGGCAGGTGTAATATATGCTATGTATTCGCCTTTAACTGCCGCAATAAATGTAATCCGAGTCATCAAATTTTTCAAAGTGGTGCTTGAGGATTGAACAACAACAGCATTTCCGTCGGGATCTCGGATTCCATTGAATGTCGTGCCGGAATCGAATACAAATGAATAAACTCCGGGTTTATCAATGATCAATTTCACTTCGGTTTGGTGTTCATTGGGTCGAATTTCAAGAGATGCACCGGGTTTTAATGAACCAATTACGTTCGTGGAGAGCGTTATGTTATACGTTCCGAATTTACCCGAAGTATTGTTTTGAACGAACACCCAACGCACATTCTGCAAGGGCTGGATTCGATTAACCAAATTCGTTCTTTGAGTAATGTAGATAGGATATATTTCTCCATCTTTTCTTTCAACCATAGAAGATACTGCGCCATCAAATGTTCGGACTTGAAATATTCCGGGTGCAGTCCCAAACGCATTTATATCCACTCTTGTATTTTTATCGGGTAAAATAGCAACCCGACCGATTCTATTCTCGTTGGTCGTTTGCAACGTGGCTTGGGCTTGAATTGTGGCTTGAAACCCTTCATAAGCCATTGCTGTACTAAAATTCATGAGTAACATGAGCGCAATAAGTCCAATTGACCATGCCGAGGATACAATTGTTTTACATTTCCGTAAATTCATGGTACATAAATTTTAATTTCGTTTTTTAAAAAGATTTTGCTATACAATTTTGTTGAAAGAAAATAATTAATATCATCGAGCGGTTTTAAGAAAAATGAAACTCAGAATTTACTATTTCTAATTGATAGCGCGATTGAAAAAACAAAAGAGATGAAAAATTCGATTTTAAATGAAACCTAAAATGGGAATTTAAAGGGAGAAGGTTTATTAAGAATCGCCCATAATTTTAATACAATAAGAGAATTTTGGTCGGGATTCGATCGGCCCTACCAAGCAAACATGCTTGAATCCGATTCCTTCCGAACACAATATTCGATGCGGGAATCAAAAATTTCGGAAGAAATTTAATGAGAGTTTGACGCATCGGGTATTCTTGAAGGGAAATAAAAAATCCGGTTGAACACCCAGAATCAATTTATCTCTTGGATTTTCCTTCTCTTTCCCAATTTTTCCAACACATATATAAACTTCAAAGGTCAAATCTTTTCAATATGAAATTAGGCTCCAGTTCATTGCGCGATATTGCTAAACTGCGCAGATTTAAAAGAAAAAGAGTATCGAGTTATGATCCATCAGGCGGTAATAAAGATTACTGGGAATTCGCACCGAAAGAGCGAAAAACGATCGCAGAAATTCAAGGCGCGGGTTGTATCACTCATATTTGGGTCACGATGACAAATTTCGAGAAATATTTTCCAAGAAATGTGATCGTGAGGATGTGGTGGGATCACGAAACAGAGCCCTCTGTACAAGCTCCGATCGGAGATTTCTTCGGATGCGGACACGGGAAACGTGTGGACTTCACATCTGCACCGCTTCAAATGAGCCCTCAAGGCGGGAAAGGCTTTAATTGCTGGTGGCCAATGCCGTTTGGAACCCACGCAAAAATTGAAATCGAAAATGACACAGAAAAGAAATTGATCTTTTATTTTTACGTTGATTATGAAGAATATGAAGCACACCCTGCCGAAGGAGATCTTCCCATCGGTAGATTTCATGCATGGTTCAATCGTGGCGTTTACAAAACGATGTTATATGATCGAGACACAAAAAAGAAATTTAACCCCTTCGAATGGCAATTCGTTGGAGGCAAAAATACTCGCGCAAATGGCGGCTATGATGAAAACCATTTGATTGCAGACATTAAGGGAAAAGGACAATATGTTGGGGCCAACATCAACATTACAAATCCGAATTACGCCACCCTCAATTGGCCGGGTGAAGGCGACGATATGATTTTCATTGATGGAGATCAAGATCCCACCCTTTACGGTACGGGCACCGAAGATTACATCAATACCGCGTATTCGCCCACATACAAATATTGCGCACCGTATCATGGTGTGATTATTCCGGGAAAATTTAATTGGCTCGGACAAATCTCATATTATCGCTATCACATTGAAGATCCGGTTTCGTTTGAAAAATCATGCAAAGTCACCATCGAACATGGTCATGATAATCATCGAGGTGGAATTTGGGATACAACTGCCTATTGGTACCAGATCGAACCTCATCAGCCCTTCCCTCCGCTGCCCTCAAAGAAAGAGAGAACACCCAAAGATTATTCGTGGAATAAAGCCCGATTAGGACTCATTTTATTTGTAGTAATATTATTTCTCTTGATTAAATTTTGGCCTTTCTGATTCGGAGAAAGAAAGAAACAAAGAAACAAAAGAAGAAGCAACCCACAACACCACGACACACAACACCACAACACGCTACGACCACACCGCACACCGAAACACGCTACGACCACACCGCACACCGAAACACGCTACGACCACACCGCACACCGAAACACGCTACGACCACACCGCACACCG
>CAZUTM010000054.1:0-7205 GCA_964623665.1 uncultured archaeon
CATTAACTCTCACGATTAAGCGATTGGAGAGACCTATTATTCGTTTATTCAGTAAAAATTTTGGAAAAATGTTGGAATATCCTTTTGGTGAAAAAGGCGATTGGACCCATGAATATCGATATTGGTGTGCAGTAGCATATCGATTGAAAGAAAAAATTGGCGGATTTGAAGCAGAATTTGACTCACGGATTCCGATCGGTGCGGGGCTATCATCTTCTGCTGCGGTGTCCGTCGGTCTCGCAAAAGCGCTAAATCTATTATTCAAAATCGGGCTTACAAATGATCAAATTGCAGAAATTGCATATCGAGCAGAACACGACGACATTGGGGTAATGTGCGGCCGCATGGATCAATATGCGATTGCTCATGGAGGTGTAACTTTTATTGAAACAGGCGAAATTCCAAAGGTAGAAAAACTTAGGGTTGATTCCTTGCCCGTGGTGGTCGGAGATACTCAAGAAGAAAGATTGGCAAAGCAAATACTAAACAGCGTGAAAGATAGACTCAATAAAAATGATCCTATCGTGCATAATGCGTTCAATGTTATGAAAGCGTGTGTGCTGGAAGGCAAAAAGGCGATTGAAAATCGAGATTTTGTGACCCTCGGCGAATATATGAACATTCAGCAAGAACAAGAGAATATAATCGGTGCTGCAACCCCAAAACTAAATGCATTATGTGAAGCGGCGATGGAAGCGGGTGCTTTGGGCGCAAAACAAATGGGAGCCGGAGGAGGCGGATGTATGGTGGCGATATGTCCCGGTTATCAAGAAGAAGTGGCGAAAGCGATCGAATGCGCTGGCGGAAAGGCATGGATTTTTAATATCTTCGAATATTTTGAATAATCGGTAAACAATCTGTGATAGCCATGAACAACAACATCAAAGAACAATATCATCTCTCCAAAGAATATATGCGCAGATTGGGAGTTTCTGAGGAAAATATAAACAAGTATTATACGAAATTAGCGGAATTGCGTCACACCATTAATCCGAGAGTAGCACAACAGTCACCCACAAAAGAAATATATTTAAAAACAAGGGATGGTACACCGATTTTCGTTCAAATGATTATCCCAAACAATCCTCGAGCCATTGTTTTATTTCAACATGGCCATGCGGTTCATTCGGACTTGGGGTATCCTCTTGCAGACTTTTTATTTTCAAAAAACATCGGAACTATCCTGATCGATAATCGCGGACACGGAAGAAGCGGCCCTAAACGCGGAAAATTAGATCACCCCGAATATATGTTTCCGCTATATTATTATCTGTTAAAATTATATCCGGATGTCCCAAAGCATTTTCACGGCGAAAGCTTGGGTACAACGATGATTGCGAAATTTTTGACCTCGGAATGCGGAAAGAAAAGCGATTTACGGTCGGTTATTTTGCAAGTTCCGCCATACCGCATAAGAATCTTCCCACTTTTTCGAATGCTTAAATACCCTATCTTGATTCTCACCAATCTGTTGAATATTTTATCGCTCGGTCGAAATATTATGTTTAACAAACCGAAAATTCAAAAATCCTATTACAAAGAATTCATACAAGTGGATTTCTTTGATCCCATCCGCGTATATTTTTTAACCGCAAAGGATTTGATTACAACAACCCGGTTGATTAACGATTTTCCTAAGGATGTTGAAAAAGTGCGTATTCCTACCTTGATCTTGGAGGGCACCGCTGACAGCCTTTGCGATCCGGTTGGTGCACATCAAATGTATCGAAAAATAAATACCCCGAAAAAAAAATTGATTATTTACCAGGGAGCAGAACATTCATTATTCAATGATGTGAACGCAAAAAAAATCTATGAAGATATTTATGATTGGATTATTTCTTTCGATTAAAGTAATTTTATAGCCTTTTGGAACTCAAGGCAGATCGCATTCACCGTTTTTTGATAATCATTCTGATTCTTGGAGAGCATCTCCTTACCCCATTCGTACATTTCTTCAACCGTCGTTTCCTTTCCTTTCATTTTGGCGAAATAGTGCATCGAAATGATCTCTTCAAGCCTCAAAGCATAGACCGAATCGGTGTGTGATTTCTTTCCGTTTAATATATTCGCAACAAATATTTCGGTTTGCCTAACTTTGTCGAGGGATTTATGGAAATTATCTTTGGGGAGTTCAACATGACTCTCGGATTTCGAATTGGGCTGTTTGATAACGGGGCAATACTGCTTGGTTTCTTTATTAAAGCCCGGCTCCATAATTCCCTTGGTACCTTCAATGCGATATTGAAGCGGGAAGCTTCCGCACCAGCTTGTGGTTATCTCCATTGTGAATTCTTTGTTAGTTCGGGGATCGAAAGCGGTAAATACACCGTGTGCATAATCATCGACTCTACAATCCACGGGCTTTCCGCTCATTTTACGATTTTTATCTCTTCGTTCCAAAATATCGCACATGCCTCGCAATACCTTTGCACCTTCACCAACGGGCCAAAACGCTTTTGAAATTCCATGAGGCGCCAGATCTTGAAGACATCCTCCGCCGGAAAGAAGTGGATCGATGAAATGCGGAACCCCTTCTTTGCTCACAACATATGGCCAATAAGGCCCACCGTGCCCGAATTGGATTTCCATTTTTATAATCTCGCCCAATTGTCCGCTTGTAATCGCTTGCCGTGCCGCTTGGGTTATTTTGTCATAACACACATTTTCGTTGAGTTGATACTTCGCCTTTGATTTTGACTCGGCTTCTACCAATGGAATCAATTGAAACCAGTTTAATGCTGGCGGTTTTTCACACATCACATTTACATTGTGTTCCAAAGCCTTCATCGAAAGCGGAACGTGATATTCGCCGTGGGTACAATTATCGATCAATTCAACGGTACCTTCGAGTTCTTTCAGCATCTGATCGAAATCGGTGTAGACCTTCAATTGATTCATCGATACTTCGGCCCATTCCTCACCTTTCTTCGCAGCCTTCTCCAATTTCTTTTTTAAATCTTTCATCTTTGCCGTAGCGCGTTTCTCATCCCAATCGACAAGTGCGATGGGTGCTACACATTCTCCTTGCTTATAGATAATTTCATGGCCATCTTCATAGATCTTCCCGATCCCTACAATGGCCGTATGTAAAAAAGATTTTCCCATGATTTTCATGTGCCTTTGTAGAATTAAAACAATTCGACTTGAATAAATTCTCGTTTTTTCAACGCTGGTGGTTAGCAGTTGAAGCTTTTTATTGCTGCGGCGTTTTTATGAAAATATGACTCGAATTGTAGGAATTTTAACCCAAGATGAAGATGGAACCATTTGTCTGAAAACACAACTTTCTCCCAACAATCCGGAGATTTATGATGTTCCGCTTTCTGAATTACTTGAAGAATTTATGGATAAAAAGGTTGTAATTGAAGTTTTACAAGTCCAAGAAAAAGTCAAAAATGGAGGGCAAAAATAATGAAAAAACTCAACTTCGGAATCATTGGCGCGGGTACCAGAGCACATTCGCTTGTAAGAACCGCAATGAAAGACAAAAGAATCGATCTTGTTGCCCTTTGCGACATTCACCCCGCTGCACTTGACGAGTATAACCGTATGTGCAAAAATTCTTTGGGCCATGAAGCAAAATGCTTTACCGATTTTAACGAATTTTTAGAATACCCGGAATTAGATGCTGTGATTATTGCAACTCCCGATTATTTGCATCATAATATGGCGGTTGAAACGCTGAAAGCGAATAAACATCTTTTCCTTGAAAAGCCTGTAGGTATTAATTTCGAGCAAATGATGGATATTGTGACTCATGCAAAGAAATCGCAGAAAATCTTGGAAATCGGGTATGTTCTACGTTATGCGCCCTTTTATGTGGAAATGAAGCGTTTGATCGATTCTGGCGAAATCGGGCGACCCATGTTCGTTCAAGCACTAGAAGAATATTACGGGGCTTATCATTTCAATCGCGGATGGTGGAGAAAAAAAGCGAATACAGGGGGCATCATGGTTCAAAAGATATGCCATGATTTTGATTTGTTTTATTGGATGTTCGGTGTTCCAGAACGCATCGTAGCTTTTGATGGAATCAACGAATTCAAACCCGGAAATTGGCCATCCGACGCTAAATACTGTAGTGAATGCAAAAATCATTGTCCATATTTTGTTACTAAACAATCGCGAACTCGATCGGATGAATGTGTATATAATAGTGATCATGATGTGGCGGATAATGCTCAAGCACTGATACAATTCAAAAATGGGGTAAACCTTTCCATGGGAATGAACTTTTTCAATTCGTTGGCTCAAGATGATCGGCATTGGAGAGTGGTCGGATCCAAAGCGGAATTAACCGGAAGATTGAGTCACGGCATGATTCGCTTTGACCCGCGATTTGTACATGGTGACAAAGAATCTAAATACTTGGATACAAATGTAATGGATTTAGGCGGCCATGGAGGTGGAGATGCGGTTCAAATGATCGAATTTATTAACGGAATCTTCGAAAATAGAGAGGCTAAAGCAGGAATCGAAAGCGCATATTGGTCTTCAATCATGGTGATGTCCGCTCAATTATCTGCGGATACCGGAAAAGTAATTTATATTGATGATATCGTGAAAAAATACCCGTTTCCTCAATAATGGCGGCACCTCAAACAAGATTTTAAAAGTTGCTAAAAAATAGGGCGGAATCAGATGTTTGCGCGGAGATCTTCTACCGGATATTCCGCCTCTCTCATAATTTTTTTTATATATGCTTTTTCATATTAAATTACGCATTTTATTTATAAACAGCAAGTGTAATTTCTTATGAAATTCCATATAAACATAAAAACAATCATAAGGGAAAAGGGCATTCCCATCGAATATCCACAGCCTATTCTGAACGTGGATAATTCCATCCACCGGTTTTTCATTTGAGATTTAATTTTTTATGTTTATATCTCTCACCAGTTCTATATCAGTTGCTCAATTCAAATCATGAAAATGCGATAAGCTTTTCATATCATCTTTTTTTTTTCCATATATGTTTATTGATTGGAAATCGCTAAAGAATCCAATTTATTCACATTCCGGGTGGTCTGTTAAAGATGCGTGTATGGAGTACCGAAATGGCGTCTTTTATCTATTCTTTTCCGCGTTCTATCGAGATCGGGGCAGAGAGCGTTCGCATGTTGTTGCGGTAAAAACCAATGACTTTAAGCATTACTCAGACCCGCTCTTTATATTAGATGGCGCATTAGATGGGTGGACGGGGCTGTGTTCTCCTGATATTGCGTTCAATTCCAAGAATAAAAAATATTATTTGACATTCAATTCGTGGGGCGATTCCCATCCCAACGGCAAAAAAAATTCGCTATTTTATATGGAATCCGAGAACTTAGAACAATGGTCCGAAATAAAACCTATTGCCGCCAATCTCACCAACGGAATGAGATCAATTGATGGTTCTATAGCATTTTATAAGGATTTAATATATTTGATTTGGAAAGGCGTCAGAAAAACCGGCTTAGGTATTAAATACCAAACCTATGTTGCATGCGCAATAGATCCAGATGCTGATTTTAACTTGATTGAGGATGGCATACCGATCTTTGGATTGCAAGATCATCATATATCGAAAAAAACTCAAGAAAACTATCATTTCATTGAAATTAAAGGTGTTTGGTATGTTTTAACTACCGATTATCCCGATCACGGCCCATATTTATATCGCATGAAAGGGGATCCATCAAGACCAGAAAGCTGGCTCTACTGGACTGATGGATACCGATTGAACATCCCAAAAGAGAGATTCAATCGAGGACAAGTGTGTAACGCTGCATTTATCATAGATTGGACCGCTCAAGATAATTATTATTATTTATTATATGCCGGTCGAACGATTAGATTCACACATGCGGGAAGAGGAAATAATAAATTGGCGTTAGCCCGATCAAATGATCTCATTAAATGGAAGATTCCGCGCCATCCCGAAGATCAATGATTTTAATGAAAATCACAATTACTCAAATCACAGATAAAAAACGCGTGAGCATACAGACCGCAAATTTTTTTTGTTCGGAAATCAAATAGCAGTTATGGTCGATTATACAGAAGCGGAAGATTTGGTCCATAAAGGAAAAGGGGACAAAGCGGTAAAGATCACGGCAAATGAATTGATAGAGTTTCGCAATAAAATTGATGAGATGGACAGCCAGTTAAAAAACAGAGAAAACATCATCGAATCTTTAAACGCTAAAATTCGGGGATTGGAGACAAATCTCAAAGAGTTGGGGCAAAAAGTGGAGGATACAGAAAATAAGTTTAAGGATCTCGAGTCTACATTAACCGGCAGAAACGCGCTTTATGAAGAACTTACGTTGAGATACCAAGATCTTGAACAAAAATCAAAAGATCAGATCGGACAGTTATCCCAACAGATTTTGGATTACCAAGAAGCAATGAATATCCTTCAAGAGCAGAATAACGGGTTCAGAGATAAGTTAAAAAGCGCATTAGAAAGGGCAAAAGAGGCAACAGAACATTCACAACAATTACAAACAGAATTGATGACTACCCAAGAACAATTACAAGCGGCGCAGCAACAAATTATCGAATTTTCTAAAAAATCCGAGGAATATAAAACCCTTGCAGATACTACCAAATCGGATTTAGAAAATACGCAAAATATGATGCAGAAAACCCAAGAACAAACGAAAAAGATTATGGAAAAATTAAGGGAAATTGCATCTCAAAAGAAAGATCTAGAAACCAAACTTGAAGAGACCGCGAAACAAGTACCCGCTGCACCCCAAGCCAATCCGCAAGAAGTGGAAGAATTAAAGAAAAAATTAGCAGAAGCGGAAGATATGATTAAGAATATCGGCATGGTTGCAGAGAAAGAGCGGGCCAAATTGAAAGAGCTCGAAAAAGAAAATCAAGAACTGAAAGCCGCTAAACAAGAAGTCGGTGCACCGTTGTCGGTTCAACATGGATCAGATTCCTCCATTATGGAGCAATTAAAGGAGAAACAAGAACAAATACAAAAGATGCAGAAATTTATGATGGATTTGAAAAAGGAAAATGATGCATTGAAAAAAGAAATAGAAGCATTGAAAGGAGGAGCGGGAGGATTGATGACTGGTCGACCAAGACAGCAACAACCAGAACCGAGCCAAGAAGAAAAGCAAGAGCCGGAAGTCTACGGATATACAAAGCAAAAATTAAAACCGATGCAAAGAGAAGCGGAATCGAGCCAAGAAGAAAAGCAAGAG
>CAZUTM010000054.1:7305-27054 GCA_964623665.1 uncultured archaeon
AAAATTAAAACCGATGCAAAGAGAAGCGGAATCGAGCCAAGAAGAAAAGCAAGAGCCGGAAGTCTACGGATATACTAAGCCAAAATTAAAACCAAGAGAATCAGAACCTCCGAAAGAGGACCTTAAGAAATTTGAACCTGTAGATCGGCCGCGTCCAAGAGCATTTCAAAAGGAAGAGGAAGAACCCGCTGCATCGCAACCGACAAAGAAGCCATCAAGCATTGGAATGGCTCGACCGATGAAGCAACAAGAAGAGGAGGAAGAACCCGCCGCACCGCAACCGACAAAGAAGCCATCAAGCATTGGAATGGCTCGACCGGTGAAACAACAAGAAGAGGAGGAAGAAGAAGCAACGGCCCCCGCTAAAAAATTCGGCGGTGCCGGAATGGCTAAACCGATTCGACAGCACGAACCGGAACCTCAACCGATGCAAAGTGGCGGAGAAGGAGATGATGATGGCGATGTTCAGAGATTGAAATGCCCGAAATGCGGAAGTTCTAAAGTTAAAGAAGAGGAAGATCGAAACCAAGTTATCGCTTTTGCACCAAGAATCATATATGGAGTTAAATTTCGCTGCATGAGTTGTCGAAACGAATGGATTTAATTCGATTTTTTAAAATCTTATTTTTTTTCTCAAAAGGTTTTTATTCTTGAAGATCTTATGATTTTTTAATGATCCCGGAGAATGATAATGGATCAAATACGATTTCCAAAGAAAAAATGAAGAAGTTCGGTGTTGTATACACGCCTCTCCCGATTATTGAATATATTCTCTCCGGGATAGAATGCTTTCTAAAAACTCATTTTGAAACCTTTTTAGACCGTTCAAATAACAAAAGCCCATTGAGGAATCTAAATGTTTATTATTTAGATCCCGCTGCCGGCAATGGGGAATTTCCTATCGCATTGATAAAAAAAAATTTTAAGCACGATAACGAATGCGAAAACGCCGAGATAAAAGATTTTGTTTCCAGAATATATTGTTATGAAGTTCTAACCGAGCATTACGAAAAATTAAAAGAAAATATGAGGAAATATCTAAAATTTTCAAACCAATTATTAAATGTTTATAATATCGACACGCTCCTCAACCCCGAAACTAATCCTCTTCCAAAAGCAAAAAAAAATAACCTTTTAATAATTTTGGGCAATCCACCATATTCGGTGTCCACAAACAATACCGGCGCGTTCATTAAAACCTTGATTGAAGATTATAAGAAAAAACTCATATCTCGAGGAAGTAAAAAAATTACATCATTGCGTGCATTGCAAGATGATTATATCAAATTCATCCGGTATGCACAATACACCCTTAATCAGAAATGGCCAAATCCCGGTATGATCGCATTTGTTGTAAATCATTATTTCTTAGATGGAATCATTTTCAGCGGAATGCGAAAGTCTCTAAGCGAAGAGTTCGATGTCATTTATGTTCTTGACCTCAATGGAGAACAGAAAAAGGAAATTCCTAAGATCTATATAGAGCACGGGATAACAAAGGACGAAAATCTTTTCGATATAAAAACCGGCTTTTGTTTAATTTTCCTAATTAAATTGCATAACGGTGCAAAAAATACAAATAATGGAAATTGCGCCCAAGTATATTTCAAAGAATTGTATGGATCCAAGCAAATTAAAGAACTTTATTTGAATAAAGGATTTTCTATCGAAGATTTTCAACGATTGTCACTGAATGACCAATATATTTTCAAAGAAACCGAAGTCCAATTAGTTGATTATCCGGAATATCATTCGTTTGTCGATATCAATGATATTTTCATAAAATCTTCGCAAGGAATTGTTACCGCTCATGATAGCCTCGTTTCGGATTATGATCTCACTCGTTTAAAACAAAAAATCGCGCAGTTTTTTCGTTCAAATTCGGAAAATTTCGATGAGAACGGCATAATATATGGGAAAGGAAGAGATTGGGACCCGAATGAAGCAAGGAGGATGACAAACGAGCAAAAAGCGATATCTCAAATCATCAAATGGGCTTACCGAGGATTTGATCGGAATTATCTTTGTTACGATCTTCCTCTCATTAATTCTTCAACACATAGATATGCATTAATGAAATACTTGATGCCGAAAGAAAACCGGCATCATTCCGATAACCTAGCAATTTGTATGACGAGAGAATCCTATTCGCATGATTGGAATTCTGTGCTAATGGTAGACATTCCCATTGATAATGGGATGATCTCCGGAAGTTCGGGTTCTCGCTCTTATGTATTCTTATTGAGGACTGACGATATAAATATCCATCAAAAATGGAGGGATCTTCTATCAATTCATTTTAAAACACAAATCGATGCAGAAGATCTTATTTTTTACATTTATGCGATATTGTGGACCCCAACCTACCGAAAACGATATGGGTCGTTGTTGAAAAAAGAATTTCCTAAGGTTCCATTATTGCAATGGCAAGGCGTAGAATCATTTTTCAATATGGTTAACCTTGGGAAAGAACTTTCTGCCCTTCATTGTTTTCATTTATCGGAAGAAACCAAAAAAACAATACAAAGGAAGTTTCCGGTATCACATCAAGAAAATCTATACATAACCCTTGATTCAGAATCGATCTATTCACCGAAAGAGGCTCGAATTTATTTTAATCCCTCCTTTTGGATTGATGCAATCCCTGAAGAATTATGGAATTTTGAAATAGGAGGGATAAGGCAATTGGAAAATTGGATTAAAAATAGAAAATATTCCGAACATCCGAAAAAATCTCATAAAACACTTCCAAGAGCCCTAATGATGGAAGAAATACAAGAATTTCAGACGCTCTGCTTTATCATCAAAGAAACAATAAGATTAATGAAAAAAATCGATGATGTTTATCGAAAAAGCATGAACATCGAGAATCAAAAGGATATTAACGATGTTAATCATTAAATGAAAGATATTCGTAGATATCATGCAATTTTATTTTCGGTTCCTCATCTTTCGGATTCATTTTAATTTTCTTTCTTAAAAAGATGATTTCTCCAGCCTTCTGATCGACCGCATCTAAAAGCGTTTTCCATGCCTTGAAATTATTATATTTATTCTTCACATCTTCAAGATCCTCAAATTTACGAACGTTTGGTCGACTGTCAGCGGGGAAGTTTCTTAGATATTTTCGATAGACTTCATTTCCCGCAAACAATTGTCTCTTGAGATTTCTATCCCAAATGACCGATTCTTTAAGCACCCGGTCCAATTCAGCCCGATAATTATCAATATCAGAAGGCCTAAGATCGGTTTCCATTAATATTGCCTTCACATAATCATACACATTCGAGAAAAACGAGCAATATTCATTTATCATGTCGAAGAAACGGCTCTTGGCACTTTCCACAAGTTCAGACCCGGAGAAGTTGGTGGATTCGAAGACCTTTTGCTCAATATCATATTTCCCTTCTAATTGTCCTTTTTCCATCAACTCAGCGATTATGGCTTCAACAAATTTGGTCTCTTCTTCATTCAATTCGATTTCACCAAAAATGCTATATAAAGAGAAAAAATCTTTTTTGGATAAAATTCGCGTCCTTATACCCACTTCGGTCAAAAAGCCGTTCTTTCCAATCCAGATTCCCGAAATTTGTTTTTCTTTCACCAATTCCTCGAACATCGGAATAATAATTTTTTCCGACACCTTAAAGGTCGAACTTAGCGTTTTTATCTTAATATCATTGTGGTTTTGACAATACCGCAGCAAATCTTGCTTTATATTCTTCTTCTCCATCTCGATCCTCGTTTCATTCAGAATTAAGGAATTATCAAGGACCAAAAACGGCTTGTCCAAGCGATTAATATAATCAAGGAGTTCGGTTCGAGACATGCCCATTTGCTTTTGGAATGCAGGAATGTCCACAATATCTTCCTTGAGAATAGCCTCCGCAATATTCTTCGTTCGATCATCCATTCTTCGGCTTATCTCTTGAACGTTGATGTTTAATTCTTCGGACAATTTCTCAACGGCATCTTTTCTGGCTTGTTCCTCTTTAATGATTTCCACTTTCTTGATTCGATCCTTGAGATATTGCGTGAAATAGAATTTATCTCCATCGTTATCCCACAGCCCACTTTTTGTATTAATATTATAAACACCCACAACTACATCTTTAATGATTTGTTTGGGGATGTTCAATTCTTTTTGGATTCCCGGGATGTCGATGACACCGAACACTTCCGATTCTTTACGAATCTTATTCATTATACGCAAGAGTCCAACAGGGGTCAAAAGGATTGTCCCTTCCCGAAATTCGGTGATAAATTTCTCTTTGATACAATATTCTTCCAGTTCTAGAAAATCTTCTAATTTTAACATTTTCTTATAATCCGAAAGGTCGATAACCGATTCTTTTGAGACTTTACTTTCCAATTCTTTTTGTAGTCCTTTGAAAGAGAGAAACATGGTATTGCTTTGGTTGAAAATGCCTTTATTTTTCCCTTGTTTATTCAGATCGAAAAGCAAGTCTTTAATATAATTGGTTTCGATATCTTTAAACATTCCGAGATCGAGTTTTCCGGTTTTATTGATTTCCTTGGTGATCTCGTTAACGAGATAATCGTCATGATAAAATGCGGTAGGTGAAAGATACCCGTAGGTTTTTTCCGAATCTATCAAGTTTCGAATAATGGTCGCAAAGATGGAGGTTTTAATATTATATGTCTTATACATTTCATATATTTCTAAGAGACCTACCTTCTTTCCATCAATTTTCTTTAAAAATCGATCCAACTCCAATTCAAGATAGAACCGTTTATTATTGATCGTAAAGAAATTCGAAAACACAGACTCATCTGGGGTAATTTTTTTAAGTTCCTCTTCAACTTCTTCGACGCTTGATTCCGTTTCCTTTGAAAGTTGTTCTAAATCATAGATCTTCAGAATCGGAACGCGATTTTTAATCACAGAGACTAAATCAGAACGATTTGGATTTTTTAACGCTTTATCCTCAATCATCCCGTAATCCGGGATTAATTGCGTTAATAAATCCTTATACTGACCCAATTTCCATTGCTCTTTTTCTTTGGATATTTCGGATTCAAGTTCAATAAGGTTTTTCAAGCAGATGGATAATGGAATATACTTGAGAACCCGAAAAATTATTTTTAACAGCATCGCAGAATTCTTTTCACTTTCCTTCTCTTGCAAAAATGCCTTGAAAAACTCCCCATATTTCAATAAAAGAAGATTATTGAAATCGTCCGATAAATCATTTAATACGATTAAAACGTTCTCCCGAATCTCTGGATCTTTATTTGTTATAAAATTAAAGAAATAATTAAATTCAGCGGGCTCAAGAAGCAGATCGGTGTGATTGAGATAATACATACCAAGAATACTCATAGCATTCAACCGAATCTTTTCATCCGGATTATCGGATAACGCTTTCACCTTTTGGACATCCTCTGAAGTTAAGAACCCATCATATTCCTCACAGATTGAAGCCAAAACATACAATATTTTCGATAACAACGCAGAATCCGATAGATAGTCCATGAACCGCTTTGCTTCCTTTAGAAGTTTGTCATTTTGCTTTTTCTCATAACATTCGTTGATCTTTTTCACTAGTTTTTGAAGATCCTTTTCCTTGAATTCGACGTCCAACAACACAATATATATAGAGATTTTGCAATTTTTGAAAAGTTTGGAACGGTTCTTTTTGATTTTCGTTTTTTTGATTTTCTCATTCTTGGTCATTAGAGTTCTCAGATTGAACCTTTTGTTGATCCATTTGATATTCCTTGATTATCCGGAGCTGTTCCTCATCAATCTCATCTAAATCCACTTCTACATAAAAAGTTCCGCTGTATTCACATCCCTTATTCTGACATTCATAAAAATCGGGAGTTAAAAACCCGCTGATATTGCTTCCTTGCTTTAAAGACGGTTTCATGCAATTGGGACATAATTTGATTGCATTCTTTGGTTTTCTTCTAAAAATACCCATATCTTTGGAAAAAAAGGGAAGTTTTAGAGGTTTATCTTTTGAGCAGAAAAGTCTTGATTTCATAAGGCTTGATATGTATCTGAATATTCTTATTTGAAATGGGAAGAGATTGCGCGCCCTCATCATGCAGTTCAAGGAGATCCGTTTCGTAACATGCAGTCCAGCTATTACTGTTCAGCGAAATGTTAACATCGAGCTCAAGTCCACCTATTTCAATAAGCCGAAGAACATAAGAATGAGGGTTATCTAAATCGGATTCATCTTCGTGAACTTTTATTGCGCCTAGCAGCACATTCGGCTTATCTATTTTACAAAAGCAGAGGTCTTCGATAATACTATACTTTGTTGAATTATTAAAAGAAGGATCCTCCACAGAAATCAGAGTTGGCATCGGATAATTCAATTCCAAGGCGGATCGCCATGCACCATTGAAGACAGTCCCCTGGTGTATTTCTAATGTAAAGCAAATATCCTCGTGGTAATGATTATCCGTATATTGAGCTTTGCTCGGATCCAATCCCCCATCGGGTGCCCGGTTAACGAACATGGTTTCTTTTGCATACCCTACGCATTTAGGACTGCGCAGAAGCGTCATTGCAAGTTCAGAGCCTTCAACAGAAAATCCGTATTTGCAATTATTTGAAATTGTTATACTTGCATGTTTATCTGCATCGAATAATGAAATCCAACGTTGACAACTTACTTCAAACCTTGGTTTATCGAGAATTTGAGTTCTGCGAATCGGACGATTGATGAACGAATATGGCGACTCAGCACTTACTTCGACCGAATTAAATTGGGTATTTATCGTAAATTTGCATAACACTTCTTTTTCTTTCCAATCCATATCGATGCAGAAATAGACACGATTTAACGATCGAAAGAGTCCAACCCGCTCAATTATTCTTGAGGATTGAAAAGTAAATTCGATAGAAAGTTCGGCATAATGAGGACCATCCGCACTAATCCGAATCAACGGCGCTCGCGGATATTGCATCGGATATTTTTTATAATCTTCATAGAGGTTCCATGCATCGTTTTTACAAGCAGCCTCGTTATAAAATCGGAATTCGCAGCTCTCACCCTTCAAGCCTTCAATATTCAACCCTTTATCATAAATTGAAGAAATTAATCCCGATTTCGAGATCTTGACTCTGACGAAAGAATTTTCCAAAATATAAGCATCATCTATCTTTTTCACCATCGAAGATTCTCGTATTTCGATAGAATCATTTGAAAGAGCCCATTTTTTGAACCCTAAAGCCGGACATCGTTCATCCGAATCCAATACAACAATCCCATACTTTTTAGATCTTTTTTCGTAGATTTGAACAGGCTTCTTTCTATCTCCGATTAAGAGACAAGAATAGGGTTTTTCAATCTCGAACATTAAAGGATCGAAACGGATCCAATTCAAAGGATTAAACGCAACAAGAGTCGCCGTTTTTTTAGATCCATCAGATTTCAACACAACCGAACACGCTTGTAAAATCCTCTTCGATTCATTCCGATAAAAATCCATCACTTGGCCGTATTCTAAAAGCGTATCCTCATAAACTTCGGGGATTGAAGAACCGGGCAAAATATCATGAAATTGATTATATAACACAATCTTCCAATGCTTTTCGATTGCGTCTTTAGGATATGGACACAGATTATGGAGGCAGGCCACCGAAAACATCTTCTCCAATGTTTCCATGGAGATCTCACCCAAACGGTTCATCTTTTTGATGATCGAATGCGTGGTATACGTACCCCGGTGAAGTTCGAGATAGAGTTCATCAGCCCATATAGGCCATCGATTCATATATTTTTTGAAAAGGCCGTAGAAATCGCCCCATTGGAAAAATTTAAACGTTCCCGGAGATAAACGCTTCAATGCCCGAACGACCGTGATCTCAGCCTCAATCGGCCCATGCCCGCCATCTCCCAAACCATAACCAAAAATATTATCAAGCATCAGTTCATCCGATTTCGATTGTTCGATTTCACTGAGAGGCGTTCGATAATCCGCTCGAAAAGGTTTGCCTTTGGTTTGTAATAAATAGATACGAGGCGCTTTTTTTCCATATGTTATCGGCAAGAAATAGCCGAAGTTAATGAATATTGAAGGAATCCGGCTTCCGTCGGGAGATTCCCACATTACCATCCCAAACGGGAACACATTTGTCTCATTCCAGAACAGTTTTCCCGTTCCGAAGATTCTTGCACCCGACTTCTTTAAAATTTGCGGAAGACTCCGGTTGAACCCGAAACAATCTTGAAGAAATTCGGTATCCGAAATAAACCCAAATTCGCGAAGATAAAATCGCTGCCCATATAAGCGCTGCCTTACAAGCGCTTCCCCTGAAGGAATATTTTGATCCGCCTCAACCCACATCCCCCCTATCGGAATCCAACGACCCTTTTTAACCGCATCCTTAATCTGGGAGTAAAGGGCAGGATAATAGCGCTTCATCCAATCATAATAGCAAGGAGAAGGCTGCGCGAATGTGAATTCCGGAAGTTCATTAATATGTTTTATCGCTTTGGAAAACGTAGCCCGCGCTTTGATAATCCCTTGTTTGGTCCTCCAGCGCCACGCCGCATCTAAATGCGATTGCCCAACCAGAACAATTTTCTTGAAACGGCCCCAACGAAACCCATTACCCATGTTCTCCAAAACTTTTTTCGCAATCATCACCACCGGAATCGAAATCCCGGATTTATCCAAAAACTTGAATAATCGCTTCATTGTTGGCCCATCTAAATAAGAAATACTCAAACGCCTTTCCTCTTTTTCATTCTTTTACTAACTTCATTCACGAAGCAAAGAATAAAAACGATGCCTATTCAAAAGCCTCACAAAAAGGATTTTATTGTAAAATTGATTTCTTGCAATCATGAGCATAAAGGAATTGAAACTTAGCGAAATATCATTCTCTTTTTCCGAAACAAATGTAATTTTTAAGCGAGGTTGTATCAAAGAATTGCCGGATCTTATTCTGAAGCTTAAAAATATTGATGATGACCCTCGCACCGCTTTATTTATTGGCGGCGGTTCGTTGGAAAGAACCGGTCAATTGCAAAAAATCCGAAAAAGTTTATCGGATAAAGGCATTGATTCATATATTTATTCATGCGGCTCTGAAGAAGCACAAGTCGAGATTGTGAATACCGGAGTTAAATTTTGTATTGAGCATAATATCAAGGTGATAGTGGGCATTGGAGGCGGGTCGGTCATGGACACCGCCAAAGCGGTATCGGGGATCGTCACTAACGGGGGCACCATGGAAGAATACCATGATGGAAAGCAATTCGTAGAACATGGATTACCGCTTATTTTGATCCCCACCACTTCCGGCACGGGTTCGGAAGCCTCAAACAATGCTGTGATACTTGATAAGAAGCGAAAAATCAAAAAAAGCATAAGAGGATCTCAGATTCAAGCCATTCATGCCCTTTTGGATCCCGAACTCGTGCTTACATGCCCTCCTACGATAACCGCCTATTCTGGCGGAGATGCGTTCGTGCAAGCCATTGAAGCCTATTTTTCAAAATTCTCGCATGAACTTTCCGATATGTATGCGTTGAAAGCAATCCAATTGATTGCAGATAATTTACCGCTTGCGTTTGAAAATGGTATGAATATTGAAGCGAGAAGTGCAGTTCATCTCGGTTCCTATTTAGCCGGTGTTGCGTTTTCAAATGCTAAATTGGGCGCGATTCATGGATTCGCACATCCAATCGGAGTTCTTTTCGATGTCCCCCATGGATTAATTTGTTCTTTGCTTTTACCCTACGTTTTGGAATTTAATAGGCCGGTTCGGGAGGTAAAATACAAAAAATTAGAAGAGATAATGAAGCACGCAAAACCGAATTACAAGGGCAAAAATTTGAATGAAATGATTTTCGATTTATTGGATAAATTAAAAATCCCGAAGCGGCTTTCTGAGTTGGGAATTCGGGAAAGCGATTTCGATGCCATTGTTAAGGATACAAAAGGGGGCTCTCTTGATGCGAATCCAAGGCCGACAACGCCCGAATTGCTTAAACAGATTTTAAAATCCGCCCTATAACTATTTATTTCTCCAAATTTATGCTCATTTGCCAGAAAATTTTTTATTTTTTGCTGTAATATTTAAAACATGCAAATCGTGAACGAAAAGGATTTGAAATTCACCGATGGTGTGAAATATATGATTCGGGGGCCCAATATCGATTGGGGCATCTTGGAATTGGAACCCGGCGTGACTTTTGCACCGCATTTCCATGAAGAAGTTGAAGAGACATTCTATATTTTGGCAGGAAAAGGCATCTTCAAAATCAACGGCAAAGAAGTAAACGTCGAACAAGGCATGGCACTTCGACTTGAACCGAAAGAATCGCATGGGATTATAAACACAAGCAAAGATAAATTACGAATGATCTTCATCAAACATGTCTATAAACCGAAAGATAAAGTGATGTGCGAATAGAAGTCTCGAAATCGGCTGAACGATACCTAATTTCATAAATTTTTTTGTATCATTACACCATTAGAAGATTTTTTTGATATAAATTTTATTTGTTATTTATTATTATCCGTAGCTTCTTAAACGCATTTTCATTGCTAACATCATGTCAGAAAACACCGAAGCTAGTGAACAAATTATCGCAATTCAAGAACAGAAAAGGAATAAACCAAAATTCCCCCGTCACAACCACCCCAAATGGGATGTATTTTGGATCTCAATGACAATTTTGATTATCGGACTTCAAATCATATTTCTTTTCACGACAACGATCCCTCTCGAGGATTACCTTCCGATTGCGCAGTTTGCGATTATTGGGTTGATTGTGTCTTTTATCATTTCATCGAAAACGGTTACTGACGGCTATAGCATCCCTAAACAAGCGATTTGTTACATGGGAAGCCTGAAAGGCCGCAGCTCGGGAAAAAGTAATGCAATAGCATTGACATTCTTTGTCATCTTTGGCATTTTATATGGAGTGTTGAATTTTACGCTTATGCATTTTTATTGGACTTATTATCCGGAAAATCCGATACTCACAAATGCACGAAGGACCTTGCTTTTATCCACACTGGTAATCATAATGATGGCGATTACACCGATTGATATCAATGAAAAAAAACACTTCTATTGGGCCTTTCCGGTATTTGTGATTACCGAGGTCGCCAGCGGCTTTTCGATTGCATATTTTATTATTGAAAAAATCGATTTTCCATTGTTGTACATTATTGTGGTGATAGAATTTGTGCTTGCCGCGGGATACATTTGGGGATTTCTCTCGCATTATCGATATGCACCCGTATTTCAAAAAACGTGTATCATGTTCACGGGTATTGCGTTTTATTTATATTTGCATTATTTGGTCGGAATATAATCATAAATCGATATTTCGGAAAATCATGCCCCCATTGTTGATCCCTTTTCTTCCTTTTTTTATAAAAAAATATTTTTAAAGTTTGACCGATAATTTTCGCAAGAGCGGGCGTACCCGCAGAATATCTCAACGAGTTATGCAGAGATGTCGTTTTTTCCGGCTTTTTTTTCAATGTTGAATCCGAATGCCAAATGGTACTTTTTCAAAAGTTGAATTCCGAATGCGCATCCTTTTTTGTATATTGTTGATATTCAGCATATTGTGAAAGCGTGTATTGAGCAATTGATTTGGCACCGCTTGAATCCGAGGTGAAACGAATATACAAACGATCATCTACGTTGCCAAAATACGTATTGAAATCAATCTCTGCTTTTTCTATTCCATTGAATATTTCATGACAAGCAATAATACTGCTTGAACAGTTTCCGACGATGTTATTTTTGATAATTAAACCGAGCACCGGGCTTGAAGTCTGATCGAATAAAAAACCAAACCCCCAATTTGCGTTTGGTTTTCGTTGTGTAGCATTAGCGCCCCACCCAAACCCTATTTGCTTCACGCTGTTATTTGTAAATGTAAAATTAGTAATTTCACACCGGGAATCATGCAACCAAAGTTCTAATCCAGCATAGGCACAGTTTGAAATAGAATTATTTAAAAAACTCAACCCAATACCGGCAGCAATTCGATTTATCGCTTGATAGGACACGCCAGAATCATACATTTGATCTATCACATTTCCGATCGCTTTACAATGAAATGCCTTTCCGAAAAATTCGATGCCGTTGCCATATCGAGTTTTGGGTTGACCATCCACTTCCGCACCGCCCATCCAAGCGATTTCACAATTCAGAATATGAATATGATTTATATTTTGGAACTTAAATGCGTACGCACCACCGTAACGAAATGCAAGGTTCTCAATCACGATGTTCTCGGCATTATGGACACCGATATGCGGATATTTATCGTGGGGCTTGTACATCATATGCTGCCCGATCGCACATTCAATAATCGAATACACATTCGCCGGATTCGCTGCTGATTTTAAATACAATTTGCCGGTGTTTTTTTCAAAGAAGAAATCGCCTTGTTTGGATAGATCACCGATTGCCCATTTCTTTACTCCAACAACGGTTTCATTATTGAAAATGAGGTTACCGGCATCATCTACAAGTGCTTCATCCCACATCCAAACATCATTTCCTTGATCTACCCATTTTGAGCCATTTTGAAGAGAGATTGATCCAATAAAAAGAGGTTTTCGACCTTGCCCATAGGAGCCGTAATAAAGCCAGCCATCGGGTTTTCCATTTTGTGGAATGATGCGCTCTCGCCACGTCCCGTTCGATTTGAACAAGATTTTATCTCCTGCTGAAAATTGAAATGAATTCACCTTTGATACGGTTTTCCATGCTTGCTCGGGACTAACACCAGAATTGGCATCGCTTCCCGAAATATCGTCAATAAAATACGATCGGCCCGTGCCGATTACTACTGGATAATCTTGAGGAATATCGTAGTGGGTTGAATGATAATCATAAACAAAAAAGAGCGAACCGCCAAGAATGATTAAAATGAGTACCGCCACTGATTTTCGATTCATAATCACTTATTGTGTCCGCTGATTTTAAACATGTTTGGGATGATTTGTAGGAAAGTTAAATTAGCCATTTCAAATTAAACCGGTAATGCATGCGACTCGAAACAATATGAATCATTCCATCAGGACTTTGCGTGCCGGCAAGATAGCCCTTGAGTTCGCCATGAGTTTCATCAATCAATATCGGCCTTCGAATTCCAAATCCTTTTTCATATCTCGGTTCCTTTGAACCGCCCGAACAATCCAAAAATCTGCGAACGGGAAATGTTTTTCCCTCATCAAATGAAACTGCCGCAAACAAGCCATAACAACGCTTCATTTCTCCGGAAAGTGTTTTCAACTCCATGCCTTTCATAAATTTGTACATGTTGTTTCCGCTGATTTTCACGCGATCCGTGAAAGATACGAATAATATTGGCCCTTCGCGTAATCGTTTTAACACCAACCGCTGACCGTACGTAATCGTAGGGAATTCTGTGGGAAGATATTTCCATGTATATCCCCCATCTTCTGAGATGCTCATCGGCATTTTTCCTCTGATATTGTTTGCCCTTCCGAATGCCATGAATCTCCCGTCTTTTAACTCGACCGCACCCGCATGAATCCCGGCAATCCACGCACCTTTCCATCCCTTGAAAAACCAAGGATTTTTTTTCAATTTGCCGGATTCATCCCGTGCTAAATCCCGCCATGTCAAACCGCCATCCGAACTCTTCCAAAACGCCGAACCGCCTAAACCATGTGGAACCGCATCACATAATTGAATCAACTCGCCTTTGGAGGTCTCAAAAGTGCCCGCAATCACTTGGTTTCGCCACCGATGATTTGCGTCAACAAATCGGGGAGACGACCATGTTGCACCGTGATCCTTGGATTCTCTGATGACCATCGCTAATGTTTTCCACGAGGAGGCAACTTCAAGCCCGTTCAGATGCAAAATCGTGCCATCGGATTTTGTAAAAAGCGAGGATCCCGTGGTATTTCTTCCCGGAACTCGGAAAAACAGCGAAGCGGGATCCCAGCAATCTGCTCCTTTGCGCAATCGACTGCCCAAAATAATCATATCTCTATCGTGTTCGCCATTCGTGGAAAACCATATTGCAAGAATATCGCCATTATCGCACCATGTAATTGCGGGGCAATGATTATGAGGATGCAAAGGCACTTTATCGACATCCCGGGAAGGAACTAAATACGGCAAAGGCTTAAGATACACGGGCGTGTTTTCTAACTCCAAAGATGCGATTTGAGATTTCCAATCACATCTCTCTTGATTAACGTTACTGAATACCAACGAATTCAAGGGTTCACGTGTATTTTTTTGTTTTGAAGGCTCGGGCATCGGAGCACATACGATCCGAAATCCGACAAGCCAGTTTTTATCATCCTCCAACATTCCCAATCTTCGGGATGATCTCAAATGTTCCGGTTTGACTCCGAAAGAGCCCCCTCGTGTGACGTAGGCATGGCCATCCGCTTGGCTCGGAATTTCATTTAACGGATCGATTTCATCTAGCTTCGTGTAATACGCAAAGCGATCAAGACACCACTCCTCTACATTTCCGTGCATATCATAAAGTCCGAAAGAATTTGGTATTGTCTTTCCCGTTTCCAAAGAAAAATTCTTATAAAACGCTTTTGCATCCCATTTTTTCACCAATCGCTGGTCCTTCAAAAACTCTTGCGGGAGAGAAGCTCCCGTATAATATTTAAAATTCGTACCGGCTCGACAGCAATATTCCCATTCAGCTTCTGTTGGCAATCGATATAATTTTCCTTCTTTTTTGGATAACCACTCACAAAATGCTA
The DNA here is from genome assembly GCA_964623665.1 of uncultured archaeon. Lineage (GTDB taxonomy): Archaea > Asgardarchaeota > Lokiarchaeia > Sigyniarchaeales > Promethearchaeaceae > CAZUTM01. Next base: position 22,033 of record CAZUTM010000054.1, read on the forward strand.
TCGCATCTTTTCGCGATACATTCACCACGGGCTCATCATCTCCCAATGAAAACCCAACGCCTTTTCCGTCCCCGCGGCGTGATTTATGCGAAGGATCAAATTGTTCATACTGCTGATTGCTGATTTCCGTAGCAGAAATCAAAAATGGATACGTTATTGTGACTTTATGTTGCGGAATTTCATCCCAAAGAGCATCGGAATCATCCGGAACTGCACCCATTAGAAAAGAACCCGACGGCACCTCAAGCATTTCAATATTCAAGGAGTTTCGCATGATCATTCTTTGCTCTGAGGAAATAAGAAGTTATTGATGCAGTATCTTTTAACAAACATTAAAAAAAAAACAAGGGATAGGGACATTCCCATCGAATATCCACAGCACATTCTGAACGTGGATAATCCCGTGAACTGAATCTTTTTTTCAGTCTTTTTTTTGCATGTTTACATGGTGAATCCGATAGAAAAATAAAATGAAGCCGGGGATGAATGAGAGCAAACAAAAGCCATAAATAAAGCCCGAGGGTAAAACATTGAAGAAAGGATTCCCAATAATTGGAAAAAATGGATTCATTTCCGGATACAGAAAACTATCTAAAAGAATATGTGAAAAGGTACCCAGAAAGGCACCAAAAACAATCGCTTGATTGTTCGATTCCTGGTTGAGTGAAAAAAATGTCAAAATCTGAGAAAAAACGGATTGGAAACTATAGCATATTAACACTGTCGCTAACCCCATAACGAAAGCACCAAAATAAGTGTGCAAATACCCGTGCAGAGGGTAGTTCAGATTAAATATTAACACAATAATGGGTTCGACATCGATTATCACCGAGCCAATGAACAATCCGGGCAACGATATTTTCTTGAAAAACCCAAGGCCGAGCCAAGAACTTGGCCCGATATGCAAAGGGGTAAAAGGCACAAATAGCCTCAATGCACCTTCTTTAATATATATAACTTCATATTAATTTATCGGTTGAGAGCTAATTTATCTTTTTTTTTATATCGTTACTCTGTAAATATTTTTCGATGACAAGGCTGAGATTAAACCACAACAAATATGAATTGAAATGCAAAGATTTTATTTATTCAAATTATTATTGCTTGCACAGCCTTAATTTTTTAAAGACCAACCTTGGACTTTCAGAAGATCCCGTATCTCGCCTATAGTATAAATACGGGATCTTTAAAATCAATATTGTACAACAAGGTAAAAAAAACCAAAGAACTAAAATCAAAGTATTGATGGAATCAAATCGAAGAAAAACCGAATTGGATTTATATAATTTTTCTTGAGCCCAATTTGACATCATATAAAGCCAAAAAAAAAAAGAGAGTAAATGTAAAACAATTACGAGAGTTTTTCGTCGATTAATGCTTTCTGCTCGACCAACTGTTTAATCTCATTTTCTGCTTCATCATGAGGAATCGAGAATCGGTTTGTGAGAGGGCTTATTCGAGCGGCAAATTTAGTTAATAAAACACCCGCCTTGAAAAATATTTTTGATGGCCCGGCCATTGTATAAGATCTCTCGTAGATCGAAAGTCCAAAATCATCCCAACCACCCAAAAGGCCATAAAAGAAGGGAAAGATGATCGGCGGAAAGAATACAAGAATCAAAACGATGATGAAGATACCAATAAAAAGAAAATATGGAGATGTTCCAAAAATAGGATATAAAATTCGCAATATGGTTGAGATGATGAGATATATAAGAAAGCCAGCCCCATAGGGCGCAATTATCGATTGCCAAATCGGAATCTTGTATGTAATGATTCGCTTTCTTATATAGATCCATGTAATGAAATTCTTGATCCATTGCGGAATTGCAATAACAAAAACGAGGATATATGTGATAGCAATCAATCCGTTATTTTGCCATCGGAAAATGAAAAATATAACATACACCCATACGATTTTCCCCACCTCCTCGATGATCCGAATGATCTGAAATATTTTTAAATTCATCGAACTTACCAAAATCGTATCACCTTGTTCTGCAATCGGCAAAAAGAATTTGTATATCCATGCGGGCAAAAGAAAATACCCCAATAATGCATAATTTTCCAAACCCGGCAATGATAAGATGGTTTGAGATAATATATTTAAAAACGCTAAAAACGTAAAGAGCATCGCGCCGTTCACATACCCCCAGTATTTCCATATTTGAGCGATATAGAAGGAAGCGAGATTTCTTTTATTGTTTCGATACGCTTCCGAATAGGGCGTGGTCAAATCAATCTTTCCAAAGTAATCGATAAAGTTGATGAAGCTCATTGCTGTTGAGGAAAGCACACTGAGGGTGGTATAATTCATTATATTGCCGACATAAATCATTACAATGAAGTATGCAAAGAGTTGAGAGATTATTGCAATAAACGATACTGAAAATCCGCTTTTTAGTGCAGTAATAACAACGGTTTTTGAGAATTTTGGGTAATAGAGTGACGTGAGAGGAATGCCCATTTTGGCTAAAATCGGCTTTATCATATATATTTGAATCCCGAACATGAAAAAGTCGCGTACATAATATGCAAAGGTCGTGCCGAAAGACATGGTCATCAATTCGCCTAAATTAGGATTGTCATTACCCACCTTTCGCCAAAAAAAGATTAACCCGAGCAAAAAAACCTTATCTAAAATCTCGGATCCGAGCGTATTCAGAAAATTTGCTTTGTGATAATATTGTAACCCCGATAAACACGACCGTAAGGTATACAGCACCCCCGGATAATGTTTGATCGCGATAAATAACAAATTCCACGAGAGATAAGCAAGATTCCCGGATTTGATTATCCAAAGGGTGAAAACAGAGAAAATGGTCGTTTTGATCAGCGAACTGAATAACTGGTACCAATGGAAAAAGCGAATGTATTCAAGCATGATTTTGATATTTTTTACCCGCCATTCGCCAATAAAGCGTTCAATTCCAAAGGCAATACCAAAATCTATGATAGGAATGGCCCAGATAAACACCATATTTGCCAAATCTCGATAGCCTTTCGATTCCGGATACGGATATAAAAGTGAAATTAACAAACCGCCTACAACAACACCAAAAATTAAGCCGACGAATCCGAGAACATAGCTATACATATACCCCGCTAATTGTTTGTGAAATCCGATGTCTTCCCATGCATCTTTGTTATTTTTCATGGCTGCGAGGAGTATTTTGTAAACGTTAAAAAAGCTTTTCACGTCTCTTTACAGAAAAAAGGAAAACAAAAAACAAAAGAGATGTCAACGATTTTATTCAAAGACGGTCAAGTTTTATTATTCGATTATGAGCCAATGGCTTGCTATGTGTTTAGCGGTTGGATAATCTTGATTTTTGTAATTCCCACAATTTTTCTTGTTCCACATCCTCGAACTCGAAAAAAGCAATCCACAAAGAAAGCATTTTTTCTTCTAATTTAAGATTTTGGGTGGTTGTAACGATTTTTTGTGTGAGTTCCACGATATTTTGATGGATTTTATCGTTGGGATCGTAAAGCGGAATAGGGAGCGGTTCGATTTGGCCGGGCAGATAGTCTTTCATTCCTCCAGATTCTTTTCCGCTCATCATAAGTACTTGATAAATCACCGAATTGAAGAAAGAGGTCCAAAGATAGATAGTATTCATGTATTCCGTTTCCATTTTGGGATAAATTAACACTACGTCTTGGGGAACATAGAACTTGTCAAAGTCTGGGGCAAAGCACGGCAGTTTTGAGCGGTAAGGCGTTATTATTTTGGGCTTATGCCAATCTATGGTGAATCTCTCATCACCATTTCTCCACGATGTCGGGTCCTTTAGCGATCGGCTTGCCGTGCTCAGTCTTCCTTGTTGTTTCATAGCCCCGAAATATTTCAGAATATTAGTGGCCCGTTGCCGGATTTTCTGCGCATTCCGTTTGTGCGAAACGATAATGAATAGCGATTTGTCATATTCTAAATGGTACGGCTTGATATGCCGATTTTTCACGTAATTTTTGAGGAATTCGCTTTCAAGTTGATATTTTTCAACGATCTCATTCGTTACCACGAACACATCGTCATTTCCGCTCATGATGCCTTTTGATACAACAGCGCAGTCCTTTAAACAATGTGGTAATTTTTTCTTAACTTTCTCGAAAATTCGGTGGTGGATACCGTTATCTTCATAGAGTTGAAGGTTCATTTTACTTGTTTTGATAATTTGATTCCGAATTTCGGCTTGCGGGATGTTGAGAACCGAAAATTGGCTGAACAGATCCTTGTTCTTATCAATCACCGCAGAATTCGGCAGAAACGCATAACGTATTTGTTTGTTCAGCGGAGGTTCCTTTGAAATATGCAAGATCAGGTTTTGAATGCTTGTGCCCGGAAATAATTTATAATCCCGGAAATCCCAAATATTCCTAATATAACAATTATTTACAAGAAATTGATTGAGTTTTTTTGCGATCGGGGCATTCAGAAAATACCTACTTAAAACGAAACTCAGTTGGCCTTTGGGTTTGAGTAATCGAATGCCGTTATAGAGAAAATAGAACCACAGATCGGCTTTGCCTTCATAGATTTCATGATATTCTTGTTTTAGAAACACTCTTAATGATTTGTTGTCCAACAGACTACGATAAGGCGGATTTCCCACGAGGATATCGAATTGTTGGTCCGAAAATTGATTTGAAACCGGATCTCGGTTGTATTCGTTCTCAAGCTTTGTGATATTATGATTTTTCTCATCATCGAAGCGAGTTAAGAGCCCTTTTGAGGTGATCATCAGACTATTTCCGACGTGAAGATTGTAGCGGAGCTTGGATAAAGAGACGGGAGCGGAAGAAGAAGCGACGGGCGCAGAAGAAGAAAAGGGAGCGCAAGAAGAAACGGGAACTTCGGATGATAAAGAAGCGGAAGAAGAAGCGACGGGAGCGGAAGAAGAAGCGACGGGCGCAGAAGAAGAAAAGGGAGCGCAAGAAGAAACGGGAACTTCGGATGATAAAGAAGCGGAAGAAGAAGAAACGGGAGCGGAAGAAGAAGAAACGGGAGCGGAAGAAGAA
>CAZUTM010000055.1:0-7313 GCA_964623665.1 uncultured archaeon
ATTCTATCCGTTTATTCTTCATCAAGAAAGTCATGAAATGCTAAATAATGCGTCATTTCAACTCTATCCACAAAACAAAGTTAACGAATGTGCCGCAATACTCGATGCGTTGTTAGAATTTGTAACTTCGCCCGAAAATCATTTCGATGTTGATTTTACCACAATTCCTGTAGCAATGAGGCATTATCGCACCCATTATACGCAAACTCCGGCAATGATGGCTTTATTTGATGATGTGGAAATTGCAAATGAGCGATTTCAAGCGAGAAGATTGGATCTATTAAACAAAATTAAATGGTCCACGAAACGCATCATGAAACTTCGAGCAGAAAATAAAACGAGGGGTTTAGTCGGTAATCCGTTCCCCCCAACAATCGTTTATTACGATGTAGACTGTCAAATCTTTTTCATTAAACCTCAATCTTGGCCGATTGAGTTAAGAAATTATCATCGAAAAGAAGCGGACACAATTAAAAATTTGACGCGCAATTCTGAAATATTTCTCGAAAAAGTGATACCACTTCCCGTTTGGAAAATGATTTCGAATCGAGAACTTGAAATTAAAATCGGATCTAAACCTCAGAATGCAGAAAAATTTCCATATGGGTTGGTCTTGTGGAATCCGGAACGATTGTTTAACGGAAAGCCATACCAAAAATGGATGGAATTGAGGCAACGATGTCAAGATTCAAATAATATTCCAATTGCTACCCAATCAGAAGAAGTGAAAAAAATATTTTCAATAGAAGGGCCAATCGAAAACATAAGACTTTCCACATATTGGGATAAATATTCGAGTCAAATCGGCGGAGAAAACGCAATATTGTTACGATTGAATCTTACCGACAAAGAAACTATTGTAAAAATATCGCCAAAATGAATGAGGATGCAACCATGTAACAAAAATGTTGAGAATGCGGCTGAAAAAAGCAAGTTTCTAAGATATTCTGCGGCGCAGCCCGCCTTACTATCAGAATTTTTTCGTATTTTTATCCTATCAAACGTTGCTCCTCACAAAATAAAGGAGCAATCGTAGAATCGGTAAATTTGATTTATATTCCAGGTCTTTTGAGACCATAAAAATTACTTGCATTTTTCCAAAATATTTTTTCCAAAATGTCTTTGTTCAAACCGAGATTCAAAATGGAATCAATACATGTCTTGTAATCGAAAGGAATGTTTGGAAAGTCGCTTCCGAACATGATTCGGTCTTGAAACTCTATAATCCTACCCCGCACTTTTTTGAAAAATTGCGCATATTTTTGAGAAATCGGATGGTGCGAACCGATGAAATCAAAGAACATTGAAGTATCAAACATCAAATTTTTATGGGATGAAGCCAAATCGAAGAATTCAAGAGTCTCCATTGCACCCATGTGAGGAATTTGAATCTTAAGCGATGGATATGAGTCTACAATTTCTTTAAATTTATCGATTCCAACATGATCCGAGACTCTTAAAGACTGATTTTTCACAAAATCGATGTTTGGGCCAGTTCCGATATGAATCACCAAGATTTTATTGTGTTCAACAAGTTTTTCATAGACCAAATGCATCTTTGAATAATTCGGTTCAAAATCGGTGACCATTAACTGAAATTTCAACCCCTTAAAGTCATAAGCCTTAGGATTCAGCAAAAGATCCAATTGGGCCTCCAAATCCGCATCATCCGGATGAACGGTACCGAAAGCAATGACACAATCAAATTTTTCTTTCATGAATTTTGTCCATTTGTTCAAATCACGAGAAATGCCCGGCCTATGCGCATAATTTAGAATGGTATGAAATTTTATGCCAAAATCGGTGAGAAATCGTGTGATTTCCTCGAAATATTGTTTTCGGTAAATGGGCCAATAATTCTGTTCGAAATATACCCAAATCCTATCAAAAAGGCGGTCGGGAAAACCATGAACATGCGCATCAATGATTTTCGGTTTGAAATATTCGAATTCGGTACCCATTTTTAATTATTCGGCAAGAAAATTTATATATTTGCTGCTTTATTCCATATGTATTTAAGCTCGGATGGGGGCCATTGAAAATGCTGAAAAAATTTAAGGAAAAACACAAAGAAACATTCGAAGAGCAATCGGATAAAGAAATTACTGTTAGAACGAAGATTCTGTCTTTCGGAATGCCGCAAAATAATGATGATGATATTTATTTGAGATACGGCAATGCCGAAAAACCGGAAACGATCAGCAACAATTCACCTCTTGAGAACGCCTCCGATTCTATCCCAAGCGGGGAAAATCTTTACGGTGCGCCTTCAAATGAGCTTAACGATAATGCATACGGATATTTCTTTATTTCTGAGCCTCCCGAATCCAAAATTGAGAGTATTGAGGATCTTGAAAACACATCGAATTTGGCATCTAAAGTGAATCAGAACATACAAATTGATGAAAGCGAGCTAAGAGCCCTTTTCGATCGTGCCTTTAATCGAGTTGAACATGAAGAAGCGCTTTTTATCGGATTAGTTCAAATCTCCTATTCATCCACGCCGTCCAATGTCATTTCCGATTCATCGATGGTTCCGCTTGAATCTATTATAAACGCTAATCGGTTGAAATCGTTGAAAACGATACGCATTCTCTATGAAATGCTCAAACGGCAGAAATTAACGGAATTCGACTCTTCGAAAATAATTATAGCCCTGCTGAGTGTGATCCGGAAGATCCAACTCATCGAATTAAAAGATATCGTTGAAGAAGAATTGTTGAGTGAAGATAAAAATATCCGAAGTTTAAGTATCTCCATTTTCGGTCAATGGCATGAAAAGGAGATTATCCAAAACTTCGATAATTTTCTTTTGGATCCCAATCCGGAAATCAAGATTGCGGCAATAAACGCTCTTAAAAACTATAAAGATTCAAATTTCACATCAAAAATCCTAAATATCATCGAAAGTGAAAATTTTGATGTGCTGATTGCCATTATACAATACTTTATCGAAACATCAAATCGTGCCCTAATTGAAAAAGTGCCGTATCTCATAAATAAGTTGAAAAATGAATTGGAGAACCACCACCACGATGTAACTCTTGTTCTATTTTCTTTTTATCGAGAATTGATGAATTTTATACGAATTTACACCATCCGTTGTGATTATTCTTCCCTTTTTGAGTTTTATATGATCTTTCTTGAGCACAATCTTGATTCTGAAGAAATTACAAGAAGTTTCATTTATTTGCAACAAAAAAATCTTCCGATTAAAGAGATCCTCATTGATTTCAAAAAGAATCCGAGATGGGCAAGATTTAAATGGAAATTGGAAGATCTCGTGCGATTGATGGGCTTGTAATACTTTCTGAAGTGGAAGAGTGAAAATGGAGGTTTGAAAAAATTGGCGGAACCTGCTGATGTTAATAACTCTGCAAAAGATTTTGCACAGAAACTATTTTCCGATAATAGATCGATAGTTCGGTTTCAATTGCAGAAAATCTATTATTCGTCATGCTTTATCTCCGAATTCGGCATTTTTTTGTTGGGGGATGATAAAGGAACTCTTGACATCTACCAAAATCTCAATGAAAATCCAATTAAAACCATAAATGCACATCAATGTCGAATTCATTATCTTGTTTATAATAGTGAAAGAAAGGCCTTGATATCCGCTTCGGTAGACGGAACGCTTGTTAGTTGGTCTGTTGAATATCTCACCCCGTTATACACCAACTCCACAGCCGTGTTGGACACTATCATTTCAATTATTATCTCTCCACTTGGTGATAAAATCATTGTAGCGACCGAAAATGGCTGGATCAAAATGTTTGATAACCGCCTCAATGAAATCCAAAGCCAAAAGTTAGCCGATTCGATAACAAATATGATTCTAACCTTAAAAAAAAACATCTTGATTATTTCCTCACCTTCCCAACTCTGGTTTATGGATGCCGTCAAAGGAAAAATTATTTCTACTACACCGGCCCCGGTCTTTATCGATAAATTAATAACAAAAGAAAAAGACTCATATAACATTCTTTCAGTACATGACTCTAAATTAATAGAAAATTTGGTCTATAATGATATAAAAGATAGTAAAATCTATCGATTGAAAGGAATCGACGATGTTGGTTCCCAAAATGAAATTCTCAGTGCAATCGAAATAAAATTTATGAGTGCGATATTAATCACTACCAATATATCTTTAGGGCTATTGTTTCCTTTAATCCGTGAGACGTTCTATTTGGAACTCGTGAGTTTCGAGCCTTCTTTTCCTCGAATCTCAAGCATCCATTATAATGAATCATACCGGGTCATTACATTTAGCAAGTTAGATAAAGAAATTGTTCTGATTTACTTGAATTCTCGATTTAATCTCTTACAAGAGTATCTTAAGAATTTATACATCGAAACCGAAATGCATCAGTTTAAAATAACCCCGATGCAAATATCTCTTGACTATAAATTGATACCGGGAGTTCAGAGAATGATTTCATCGCTTCCAGAACCAATGACAGAGCTAGGCGATAATAAATTAATGGATTCCGCGGATAATGTCTATTTTGATCTCCCCCTTGTACCGAATTTCCAATATTTCTATTCGAGTCGAAATGGCTTTCAAAAGCGCAAATCCGCCAAACAACTCAACGAAAATGACTTGATAGCTCCGTTCCTCGTGTCTTACGATAAGATTTTACCTTTTAGGCAAGTAAAACTCGCGTTTCCTATTGAATTTAACATCTTTGGCTTTTCAAGTTCTATCTATTCTATTAACCTTCAAAACTTGCTTATGAAAACTGAATTAAACGATGGCCGTCCTTCTATCAGTACCAAGATGGATAGTCGCTTTTCCAATTTATTTTTCGATGATATTCAGAAGAATCTGGTGGTATTTCATAGGGACTTGAAAGCAGTGGAATTTTATCAACCGGATTCATTATCTCTCTTGGAAACGTTTAAGCATTCGATAAATGAAAATGATAAAATTTTCTATAGTTGTGAACGAATGCTTTATGACATCGAGATCTTTTCAGAATCAGGAGCAATAATACACAAGATTTTAATTTCAAATTCGCTTACTTTCAGAAAAATTAAATGCAATTTCCGGATTAAACGAATTCTCAAAATGCCGTATAGCAGTGCTTTTTATGCGATTTCTGAGGAAAAAGAACTATTTGAAATCTCCTTGCTAAAAAATTCTATCGTGAAATTATATCGATCTCGAGAATCATTAAATGATCTGGATATTTCACCGCTTGGGGACCATCTACTTGCGTATTCGGCCAATAAAATTTATATTTTCAAATTGATTGATCGTTCCCTTATGAAATCTATCGATTTTGAGCGTTCTTTAATAAAAAATGTGTTTTTCGCTTATAATTCGGATTATTTGATTATATTAGATGTGAGCAATCGTTATGCTTATTATTCAATTTCGCAAGATAAACTCATTATAGGTGGCATGTTACCCTCGAATTTCGTAAATTCTGTGGTATTAACGACCAGCCGTATTATTGCAAGTTTATCTGCTGATTCCGGTTCGATCATGCTTTGGGATCCATATATAATCTTGAATAATGACTCCATTTCTTTATATAATAAAAATTTTAAGAGAATTGAAAAATCCATTCAAGATCTCCTCAACAATTTCTTGGAGTGCTCAAAAAAAAATGGATATGAATTTGCCCTTGAAAATTATCATCGAAATATCTCACATCTTTATTATTCACATTCAGAAGTGGTTGTATATCTTTTAGATCAATGTTTAAGAAAAATGATGGTGAAAATCGAGGAGATTGAACCCGCGGGAGATTCCAAAAATCTCAATCAATATATTTTTCAATATAAAGGAATTTTTCATCTGATTGAGTCTTTGGAGATTTTAGAGTTATTTCCTCTCGTGTTCCAAATGAGCAATTCGGACATATTAATGCTGAAATGTTTCTCATTTTTGATTTTTCAACCTTTTGAAGCGATGTTGGGAAAGAAGCTTGATTTGAAACCGCTCATTCAATCGATGGATGAGAAAGATCCGGCATTGTTTATCGTCCTTATTGAAATAATCCAAAAGTATAAAGACGGAAAGTATTATTATCTCATCGAAAAAGGCATTTTTGATAACAATGATGATGTCAAAATAAAAGCCATAAAAGCGGCTTTGCAGATTGGATTCAATCAATTTGCTTTAGTTCTTCAAAAAGATCTTGAATCCTCTAATCAAGCTATCAAAAAGGCAGTATTAGAATATTTAACCGAATTCGGGAGTTCTGTGCATTTTGAAAAAATCATTGAAGCAATCGTTAATGACGCGAATAATGGCCAATCTCTCGAAATGTACGCTTACATTCTGCCAAAATTGATGAAAAAATACCCAAAATTCCTTTTGAATTTAGATCTTGCTGCTAATTCGATTGTAGATAAAAAGAACCAAATTGGTGTAATCAATTTAATCAAGAAGTGCCGAGACCTTTCAATTTAACCATAAAAAAAACAGCGGGAAACGGGCCAACCCGCAGAAAATCCACGTGCTAAACAGAACGTGGATAATTCGGTTCACGGAAACTTTTTTTTAATGTTTATCTTCAAATTCGATAAATTTATTTTATATAAGCGGGAATTATAATTGCTTTGATTTTATTGATTTGATTGGGTGATGACGGTGGAAGATCAAATCATAAAAAAATTAATGGTAATGAATGAAATGCAAGAAGGTTTAACCGAATTCTTAAGCGACATTAACAACATTGATAAATCCGTTCATGAATATTTCCGAACTTGGGCTGATGAATATTGCTTTGACGCGGAATTGGATGAAAAATCTTGCAAGGAAGCGAAAAATGAAACCTACGGGAACTACATCAGTTCCCTCTTATTGTAAAAAATATGCTTTTTTTACATAATTTCGAATTATTGCTAATCTGGCCTTCTTTCCGGGATAGATCTGAGCGGTTTACCCGTTGCGGCAAATTCCTTTGTTAAATATAAACCACAATAACAATGTCCATATTCTTGTTGATCCGGAACGCAATAGGCGCACGGACAAATAATATCTTTATCTTTTTCTCTGATTCCCTCTGCAAGCCTGCATGGACAAGAGGGATACCCGTATCTTTTTCGATTTATTGTCAAACCTTCAATTAAATCTTTTAAAAGCAGTTTATCGGGACATAACACCCATCCCTTATGCTGAGCGACCATGGTTACCATCTTTTCGGTGCTTTCAATGGTCACTTCTCGCTCCGCAGGTTTCTTTTCTTCTTTACTCATATGTTTTCACCAATTCAACCATTTTGGGCCTTAAATTAAAAAAATAATGGGAATCTATTATACTTTGAATTTCTCTTTCCATTTATCTTCGTTGAAGCCAA
>CAZUTM010000055.1:7323-13124 GCA_964623665.1 uncultured archaeon
TCCTTATCATCCAAAACCACAAATGGAAATGCAACGCGCTCGTTGTATTTTTCCGTTAAGGCATCCTTTATTTGGTTTTTTGTTTCATAAGAAATTTGGTCAACATATACAAAATCAAATTCAATTTTATTATCCCGCAAAAATGCAAGACCCCTTCGGCAAAAACCACAAGTAGACAGCGCGTACACCGTCACTTTGTGATCCTTTTTAACACCCGGTTCATGAGTATATTGAACGTTCGGTAATTCAGTCATGTTTTCATTATGGTTTTCAAACGTATTAATGCTTTCGCTATTGCAATAAAACCCTCTCTCCGAAAACTATTTTTTTTTGTAAAACAATTTAAGAGTATGCAATTGAAAGTGAAATCTTTAGGAATACAAACCGGAAATTTGCGGGTTGTGGTACTCAAAGAGGAAGATGCTTTTAAGATGGGGGCGAAACCCGGTGATAGGGTGAAGATTTTCCATGTAGGCGAGGATAAGAATTATTCCAAGGGATATACCGGGATCGTTGATATCGCCATTTCGGACGGTGTGATTCAAAAAGGGGAGATTGGATTATTCCAAGAAGTATTTGAGGGATTGAAGCTTGAGGCAGGGAAAGAGAATATCGTTGAAGTGGTGTTGGGTTCTAAGCCTCTTTCGTTCAATTATATTAAAGACAAGATAAAGGGCAAGGAACTTTCGGATTCTCAAATTGACTCTATAATCGAAAATATTGTTGAGGGCAATCATTTACCGATAGAGTTGGCCGCCCTTATTACCGCTATCGAAACCCGCGGGTTGAATACCCGAGAAATCGTCGCCTTTACAAAGGCAATGGCAAAAACGGGGGAGATTTTAGAATTCGGTGAAGATGTTTATGATAAACATTCTACGGGCGGGGTACCCGGAAATAAGGTAACGTTGATCATCGTTCCGATCGTAGCGGCAGCTGGCCTTTTCATTCCTAAAACCTCTACCAGAGCGATCACAAGTCCAAGCGGAACTGCCGATTCAATGGAATGCTTGGCTCCAATGGCATTTTCTTATGATAAACTCAAAGAATTGCTTAAGAATAGAGTCTGTATTGCTTGGGGCGGTGCGATCAACAGTGCTCCTGCGGATAATATTCTTATAAATATTGAGAAACCTTTGAATATGGATCCGATGGGATTGATGATTGCTTCAATTCTTTGCAAGAAAATGAGTATGGGCGTAAAAAAAATGGTGTTAGATATCCCCTGCGGTCCCGGAACAAAATTTACCACCACCGAAGAAGGGAAAAAATTTGCCACATTATTCAACGAAGTGTCTGCAGCTGTTGGAATCGAAACGATTTGTGCTCTAACTTCAGCCAATCAACCCGTTGGGCATGCTGTTGGTCCCGCCCTTGAGGCAAGAGAAGCTTTAACCTTGCTTATGAACTACAAAGCAGGTCCGATGAGTTTGATCAATAAATCCGTTGAGTTGGCCGGTATTTTATTGGAAATGGCCGGAAAGACGCCCAAAGGAGAAGGGCATATCCTTGCACGGGAAATACTTAAAGATGGTCGTGCATACAAAAAAATGCGAGAAATTATTCAATTGCAAGGTGGAAACCCCGATATTAAACCCGAAGACATTCCGATCGGCCCCTATGTTGCAGAAATGAAAGCGCAGACCGATGGGCATGTCACTGCGGTGGATAACGCATCCATTAATCAGATTGCAAAGATTGCGGGCGCACCCGCCTCGAAATCTTCCGGAATTGATATTGTTTCAAAAATAGGTGCGCAAGTCGCAAAGGATCAAGTCATTTTCAAGATCTATTCGCATTCCGAAAGACGGTTAAAAGAAGCCGTTGAATATTATAATGCGCATCCTCCCGTCATTATGGGCGGCATGTTGATTGAAAAAGTCGAACGAAATTAACAAAATATAAGAGATTCTAATCGTTAGCGAAATCTTTTTTAATATATTTCTATTAAATGGTGCATGGAAAAGAAAAATTTGTTTCTATCCATCGGAATCGTAGTCATTCTTGGTATAGCCGGCTTCGGTGGGGGAATGTATTATGCAGCCAATAATTTAGAATATGAATTTGTTTCGATTGACAGAATCCGCTTATCTGGCACCTCCTTGGTGATCGATTTAAAAATTAAAATCACGAATCCTACGATGTTCTACGTAACCATAGATGGCGGGAATTATGATCTCTATATCGATGGAAGATATATTGGTGCGGGTGAATTTGGGAAACTCTCTTTGTGGCAAGGAAGCCAAAACATTACAATTCAGCAACAAATCTCGAATTTACCATTGGAGCTTTTAGCAAAGGCATCAGGTGTTATTTTGGGTTCACAATCATTTGAAATCAAGATAAAGATGAAATCGGTGGTTGTTCTGGGAATGATGATTGAGATTGATTATGAAAAAACCATAACCTTTCCGTAATATTCATGTTCTTTTTTTGTTCTTATTATTTTCTTTGTTGGCCATAAGGGCAGATAGATAATGTTGAAGAAGGCAACCGGTGGTGAAGGTTCAACGATTCGGTACTAACCTTCATAAAAGCGAAGATTTTAATTCGTGATTATCTATCTTTGATTAATATGCTCACAAAAACAAGAGTATTATAAAAAAATGATGCGATTCCGAATCTTCTTTATAGATTTATTTCGATTTCGTTATCGAAGGTGATTGGTCCCATTTTTTTGCCATCCGGATCATTATAATCGATCATTGTCTTGATCGGTATTTTTCCTGGTTGGAGGGACTTCACGCTGATTTCCCAAGAGATATTTTCTCTGCATCCGAGCGAAAGGATTTTCTTTTCAAAGGTACCCCGCATCATTTTCAATTCTTCCGGAAATTCTAACTTTACGATGAGATCAACCGCTTCCCCTTCGGAATTATTTCTTAATTCCACATTCATGGGAAAGGTTTGATTGACAATAGGCGTTTGTTGCGGTTCAAAATTTATAGATAACTGAGCATCAAGGGATTTGACATTGATTTTTACTTCGTCGGAATGTGCATAGAACCGATATTTATTTTCAAGTTCAAATAAAAATACTACTGGGCCGATAAATCCTTTTCCCGGAAATGTGGTTCTAAGTGTTAATGGGATGCTAATTTTCTTTTCAAATTCCAAGGGCAACTTAATATCTTCTTTTTGCATGAGGTTTTCCGATAGCGAAACCGTGAGTTCCTTGATTTTAAGATTTTTTATTTGATAATCCTGAATATCTTTCTGTTTGTTGGAAAATACCTCTTGAATATTGATATGCACCATAAATTGAACATCCGTGTTGTTTATCAATTCTTGTCTTGTCAGTTCGAGAGAAATTTCCATTTCAACATAAATTGAAGCAATAATTAATGCCATCCGAATCAATTTATTTTCTGCCGCCCGGAATTTGAAATTGGGATATAATTCAATTGCTTCATGTAATGCGCTTTCGGATCCGTTGAGAATTGCGGATGTGAGAAGTTTTACCAATTGAACTAATGGGTTTTCATTAAAATCATTGATGTCAATATATTCTTTCATTTTTGCGATATATTGGATTGCTTTATCGTGGAGTCCTTGCAGAAAATAGGCTAAATATGAGAATGTGATATTAATGATAGTATTGGCTTCTTTATTTTTATCTTCTGATTTAATGGCATTTTTGGCTGCAGAATCATAATAATCTCTTGCTTTTGCCAAATTATCCATCATCAGACTACAATTTGCGCTTAATCTCAACAGATCTGCTGCTTCTTTGTATCGTTCAATTGCGATAAATGATTTTGCGCCAAAAAGAAAGCATTTTTCTGCTATTTGCCACTCGCTAAGCTTGAAGAAGAGTTCTCCCGCTTTCATGAATTCATCTGCTGCGTTGCGGTATTTCTGTTGACCAAAAAGAAATTCTGCTTTCGCAATTACCTTTTCTCCTTTTTCTTTCTCTTTCTCTTCTTTACCCATATTCCGTTAAATTTGTTTTTATTCAAAAAGCTTTTCTCTTAATCGGTTTATTGGTACGGCTATTTGAGAAGAAAAAATAAAAGAAACAGCCCCTTTTGCACGGGTCTCCCCATAGGCCTTTTTTGTTTAACCAATGGTTCATTGAATTGTTTCTCTTTGGATCTCTTAAGTACGGTCCTATATGAATGTGAGGTTGAATCCGAATTTGTGCTGGTGAAGTTTATTCTTTTTGTTTAGGTGCAGTGGTTTTTTTGGCTGCTGCCTTCTTCAAGATTCGTTCTTGTGCTTTGAAATAATTCTCATCTGCGTATTTTTTAATCGGGTTCGGGCCTATCGATTTAATAATCGAATCCATTTTGATTATGGTTTTTTGGAATCGCTCACCTTCGGCGGCGGAGCAGTAAGCCATTTGGATTCGTTCCGGTTCAATACCCATTGCCTTTGCGACTTGTTTGAGATATTCTACGGATTTTGTTGCATAAAAGACTCCCGTATCATATTCGCATTCACCCAAATGACAGCCCACGATTAATACACCATCCGAGCCCTTTCCCAACGCCCTCATTACCATATCAGAAGACACTCTTGCACTGCATCTAATCCGAATCGGTCGAATACTCGAAGGATAATTGATTCGCATAGTTCCCGCCATGTCACCAGCCCCATATCCTCATTTCCAACACATAAAGGAAATTATTTTTGGATTCCACAATTCTTTTTTAACTTCTGCTGCTTGTTCTCCCATTTATTTTCCCTCCTTCGATTCTTCGAATTCGCATGCAACCAACGGGTCAAGAAATGCATCAATTAACTCTTGGTATTGATTGTCTCTATAATAGCGGATTGTCATTGCCCCAGATGGACATAGGTTTGCGCATAATCCACAGCCAACGCATCGAATTTCATCAACGATAGCGCCCTCCGGTTTCACTTCAATTGCCTTAACTGGACAAGCACGTTCACAGATTCCACATCTCGAACATTTTAAAGGATCATTTACCGCAACAATCATATCGATGATATACTCACCGTTATGCATCAATCGACCCGCTGTGCTTGCTGCCCCTTTAGCTGACATGATGGTTTCCGAAATTGATTTTGGCCCTTGCGCGCATCCCGATAATACAATTCCCGGCACTTTGGTATCCACCGTATTTAACCTTGGATGATATTCTTTGAAAAATCCATCGGGACTGAGTTCGACTCGCAGTTTGTTTGCCAAAGATGCCGTGCCATCTGAAGGCACCATTGCTGCTGAAAGAACCACCATATCAAATTCGTACAAATGTACTTCGCGGTCATCGGAGAGTGCGTCTTGGAGAAGCACCTTCAAATTTTTGGTTTCCTTGTCCTCTATGATCCTGGTTACGTTCGATTTAATCAATTTTACGCCGGCTTGTCTTGCTCGCAAATAATATTCTTCGTAGTATTTTCCGGGTGTTCTCATATCGATGTAAGCGATGGTGACTTCTGTATCCGGGTATTCCGATTTGATGAGCTTTGCGTTTTTTAGCGAAATTAAGCAACAAATTCCCGCTGAACACCATGGATTTCTGCTTATATCTCTTGATCCAACACATTGAACGAAAAGGATACGTTTGGGTCGGGTTCTGTCTGATGGTCGTTTGATATGGCCTATTAAAGGACCATTGGGGGCAAGCATCCGTTCAAGCTTCATTTGGGTTATTACATTCTCATATTTGTTATATCCCAAATACCCCGTTTCCGGTTCATACTCTTTCCAACCCGTAGCCACGATAATCACACCTGCATTTACTTCAATTAATTCATCCTTTTGTTCGAAATCAATCGCATTTGATTCACAAGCCGTTTGGCATAATCCGCATTTGATACACGCTTTCATATCG
>CAZUTM010000055.1:13134-26990 GCA_964623665.1 uncultured archaeon
TGGTACCGCTTGAGCAAACGCACGATATATCGCATTTCTTGGACCTAATCCCTCATCGAATTCATTTGCACCGATTGATGGACATACTTTAAAACACGCACCGCATCCATTGCACAATGATTCTTTGACATATCTCGCTTTCTTCCGAATAACAACAGAATAATTTCCGACAAATCCTTTGACTTCTTCGACCTCTGCATACGTGAATATCTTGATGTTCTTGTTTCGGTTCGCCTCCAACATTATAGGACCCAAAATTCAGATACTACAATCATCGGTTGGAAATACCCTATCGAATTGAGCCATATGACCGCCGATCGTTGTTCTATTTTCTATCAAAAACACTTTAAACCCTTGATCGGCAAGATCTAATGCACTTCGAAGGCCTCCAACCCCTCCGCCTATAACTACCGCGTTGTTGGTTACCGAAACCCGTTTCTGCGGAACTATTTCCAATTCCGCTGCCCGCTTAACGCCGGCCCGGATAAGATCTTTTGCTGCATCCATTGCCCCTTGCTTGTCATCAGTATGTACATATGAAACATGTTCTCTAATGTTCACGAATTCTAGGTAATTCGGGTTCAGTCCACATTCTTCTAAGACCGCACGAAAGACGGGTTCATGAGTTTTCGGGGTACACGCCGCAACCACCACGCGATTTGCTTTCGTATCATCAATTGCTTTCTTTATTGCTGCCGCTCCGCCGGAAGTGCATAATGAAAGATATTTATCAGCGAATACAACTTTCGGCAAAGTTTTAGAAAACCTCGCGAGTTCAGCGGTATCGAGAAGCCCAGCGATGTTTACCCCACAATCACAAACGTAAACAATTACACGAACTTCCTCTTCCATGCTAATTTAAAAAGTTCAATCGATCCATTTATATATTTGCAGATCCATGTATTAATAATATTAATATTACAAATACGCAATTTTATTACCGCTTCATTCAATATAATCGCTCGATTTCGACAATACGAAACGAAAATCTTTTTAAGGAAATAAAACTAAGTGTTATTTCATGAAAAGGTATATTTCATTCGATTTTATCAAAGGTGTGGCCATTATTGGTGTTCTGGGGTTCCATCTATTGAATGTGCTTTACGATTATGAAGCGGCCTTGGATAACAATCCGCCCATCGCATTTTATTTAATCGTTATCTTCTTTTATTATGTCGGCCAATTCTTCGGATTATTTATTATATTATCAGGGATCGGAAATGTTTTATCTATAAAATCTCAATGGGATTCAATCTTAGAAAAAACTCCGGAAAATGTATTAATTCAAGGAAATAAAATATTGAAGACCCAAATAACAAGGGGCGGTTTGACCTTTTTATTGGGGTTCGCATCCGAATCTTTCATCAACGGGCTTATAATATGGACTATAACCGAAGAACAAGATGTATTAGATAAATTCATCAGATCTCTTTATCTCTCGAACATAATTCAATTGATCGGAATCGGTACAATTGTTGGTGGAATAATTTATATTAGGTATCTTCAAAAATATTCGGAAAAAATGCCCTTAGCAAAATTTCTATTAATAATTTCTTCGATATTTATTGTAATCAATATTATATTAATTGAGACACTTCCGATGATTCCCGGATTCAGCCATTATCTCGGAAACGGTTGGAAAAATCGGGATGTGATGCAAAACTTGGGATACTTTTTGTTGTTTCCTTTAATCGGAAGGGTGTTCCCGATTTTTCCGAATCTTTTATATATTTTTATCGGAATTTATTTGGGAGATATTTTATCCAAAAGACAATTACCTCCAGGTTTCTATAGAAAAATTATATATTCATCATTAATATTAACTGCGGTCGGGATTCTCTTTTCGTTTATTGAACCCAGAAATGATTACTATAAAAATATTTTCGAGATTCCGCTGATTTTAAATGGAATTTTGCTTGCAATATTTATCCTCTTTTATTTAATTGATTATCGAGGAAAGGCACAACAATTCGCTTCAAAAACAACGTTGATCAGAAAATTCGGACTTCTCACACTCACAATTTGGTCTTTGCAATGGATTATGGCATTAGGACTTCGAATCGCTTACGAAATTGAAAAATTATTTGTTTTAGACGTGGTATCCTTCAATCAATCAAAATACATGCAAGGCGGATTTACTGGTTGGGAATTTTGGGGTATATTCTTAATATTCTTGGCAGGATATTCTTTAATTATTATCGTTTGGAGTAAATACGATTATAAATATTCCTTGGAATGGGTTGTCGCAAAAGGATTAACAAAAAATAAAAAAGATGCTGATAAACGGTTGAAAATGAACGAATCGATATATAACGTGGAGAGTTTATATGAAAATCCGGATACAAACGCGAAAGCACGAAATGGCTATCTCACATTGCTGTTATTCTTCGGATACGCTACGATTTTTGTAGCTTTAACTTTATTGTGAAAAATTTTAAATATTTCTTTTTCAACTATCTTTTCATGATCGAAACGAACACTGCTTTATTGGTAATCGATATGCAGAACGATTTTGTTCCAGGCGGTGCTCTTGCTGTAAATGGCGGAAATGAAATCTTGAATGGAATCAACTATTTAATTACCGAATCTTTTAAGAAAGGTGTTATTATCGTCTTTACTCAAGATTGGCACCCCCCGGGTCATAAATCGTTTGCATCAGCCCATAAAGGTTATAAACCGGGAGATATCTATTCGGAAGAGGGAATTGGGCCGGTATTATGGCCGGATCATTGCGTTCAAGGCACCAAAGGATCCGACTTTGTTGATGGATTGTTGGTGTCGAAAGGATCGCTCATCTTGAGAAAAGGAATGAATCAAAATATTGACAGCTATTCTGCCTTTCTTGAAAACGATAAAAAAACCGAAACCGGGCTTCGCGGATATCTTCAGACCCGAGGAATCAAAAAAGTGATGATTGTGGGTTTAGCAACCGATTATTGTTGCTATTATTCAGCCATCGATGCAAAATCATTCGGTTTTGATGTGATTTTTGTTAAGGATCTCACGCGGGGAGTAAATATTCCTGCAAATAATGTTTCAAATTCGTTAAACGATATGAAAAATCGAGAAATTTTGATTGTTAACCTTGAACAACTGAAATAAATTATCGAAACTGATGTAGATCCGACAGATCTCTTTGTATTCGTTGAATCCAACAGTGATTCTCAATTTTTTTCAATATTTCTTGTATCTTTTCGCCGCTCCAATATATTTTCAATGATTCAACAATCTCGTTTAACTCTTTGCTGTTTAAAGAATCCAGAGAATTCTTTGATTTTGATAAAAACACAATATCCAAGATATAGTGGAGCATCTTAGAAAGTAATCTTTCGTCCGATGCATATAATCCGAGTTTATAAAAAGAATGATGAAAATAGAGTTCATACACCAAAAAATCTAGAATATCGGAAATTGGAGTAATTCTTTGCGTTTTAACAATCAATTCGGTTAATATCGCAATACTATCCCTATGTTCCGTAGATTTTATTATTGGAACGGTAAGTAAAGGTTCGAGATCGATTTGATAATGTTTTCCTTGCATCTTTCCTTTATGCTTTAACCAATAAGCGATAAATTTTGAATTCAAAATACCCAATAAATAGAAGTAATCGATGCGTTTCGGTTGAATAATGAAATAGGATTGGCCCACATACAAGGGTGCATCCGAATATGTAAAAATGGGCCTTGGGGTCTTCCGAAGCGATAATATTTTTTTCCCTTCAAAAAGGCTTTGCTTTC
The DNA here is from genome assembly GCA_964623665.1 of uncultured archaeon. Lineage (GTDB taxonomy): Archaea > Asgardarchaeota > Lokiarchaeia > Sigyniarchaeales > Promethearchaeaceae > CAZUTM01. The sequence goes on from CAZUTM010000055.1 coordinate 16,873, forward strand.
TTGCACGATGCAAGCCGTATGGCCGATTATCGGATGTGATTAACTGTTGAAACTTGTCCAAATGCGCTTTCACATTCGGATAAACATCGATTTTCGAATTGATATCGGATTTTGTGTAAATAATCCAATATCGGTTAGTTTTTGAAATAAAATATCTGTCTATATCTTCCGAAGTATAAAAAGGCTTCAATATTTCTTTTAATTCACGATCTGACCATTGAATTTTGTTTATTTCTTCGGCTTCCAAAACAAAAATGCCTTGATTAAGCCTGAACTCATGGTTACTTTTGTTGGATATCCCATTTCGTTCCAATTTTAGGAGATGATCTCGTGTGACTTTGTATTGATGAACATCGCAGCCGTTTCCGATTTCCTCCGCGGTTAGAGACTCGACATCGGGATTGCTAGATATTTCATCGGAAATTTCTCGAAATAATGTATCATGAAATCGAAAAGAATCATCTCCATTGCCCGAAGCTTGAGTTTCAACCCAAATATTTTCGATATTAAAATGCGGAGTTCGATTCAACTCAATTTTTTGAAGAAATTCATATAATTGTGAGTCCGAAATTTTCTCAGAAAGAATCCGCTTATGAAGAACTTTATACGATGGGAAAGGTGGTTCCTTTTTGAGATACATAATCATTGTTTGGATTTCTGCCTTTCCAAATATTTTATACTCATTGAAATCAACGAATTCCAATACTGAAGCCGATGTTCGTATCTTTTCCCGAAGTTTTTTCGCGCCATAACTCGTTATCCAATTATTTTGAGCAATATATGCTAAAATTCCATTATTTTGAAGCATATCTATTGCAGAACACGCGAACAGATACCAAATATCCATTTTTCCTTGATAATACGGGCTGTTTTTAAGCGGTTCAAAGATTGAACGATTTTCATACTCTTTCACGTAGGGCGGGTTTCCGATTATTATATTAAACGATCCATCGAATATCGAATCCATTAAACTGTTTCCGGTTTGGATGTTAAATACCGTGTTTGAAAACACTTCCAAGTCCTCTTTCGAGATTGTTCCGATCGGAGATGCTAATGAATAGACCGTAAAATATAGTCTAATTTTTGTGATTTTAACCGCCTCTTCATCAATATCAATTCCGAATAACGAATTCCTTATAATATCAGTCAAAATGTGGATTGTCTTATTGGAATTAATCATTTCTTCGGTCTCGGTCATCAGTAATTCTATTATACGATTCAAGCGGAAAAGTTCATTAAGCATCGAAATGAGAAAGACCCCGGTTCCGCAAGCATTATCCAAAATGCGCACTTTGGTTAATATCTGTTTCAATTTTTCTAATTCTTCCTTGCCAACTCGTATTGATTTCTTTAAATTTGCAATCTCGGAAAGATCAAGGTTGATTAATGAGTTAAAGGTTTCTTTACAAAGACTATCGACACTATTGCAAATATAATAATAGAGGGCTCTCCGGCACATCGTTTTGGCTACAAACTTTGGAGTATAAAAAACGCCCTTATGTTTCTTATTTTGTACTCTTTCTTCATGAAGATAGCCAAGCAATTCTGGGGTGATCGCGGGATTATCTGAGTTAGGTTCGCTATCTTCTGAAAGATCGAAATTCCAAGCTTGAAATAACGAAACTATTTTTTGCCATACCTCTTTCTTTTTTATTGTTTTTTGAATTGAGTCAAAGAGATCTTGTTCGGAATAGAAAAATTCGGGCAGTTTTGCGAATTTCGGTTGTGTGTTGATTTTGTCTATATATTCAATAAAATCTTGATAATCTTGAGTTGGAGATACATTTCTTGTGTATAATAAAAAATAGGGTAGAATCTTTATCAAAATGTCTTTAATTTGCAATTCTGATTCGATATGATTAAATTCTTTCAATAAATTACGATAAACCGATTGTTGGTATAGCGAACCGTTAAGAAATTGCATATTATTAAAAGCATTTCATCTGTTTTATAGTATTCGCCAAAAGCAGTGGAGAAAGCATTTAAACAATCGAAATTTTTCTTATTCAGCACGTTAGAAGCATGATAGGTGAAAAAACAATGAATTACGAAGATTTTGACCCCGAAGGTCAAAAAATAAAGTTATTCGCACCGGGTCCAACACAATTTCCGGATTGGATCCTTGCGGAATTGGCAAAACCAAATGATACACACCGATCAAAATCATACGCTCAATTACATGAAAGCGTCGTAAAACAAATGAAGGTATTATTGAATACAAACAATGAAATCTTTCTGATGACTTGCTCGGGAACGGGTATCATGGAAGCGTGTGTTCGCAATTTGATTGGCGACAATGAAGAAGCCCTTTTCTTTTCTGTAGGTGATTTCGGAACCAGATGGTACAATATCGGAACAAGCAATGGCAAGAAATGCGACTTGGTTAAATTGGAGGAAGGCAAAGGACTCTCACCCGCAGTGGTCAAAGAAAATGTGAACAAAAAGAAATATGCTGTCGTGTTCATGACAATGAATGAAACTAGCACCGGTGTTCTGAATCCAATAGATAAACTTGCTCCGATCGTTAAAGAAACGGGTGCATTGCTTTGTGTTGATGCAGTTTCATGTATGGGCGGCGTTAAAATCGAAGTGGACAAATGGGGCCTTGATGTGTGCCTTGCATCCCTCCAAAAATGCTTTGCAACACCCTCCGGAATGGCAGTCTGCTCGGTCTCACCCGCAGCCTTGAAGAAAGCCGAAACCGTGAAAAACCGCGGGACATACTTCGACTTCATCGATCATAAAAAGAATAACGACAAAAACAACACACCCACCACTCCCGCAATTCCTCAAATACGAGCTCTGAACAAGATGTTGAAACACATCTTGGAAGAAGAAGGCGTTGAAAAACGCTATGCAAGACACATCAAGAACGCAGAACTCATCCAAACACGCATGAAAAAGCTCGGGTTCGTTATGATGACCGAAGAAGGCTACCACTCTCCGACCGTGTGCACAATTAAGAACAATCTGAACATGGATGTTAAAAAATTCGTCAATGAAGTTGCCAAACGGGGATTCAGAATCACTGATGGATACGGCTCGATGTCCGGAAAAGCATTCAGAATTTCCGCAATGGGTGAACACACCGAAAAAGACATCAATGAATTAATCGATACCATTGAAATCGTTTTAAAAGAAATGAAAGTGATTCAATAATTCCCAAAAACCAGTTATTTTTTATTTCCTTTCCTTGTTCTCGAAGAAAAAAAAATCCTAAGGAGATTTTAAAAAATCGGAAAAATTATTTGTCATTTTTTAATAATTCACACACAATTCTTATAAATAAAGTGCATAATCACAGTAAAAAAAATCCCTAGGAAAAGGGCAGTTTCAAATGAATATCGATACTCTGTGCAGGGCCCGCATAAATCTATCTGTCCAAAAATGCCGTCATTACCAAGGCACTTCTTTTCTGCCCGTATAATATCCGATAATATTGGCAATGATTGTAACCATCGGGGACAATAGAATTGGAAACATTGCGTAATACCATGGAATCGGAAAGACCGGATATGCCAATAGGATCGCAACCACCACGAAATCTACTTGATCAATAACCGGAAATTGTGTTCCCTCTTTTCTTTTGAATCTTCGTTTAATAAACGACCCCAATAAATCCCCCAAAGGCGCACCAATACACATAAGAAATTGCCCGAAATAGAATTTCACCGGATCCCTAATGTCCACGAAAAACATGATATCTTCTTTCGTGACGAATTCTAAAACTGTGGGTCCAAGCGAGAATTGATATTCGGTTACGGCGTAGATTGCAGGGTATATCTTAAAGGTAATTAGATAATACAATATAAAGCCCATAATCGTGCCGCCGATGAATCCATTCCATGTTTTATGATCTCCAAAAAGCCGGGCGCCCATAAACATGCGGCCGCCGTCTATCGGTTTCCGAGGAATCCCTTTTATGGTGCCGGCAATGGGCATACAAGCATTCGCAAGATATGCTGCCGATGTCGCTAAAAAGGATAGCCCAAGCATGGTTAACGCATCGTAAACAGAATATCGAACGGTCCAATAGAGAAAATAAAGGACGGTCAATACAAAAAAAATCACGAACATCATAAAGGTATTTCGCAATTGTTTTGGTGAGATGTTTGGATCTTGTGTCATGCTTCGCATGATTAAAATTATCTCTGTAACCTTATATTTTTTATCGAATTTTATTCGAGAAGGTTTATATAATCGAAAACATCTATAGAAAGCAATGCACGGTTTAAGTAAATATATAGAAATGCATAGATCAAGAATTATCTCGTTTATTTGGTTGATAGGACTGATTTTCATTATGATTTTTTCTTCTACCAACACGGGAGATTCCGGCTATTTTGAATCGAATAAGCATTTAACCGCATCCCAAATTTCTGCTGCGGGTCGAGGATCTATTCAAATAAATCAAAATGAAGGGGTATTTTGGTTCATCCATATTACCGACACGCAAAGTATGTGGCGTTCCAAGGAAAAAACGGATATGTTCGTTGATTTTCTCAATATAAGTGAGCAATATATTAAACCCGCTTTTTATTTGCATACGGGAGATATCGTTGATTCCGATTATCACAATTTCTTTGCACATAATCAAGGGCAATTGGCATACGAATGGAATAATTATTCACAAAGTCTACAAACTGTAAACATGACTTCGGATATTTATTTTGATGTAATGGGTAATCACGATACATACGCCGACCCCGAATACAAATGGTTTCGAAATTCATCAATGCAAAAAACTCCAATGTACGATTTTATAAAGCAATACCCCTTCGGCAAATATCACTTTTTGGGGCTTCATACTCCCGAAAATCTCGGCGCAAAATATCCGTTTTCATTATTTGGATATTTATCCGATTCGGAACTTGATTGGTATGAATCTAAATTGCAAAGTCAAACAGATGCCCGCGTGACGGTCGCATTCGGGCACCATCCCGCTTATGAAATGTTTCAAGGCGGAATTCGGTTCAATCAATTGAATAGAAAATACGGTGTTGACCTCTATTTGGTCGGCCACGGCCATATGGATACCTATGAAGAAATCGAATCCGGAACGGTCAGTTATATGACTCCTAAGTTAAGCAATCAAGAAAAATCATATCGAATAATTGCAATATATGGTGATATCATTTCGGAATCAATTCAAGCTTACGATAATTGGCCCGTCGGGATGATTTGCTCACCCGCAGACCATAAAAACGTGTACTTGGATTATAATCGCAATCAATTGAAATCGGCTGACAAAATCCGTGCTCTTGCATTTGACAAAGAATCCGTAATAAAAGTAGAATGGAGATCTGATATAAATCAAGAATGGAAACCTATGACCAACCAATTCGGGCCATTATACGAGGCGGATTGGGATTCTTCTCTGAATGATGGAAAAATTCATGCTGTAGAAATTAGGATCACTAATTCTCGAGGTGCGGTAAAAATCGAAAGCATCGAATTTTCAAGCGAAAAAATCGAGCATTTTGGATGGAAATACGGCTCCCGCATCATCATTCTAACCGTTGTGGGGCTATTTGCAGTACCTATAACCATCAAAGCAAAGAAGAGATGGTTGGAACCTTCAAAATATCGAAAACCAGAAGATCAAAATGTAGATCCCGCGTTGAAAAAAAATATGTTGATTCGATTGGCTTTGCTTTTGTTCGTTCCGCTGACCTTTGCCGAAATATGGCCCGGAAAATGGGCGGCCGTTTTCGGATTGTATTATATCGGAAATGGTGGAATCCATTTCTACGACAATAATCTTTTGTTCGGAGCAGTTGTAATTTTATTTTCAATTCTGCTTCCGAGTTCTACACTATCGAAGAAAAGAGCACTCGGCGGGCTGATTACGTTTCCGCTATCGATATTGTTCAGCATTGTCGGTTTGGTGATTTATGTTTCGAGATCTCTGATCTCTTTGATTTCACCGGGCTATCTTCTCTTAATCGCTTTGGATCTTCTTGCAATTAAGAGGGCAATGGCCCTTAGAAAAAAATAACCGGAAAATTTTTTCATTTTCCCTTTTTCTTTTATATTCTCATCAAAGAATGGTAAAACAAATAACTTTTTATAGCATTTTCCGTCTTTGGAAGTAATGAGCGGTCAAAAAATATATCTCTATTTTGCGGGCGGAGTAAATGAAATCGGAGCCAATAAAATCGTTATCGGGTCTCCAAATAATTCCGCAATACTGCTGGATTTTGGAACCGATTACACCATTGACTCGATGTATCTCGATGCGTATATGCCCATCAAAAAACATCTTGAAATCTATTCCTTGATCCTATTGGGCACGTTACCGAGGCCAGTTTACCCGCTTCAAGGGATTTACCGAAAAGACTTATTGAAACAATCTGCAGAATTGATAGAGAAAGAATTTCAATGCTTTCTTTCAACACAAACGCATATCACCGATTTACTCTTATCCCATACCCATGGAGACCATTATGCAGCGATTCGGTATATAACTCCGGAAATTCAGATTCATACACACATTGATTCAAAACCTATTATAGAGTATTTGGAAGATTCGGGAACATCATCCTCGTTTTCGGAAATCATAGAATACAAGGAGGAATTTGTGGAAGATATAAAAAAAGATAAAAAAGGAAACGAGATCAAAGAAGAAAGCGGAGAAGCAAAGATAACCCGGCCGAGAAACCGGCCATCGATCCAGCGACCTTTGATTTATCATCAAGATCATGAGAAATTTACCGACGCCAAAAGGAATTTCGAAATACAAATTTTTCCGGTGGATCATTCTATCGTGGGCGCCTCGGCGTTTTTGATAAAAGAGTTAACCACAAACCTGAAGATTGCATATAGTGGCGATTATCGATTGCATGGAAGGCGGGTTGAAGCCACCAAACGCTTTATTCAAGCTGCCAAAGAATTTGAACCCGATATTTTAATTTCTGAGGGCACCCAAGTATCATATGAACAACCGGGATCCGAAATAGACAATGAACTGAAATTGGAGGAAGAATTAATCGCATTATTCCAAAAGCAGATGAATAGCGGGCTGAACAGCTTGGTGGTTATAGATACATCGAATAAAAACATCGATCGAATCCAAACTATCTTCAATGCGGTGCAGAAAACCGGCAAAAAATTGGTCCTTGATGCCAAATCATACGAGATATTAAAGCGCTTCTCCTCGGTACCGAATTATTCATTTGATTTTTCCCGCATCTTCGTGTATTTTCAATCCAAAGGGTTTGGTAAGTATTCAAAAACAGATTATGCTCGGGATAAACTCATCCTGGATCTCATGGAACAATCGCCCGAGAAGCTTTTGAAAGCAGAAGAGATCAGAAAGAACCAAAGAGAATATGTAATGATATTTGGATTTTACAAGTTCATAGAATTTGTTGAACTTCGGCCCAATCCGGGTTCAATATTCATTCGATCGAGCGCCGATCCGTTTAACATCGATATGGAAATCAATGAAAAGAAAGCAGTAAATTGGCTGAGAATGTATAAATTTCAAGAATTTCAAACTCCCGAAAATCCAAATAACAAATCTCCCATATTAAAACTTCATTGTTCGGGCCATATGCGCGAAAAGGACATTATTTCCACGATTAATGCGATCAAACCGAAAATTCTTTTTCCGATTCACACAGAAGCCCCGCAAAAGTTTAAGAGCCTCGGTTTAAATCCCGAGATAAAAATTATTATTCCGGAAAAAGATAAATTGTACGAATTTTAAGAAAAAAGATTTTGGCAGCATATCCGAATTTTTTATCTATTTTTATAATAATAGATAGCGTAGATGATGGCCGCTACAGCCAACACACATCCAATCACGATTGCGGCAATCCACCACGGCGAGATTTCGAATTTCCATACTTGTTCATCATATTTATAGCCAGTTAAATCCAAAATGGACACCGCGTAATAAGTTGCCAACGCGGTTGGGAGCACCGAAGTCTCTGAAAATGTTTCTTTAAAGCCACCGGATGGATCATGAATACTTAAGACCCATTGTTTGGTTTGTTCGGAAGGTTTTTCACCTAAATCGGATAAGATTTGAGTTGCATAGAAGGTCATCGACATGGTGCTTATCGGATTGGTTTGAGTTCGTGAATAACCGCCGTAGTGTTCTTTGTATACTGAATTATTTACGTAAAAAGATTTCACGTATGTTTTTATCTCCGCTTTTTGGGTTTCTGTGAGTAATGACAAGAGGTTCATTTGGGTAAGCATTTTAATTGCAAAATAGGTGCTTTCAATCGACACCTCACCGGTCGAATGACTCTTGAATCCGCCAACATCCGCATTATACATCGCGGTGACATAGGAACCGATTTCATCATAACTTAACACATCTGCTTTTCCCAAATATGTGTAAATCATTAATCCATAGTAAGTTGTGGCTATGGTAGGAATGTCCGAGCCGTTCGGTTTGAACTTGCTTAATACATTTTTCTCTTGGAATTTCTCATAAATGAAATTCTTTTCTGTGTCGGAGACATTCGCTGTTGAAATTAAATTCAACCCCGCCAATGCATAATAAGTATCTTGGTAATTATAACGCGCGGATTGAAAATTTGCTTGGTCTTTCAGCCATTCGGATGCTGAAAAATTGTTGAAATCATCTAAGGATCCGAATTTCAATATCAAAAAGACATTGGCAAATGTTCCTACCTCGGAAGCCGTTGTTAACGATTTATCCCGAGAGTTCTTAAATCCTCCGGTGTTTAATTCGTTGCCTTTTGCATACTCCAAGATATTTTCGCTCCGCTTCTTTGCAAATGCCGGAGTTATACACATAATAACCATAAGTGAAATAAACAGAACGGCATAGACTTTCGCGGGCTTATAATTCGTTCTCATAAAGACCTAACCTTGTAAAGAATATATGAAAAAAATTGGAGGATTAAATTAAAGCCTTTTAGTACGAATTTGTTTTACAATGCTTTAGAAACATCCAAAATGATAGGTTTGATGTTGGCGCGGAATTCATCTTCTTTCACAAAATATTGCTTAATCGAATTCATCGATCCTATTATCGAGGCCCCTTTATATATTGCAAGCGAAGCATTTGGAGCAATAGTAATTCGGATGATTTGATGTTCGATTTCTTTTTCGAGTGATTTGAGAATCTCTTCACTTTGTTTCCGAATCTTTTCTTTTTCTTCTTCTTCTTTCTTCTTTTTCTCTTCTTCTTCTTTCTTCTTTTTCTCTTCTTCTTCTTTCTTCTTTTCCTTTTCGACTAAAGAATCGATATCCTCTTCCATTCCCTCATACTCCGAAGAAAGTTCATCCACAATTGAGACCAATTCTTTTTCGGATGCTTTGACCTTTTTCAGCATTTTTTCTTCTTTCTTATCTGCTTTCACAGGGACCAATTCGGGTTCGAGTTTGACTCCGCAGAATGGACAGAATTGGTTTTCGGTTTCCAATTTCTTTTTGCATTTCGGGCATTTTTCCGGAAATTTTTTCACAAAGTTCGCCGTAGGAATATTTATCGTTGTTATTTCAATTTTAGCACCACAAAATGGACAGAATTTGGACCCGGTATCTATCATTTCTCCGCATTTCGGACAATTATCCATTTTTGCTTTTGGTTTATCTGCTTGAATCATAACTTTTTTCTCTTTTTGCTGGTCTTCCGGTTTTTTTCCATCTTTTCCTTGATCGGGTTTTACTGTAGCACTAAGCTCATTCAATAACGTGGATTGAGGCGTTTTTTCAGGCTCTTTAGGCGCTTCGGGAATTGGGCCTAATTGAGAAAGTCTTATATCGATTTCCTTGATTAATCTTGCTTTAAGGCCTTTAAGATGGGCACCACCCGCTGATAACACAATATTTCCTAAGCATGTTCGTAAATATTCTCGAGAAATTCTCATTAAAGATGAGATGATTGAATCTACGATTCCTGCAAACTGATATCCAAGCAAACTCGGGTTAAAAAGCACTTCCGGTGCGTTATATCGTTCATAATCATTGATTTTTATCACATCACCATCCGGCAATTTATATTCTGTAATCACTTGTCCAGCGCTGTCTCGGGCCAAATCCAATGAAACCCTACAATGATCCTCTTTAATCTTCCGCAAGATTTCTCGTTGCGCAGAATAATTTAAAAAGATTCCATAATGCGAAAATAAAGT
>CAZUTM010000056.1:0-26825 GCA_964623665.1 uncultured archaeon
CGCAATCTTTGGGCCCATTATCGGTTTGATCACAGTCGGTGCAGTCGTGGTTGGGACTTGCGGTTCTTCGGCTATTTCATTTAGTTTTTCTTCTGGGGCTTCTTCCGATTGAATTAATGTGGGTGTTTTAACCTTAATTTTAATTTTTGTGCTTTGTTTATTGAGAACAACTTTATCTTCTTCAATTTTTTCTTCTTCCTTCGGTTCTTTTCTCCCGCCAATCGGCGGGATTTCAATTTTTGGAGCGAGGAGTCTTTTCTTTTGCTCTGTTTTTGCTTGGTCGGGTTGACCCTTTAATAAGGCATCGAGTTTTTTCTTTCGTTCTTCTTCTGCTTCTTTGTCTTCTTCCGGTTCTGTTTTTGATTCTTTATCTTCTACGTCATCTTCTTTCGGTTGAGGTTGGTCGGCTTTTATAATCGTTTTTTCGGGTTGTGCGGTGGTCGGTTGAGCCGGCATTTGGCTTAATAATAACGCTTTGAGTTTTTCCACATCAATCGAGACGCCTGCAGCTTGCAATTTTTCGACATCAATACCTGCTGCTTTTAATAATGCGATACTATTGGAATCAAGACCCACCGGTTGCGGTTTTTCCACTTTAATCTCTTTAGGTTTATGATATGAGTCAAGAAACTTCTTGATTCCGCTTGACAGACCCTCAACCTCTTTGAACCACTTGTCGATTGGATCCCATTCTTTGACAATTTTTTTTAGATTTTCGGCATCCGCTTTCATCTGTGCATTTTCGCCGGATTTATTAAAGATTTCTCCGAATAATTGTTCTAATTCATCTCTTTTCTGTTCTTCTTCTTCAGAACTTAGAGTTCCATTCAATAATGAATACATCTCATTGAGTTTTCCTAGTAATTCTTCCGCCATGATTTCTCACTAAATTTTTTTAATAATTTTAATGCGCTATAATAATTTCACAAAACTAAAAAATTTAAGCTTTTTCAGCCTTCATGCGCAGAACTCGTTCGTTTGATTCCGTGATTTTGAAGAAGGTATCGATTAAAGCTTTTTCTGAGTAGAAGACCGGAATTCCATTTTTTTCCATTCGGTTTTTTTCATCCACCATCATGGTGCCATCTCCGAAATGGAAAGCGAAAATAGGCTTTTTGTGTTTTTTCACTAATTTTGCGAGGTTTCGAATGGAGAACGGCCAAGTTTCGGAGCAGAACACCATTACGATTACCATTTGAATTTCGGGTTCCTCGAATAAAAAATCTGCAGCGGTAAGCCCGATTTCGGTGTTTCCTCTTGCTTTCTCGATCGCTGGCCAAATATCAACAAGGGCAAAGGGATTCGGTGGCATCCATTCGGGGTATAATTCTGAAATTTTCCTATATGTTTCGGGGTGGAGCATTGGCATTTCTATTCCAAGATCATAGCAAAGATCGCTTATTATAGTTCCCGCGCCTCCAGATCCCGTAACTATTGCTAATTTTTGCTTTTCCGGTATTTTTATTTCATGTTCCATCAATAAGGATAGCGTTTTCGAGACCAAAGTTAATTCGTAAAAGTCGTGAACGAGAATTGCGCCGCTTTGCTTCAACACCGCATTGATCAACCTTGAATCTTCCGCAATTGAACCTGTATGAGAGGCGACCGCTTTTTTACCCAATGAAGATACTCCTCCTCTGAGCAATACAACACGCTTTCCGTGGTTTATTTGTGCTTCTTTGATTAATTGGATGAGTTGCTTCGCATCGGAAAATGCTTCTAAATACATCATTATGACTTTAACTTTGTCGTCCTTCATGATGTGTTGTAAGAGATCATTTTCATTCACATCCATTTTATTTCCGATGGAGCATGCGTATCGAAATCCCATTTCGGGGTTTAAAGTTGCCATATTTAAAAAATATCCGCCGTTCATCATGCCCGATTGGCTAATTATGGCGATATTGCCCACTTTATATTTTGTGTGCACCACGAATGAGCATGCAAATCCTTTTAAATAATCTTCGAAGTAAGAAACACCAGTACAATTCGGTCCTATGATTCGAAATTTTGTAAAGTTTTCCGTAATCAACCGTATTTGCTGTACCAATTTCCTTCCTTCTTCTCCGACTTCTTCAAAGCCCGCTGCTTCTATTATCGCGCCTTTCACACCTTTTTTAACGCATTGTGAAATTAGCTCGGGGATATGTTGATTCGGAACAAAGAACACTGCTAATTCAATCTCTTCATTTATTTCTTCAATGCTCTTATAAAATGCGATATCAAAGGCCATTCCGCCTTTGGGATTAATCGGAAAAATCTTTCCCTCATAATGATTTACGACCAACGATTCAAGGATGCGATATCCTCCTTTCATTTTATTATCGGATGCGCCGAACACGGCAACGGACTTTGGTTTGAAGAAGAACGAAAGATCCATGATTGTATATCTGTTGTTAATCAATTTAAATGTTTAAAACCGAAGAAAAAATCGATTAGAAAAATGGGGGATGGAAGATCTTGAAAAATTCTCAGCGTCGGAATTTCTTTTAATACGCAATTTGAATTTTAATTTTAACATCCTCTTTAGTCTCTTTTTTAATATCTTGCTGGATTTTTTCGCGCAATTGTTTGACTTTTTGTATGAGCTCGGAATATTCGTTTTTCCGGCGATTATAATCTGCTGTCATGTGTTCGAGATCCGCCGAGTTTACAGATATTTTTTCCTTCAATTCGGAGATTTTTTCCATGTATCCCTTTTCTTTTATGATTTTTTCTAAGGCTTCGCGCTGCGCTTCATATTGGTATAATTTTTCCAGCATATTTGGGATAATTGGTTGATTAAGAAGTTGTTCGATGTTTTCCAAGGCTTTTTCACGAGAATCCCCGCTGATCTGCAGAACATCGCCTTCGGTCTCTATATTTTCGATTAATAATCGGATGGATATTAACACTTCTTTGAAGCGATTCATTTTTACCCCATCCGCCATCAAAAATTCAACGGTGTCTTTACTCAACGCCTTTACATCTTCAATTTTAAATTGTCTTAAGATCCCGGATTTGTTTTCCTCTAAGACCTTTCGCAATTTTTTAAAAATTTTTCCCAATTTAACTTTGCTATCCAATTCTGCCTTATATTTCCTAATTTCGCCTCTTAGATTTTCTAAATCAAGGATTTCTTTTTGATCCAACAACGATTCATAATTCTTTTCATATTCTTCAAGTTCGGCTTTCTTTTGCTTCAATTTCTCTTCCATGGAATGTAAAGATTCTTTGGTTTGAGCCAATCTTTCGATTTCGGTCTGTAATCTTGGGATGTTTTTCATAACTTGCTCTGCTTCTTCAAGTTTTTTACATTTTTTTCGAAGATATTTATCCATTTGAACGAAGTTCTTTTCGATGTTGCCCAAAAACATCTGAAGTTCTTTCATCTCAAGAGAATATTGTTTCATGAAGAAACCCACAGATTTTTTGCCCAAATCATTGTAATTAGCGAATAATTTTTTAATAGAATTGATAACATCTTCCGCTTCGCTGTATTTTAATTCTTCACCCGGAAATTTAATTTCTGAAAGATATTCCTTTAATTTTTGAATGAACCGCTCTAAAACCTTTTTTGATTTTGAGTCCAAGGGCTCTGCTTCAGGGTTTGGTTTCCTTGAAGGGCTTAACCATCCATCCAGCGAGTAATTTATCGATGAAACTTCTTTCTTTATTAATTCAACGAACCGGGAAAGCATCCTTTTGTCTTTCATGTATATTTCGTTCAAGCGTTTTGAATACCACTCATTTAAATCCGATAAATCGATTTCCACATTAATCACCTATATTTCTCTCTCTTTCCTACGCATTTTCATACTCAATAACACGCTTTATTTATAATCAGAGTGCATACTTTCGTATGAAAATGTACACAAGCCATATGGCTTATTAAATTTCATTTCAGTGCGTAAATACTTCTGCTAAGCAATTTATTGTAGTAAAAACGGCTTGCAAAATAAACCTTTTTTCATTTCGGTTGGTGCACTTTCTTTAGAATCTTTTCGAAATCAAAGCCGAAAAGCCCCGTTTTTTTTCCATCCTCGCTTCTTATTGTATTGAGCGGAAAGCCAGGTTCTGTTAAGATAAATATTCCTTTTGCGAGGAAATTCTTAACATCTTTAGTTAGCGCATTTAATTCTTCACTTTCCGGCGTTTCTATTTTTTTTAATAATGCTTTTTCGGGATGAAAGCGATCCTCATCGTAGACCTTCATTGACAAAATCAATGCAAAGATTGAGGTTACTGCGGGTAATTGAGTATAGAAATTCTTAATACCGATGATTTCGGTCATTTTTTCGGCGGAAAGCGTATTTTTTAAATCATTGATTTTGATTCCGAATGTGAGATTATACGTTCTTTGGGTTTCTGATCGACAATCTTTCTTTATTTCTTTTAATGTGTCCAGTCCCGTGTACTTATAGGGTTTCAAGGCCCGATGTTGTAAGAAATCGAAGTGGATATGTTCATCATCAGAAGCGTAGATTTCCATAATGTGCAAGATTTCTTTGCCTTTATTCTCCTCGTCAATTAAAACAACAAGAACGGACTCTAGCAAATTTACCAATAAGCTCACTTTCGAGGTAAAATCTTTGATCCCTTCATCCAAACGAAATCCAAAAATCTCGAAAAAGCGAGATAAGGTGTAGCGATGCGCCACTGGCGAGGAATATATCATCGCAAAGACTTCCAAGCACATTTCTAGCGTTGTTATCTTATGTTGTTGATAATCGTTTAATATTCTGGAGATATCATTTATCTCGATAATAATTGAGTCTCTTCCGGTTCGCTTGTAAAGTAATTCATAAAGCGCATTCCAATCCTTAAGATGAAGCCAATTTGTTCCCCGAAACGAGGAGAAACTGATTGGATTAAGCCTCAGTTTATGATTCTCCGCCGCGGTATGAGCCAAAATAAAGGGTATATTATTATCCAATAAAAGAAGATTGAATTCGCGACCTTCGATGAAATCCAATAAATATTGGCTAAGTTCCTTAATGGGAATGAAATCGGCGGTATCGGTTATGTTTTGAAGCGCATTGAAGCCGAAAAATCTCGGGCTTAATTTTAAACTCATCTTGAACGGATCGAAGTACTCAATCGATTTAATATTGTAGTAATCAAACAAAGCGATGGTTTTTTCAAAATAATTTACCACATCATCATTGAACGGTGGCAACTTTAGCCCTGCCAAGAAATCGATGAGATCAAAAGGGATAAAAAAGAAATAATCGATCTCCATGTGAATTTTTTTGATAAATTCATTGATTTTCTTGCCGAAGTCGATATTCGGATTATAATTTTTAATGAATTCGTTGGTCTGTTCAATGAATTCAATGGTTAGATCATTTTTGGGCATATCCTCAATCAAGAATGTAATCTCATATTTTAACAATGCATTTGGTGATGATGTTTCCTTTTTCTGCGGAATCACTAAAAACCAATCCACAACTTTATTTTCATCGACCGTAAAAACCATCGTGTTCCCGGATATTTGGTTCCGCATAAAAAGGGAGTAAATAAATAAATAGAATTGGTCAAAATCCCAATTTATAGGAAAATAAGGCACTTTGGAGCGAATAGATGTCACATTTTCAACATCGAATGGGTTAATTGAATATCTATTAAGTTCATTTAGAAACTTCTCAGAGGTATTTCTAACGAGAAAATTCTCATTGTCATGTTTTTCATAGAAAGGAATAAAATCCAGCGGTTTGCTATTCAATTCGCTCACATTTCAAATTAATCCGATAAGCTATATAAATCAATTTGAAAAGAATTTCATTTCTGAAATGAATTTTCATTCTATATCGAGGATTGCCCTTTTGATTACTATAGTAAAGAAATGAATTTTCATGGAAGGATGGTTTTAATTGCCGGAGCGATTCTCTCATTCATGGAAAAATCTCAATTTGAAAACCTTTTTACAGATTCGGAATCCAAGCTCAAAAATTCGTTAAATAAAGGTTCGTTCGGGACTCTCTTGAAAGAAGTCGTGAATACCGGAAAGTGCATCGAATGTGGAGCATGTGTAGGTGTGTGTAATTACAACGCGCTGAGTTGGAATTCCGAATTGGGTAAACCCGTTCTGTCGGGTAAATGTGTGGCATGCGGTGTGTGTTATCATCAATGTCCCAAATCAGATTGTGAGTTTTCCGAGATAATAGGAAAATTCACGGCGGCATTTCAAACAAAAGCGATAAATCTCGTAGGCGGACAAGATGGAACCACCGTAACGGCCATTTTAACATATATGCTAAAAAATTCTTTGATTTCGGCTGCGATCGTAACAACTAAGAAAGCGCTTAACGATTGGTCTCCCGTCGTTCTCATCGCAACGAGCGAGCAAGACTTAAAACAAGCAAAAGGGTCGATATATGCTCATTCGCAAACGTTATCTGCATTGTTCGAAGCAATTAAGAAAGGCCACAAAAAGATTGCGTTCGTTGGAACTCCTTGCAATTCGGAATGCATTGCTAAAATGATTAGCCGAAAGGAAGGTGTATTTGCTGATGCATCCGGCCTTGAGATCTATAATATCGGCTTGTTTTGCATGGAAGCATTTATTCCTTCGAAGTTGAAGACGATTATCGAGAATAAAGAAATAAATTATTCATCCATTGCAAAAATGGGCTTTGAAGGCGGTTCTTTTGTTCTTCGAGATGCAACATATGAGAAATTAGGTGCTCTTTCCATAAAATCCTTGCATGAAGCGGTCGAATCGAGTTGTAAGGTTTGCCCGGACTTCTCAGCGGAATATGCGGATATCTCGGTCGGAAATATCGGCACGCCGGATGGATATAATTCAGTTATCGTTCGTTCGGAAAAAATGAAAACTATCCTCATGGAAATGAAGGAGAAAGGCCTTCTCGATGTGAAAGAAATGGATATTGAGGGAGTAAAGCAAATAGTGAAATCAACGCTCAATAAACGAGCGAATATGGAAAAATTACCGATAGTCCAAGTCGAACAAAGTGCCGACAAATTTAATAAATACAAGCCACAAGAGTGGAATGTTAACCAATTTAATTACGAGCCCGAATTGCATCCCGAATTCTATCAGCGAATCCAATATTCCGAATCGACAATAAATTCGGGAAAGCCTAATTCGGACCCTGTAATCGTAGCCAAAACTCCTAACGGCACCAAAGCGGACTTCACAAAACATAATTACGCATCCGCTTACGATTTAACCCTCAAAATATTCCAATCGAAGCCAAAAATCAAAGGTGCACGTGTACTAATTAAACCCAACAATACAGGGTTCATCGGGTGCTTCAAGAATCCACAATTATCCGAAGTTCTCAAACAAAACGGTATCACTGATGATGCCGATCACCAACCAATTGCAACCCAACCCTCGATGCTCAAGGGTGCCGTTGATGCCTTACTCGATTTGGGTGTAAAAGAAATTCATATAGGAGAGAACATGCTTTGGGATGGCGGAACTCCGAGAGCCTTCTTTGAAACCGGATACGCACAAATATTCAGCGATAAGAAATATGCCGGGAAAGTGTATTTCATCGATTTTTATGAAAATGATCCGCCCGCAGAACGATTAAAGGAAATTGAAATGGAGAAGACCAAATATTGTAAGACCGATTATTACAATCATTTCTATCCGCCCGCCGCAATATTTAATGAAAAATACGATTATATCTATTTGGTCGCAATAGCAAAGGTTCATAACTGCGCGTATTACACTTTGAGCGCCAAAGGCTTCTCAATTTCGATGAATCCCAGAAAGAAGACCGGTAAAATCGAACCGAGGTGGCAAATTCACGGCCTTCCGCTGAGTCTTTTCAACAAAGAAACCATAAAAGATCTTCTCGGAGAAGATTTCAAACGACAATACAAATATTATGTTCGCGAAGTATATCGACATCAATGGGAAAAAACCGATAAATCAAGAGTCGTGAAGCCGAATAAATCCGACATCATTATAAGCAATGAAGAATCCTCAAGCGGACTCATCCACCAATTCAAATCTTTCGGACAACGAGTATTGAACGTGGATCCTCATCATTGGGCCGGTGTTAATAATGTAATCTTAAATCTCGGAATGGGTTATTTGATCAACCGATTTACCCGTGTATTTGGCACCATGGTTA
Source organism: uncultured archaeon (assembly GCA_964623665.1). Classification (GTDB taxonomy): domain Archaea; phylum Asgardarchaeota; class Lokiarchaeia; order Sigyniarchaeales; family Promethearchaeaceae; genus CAZUTM01. The sequence continues at coordinate 8,091 of CAZUTM010000056.1, forward strand.
AAAAAATGAAAGAAAATGGAACCGAAGTTGCGGCATTAATTTCCGGGATCGTTGGCCAAGAAGGAGATGGGCCTTTAGTATACGGAAACACCAAATACGGTGGCTTCAGTGTAGCAAGTTTCGACCATGTGGCGCTTGAACGTGTTTGCTTAGAAATAATGTTCTCAACCGATACAACGGGCTTCAAGGGGTTTCTCTTTAATCGACAAAAGCAAAAGATGGAGAAAGATCATATTGATTGTCCCGAACTCCTCGAAGAGACAAAAAACGAATGGACTTTGAAGATCTTACATGATTTATTGGGCGGAAACTTCGAAACCAAAGATATTCCAATCCATGTATTAAATTATGACGGCGATAAATCCTTGAATACGATTCAACCAAACGAACTCTTTAAACTTCGATTGGGTGCGCCCTTTAAAGATTCAATCGGGTATTATTGTAATCCGGATTTATGGATTAAACTCATGCATACCAACGAATCCATTTATAGAAACGCATTTAAGGTGGAAAAAGGGTCAATCACAATTCCTTTAATTCCTGGTGTCGTATAATCTCGTTATTTATATTCATTCTCTTTATTTTTTTGCTTCTCTTATGAGATAATTTCCTATTATTGAAGGGATATTAATTTCGGGATTTGCACTTTGAAGACCTTCATATCCCGGGACCGCATTAACCTCGATTACCATAAATCCTTTTTCCGTGTTCATGATGTCCACCCCCATGATGTCTCCACCTACTACCTTACATGATTTCAATGCGAGTTCTATCATTTCTTGACTCGGAATGCATTTTTCACCAATGGCACCAGTTGCGATATTGGTCTTCCAATTTGTAGACACTCTTCTCATAGATGCAATGACTTCTCCATCCACAACAAACAAACGAAAATCCGAATTACCATGTTCATAATATTTTTGAACATAAAAGATTTCCCCCAATGCTTCTAATTGTTCGAAAACAAATTTTGCATGTTTTTCATTATTGATTCTGATAATATCTTTTCCTCGCGCGCCGTAAAGCGGTTTTAAAACAACATCTTGGCCCAAATCGTAAAAAGCTTCCATTGCACGTTCCGCTGTCTCGCACATCGTCGTTTCCGGAGATAAAATGTTATTTTTATGCATTAACACGGTTGTCAACATTTTATTCGTTGAAAGCTCCAAACATCTCCTCGTGTTTATCAATCGAACGCCCAATTCTTCAAGAATGCTCATATAATCCAACCGGTAAAAGATATGCGAAATCACATGAGTTCCAACACCTCGCACCAAACAAAGATCGGGTTCTCGAAATGAGAATCCTCGGGAAGTGGGAGAGCATACCCATGAATTTATATTAAGTGTGGGATTCGAATGGGAGTTTCCGGAATACACGCCTTTTTGTTTTAGAACGAAAATTTCACATTCGTGATCGTTTTGAATTAAAAAATCGAAAATTTTTTGCGAAAGTGAATTTTTTGCTGTCCCCGAAGCAATGATTTGGAAATACATACAATCATTTAGTATATAGAAGCGGATCTTTAAACGTTTGCCGTAAGAGAATATCATAATTCTTAAATAGTCGCTCTTCATTACTGATAATTGAAGATTATTCTTTCTTGAATAATCGAAACTCGTAATGATGAGTCATCAGTAGGTGTGTTGTATTCGTACCCAAAATGCAATCATTTAGAGTTATACGCAAAAAAAACAATATTGTCAATGTTGGGGAAAAATGGGGGAATAAAAATGCGTTTAAAAATTATCGATATGAAAGGAATCGGGCCGCAAGAAGCCTATGCGCTGAGAAGGGCAGGCTATGTCTACGCCGCACAACTCGCGGGAATTACTTTCAAGGAATTGAAGGGTAAGGTATCCCTTCCGGATGAGACATTAGAAAAGATCGTAACCTTGGGTAATTTAATAACGGTTGACGAGCTTGGCACCAAATATGCATACGTGATTTCGAAAAAGGAAATCGGAATTCGTTCCTTAAGAGATCTCGCACAGAGCAAACCCGAAGAATTGCTTCAAAAAATCGCTGAATTGAACAAGAAGCAAAAGATGCTCCGAATTTTGCCGAACATCAACAAAGTCAACACATGGATTTCCGATGCAAAAGCAAAGGAAGGGCCAACACAAAAAACGAATTAAACACCAAAATTCAAAGTTTTTTATTTTTTTTAATTCAAAAGGTAGCTTTTGGTGATATATATACTTTTTTGTGCCGAAGCGAATTTTTAAAAAATTAAAGGTTGAGTTACAAATAGTATTTGAACAACTAGCTGATTTTTATGAGAGGATTATTCATTTGCCGTTGGGATGATCGGATTGGTGTTGTATTAGAGAACGCTTTCCCATCTTCGGTTGAAGCAGAGCTCACAGATGAAGACCGCTTAACCATCTTTTCCACACATGCATTGTCCGAAAAAGCGGGAGTCATGGCAATGCGTATCCGTAGGTTGAATATCTTGAGTTATTATACGGGATTACCTGAGGGGAACAAAACCGATCAATATTATGTGGCACTAGTTCTTGATCCGGATGAAAATCCCGACCAATTTGAGGAGCGGCTTCAAGAGGTTGCCAACATGATTATTCCTCAAGTCGGAAAATCTGGATTTGATGAATTCTTTGCGAAATCATACGAACAGATTACTAAATATCAAAAAATTTCGGATGAACAACGATTTGCATTTATTTTTCAAAATAAGGTTCGTCGGATTTTATTGGAAAAGCTCACTGGCGGGCCTATGACGAAGGAGGGGTTGGCCAAGTGGATTTCAAGACAATTGGATCGGGAAATTACGGATATCGATTCCTTGCTCAGTCCACTTAAGAAAACGAATTTGATTGAAGAAATCAATATATCCAAAGGAAAGAAAGTTACTTTAGAGTTTGTCTTTTTAATTCGAGACTGTGCAGTCATTCGTGCGCCCCATATCGAATTATTTTTATCAGCTAAGAAGGGAGCTATTGCTGCGGATTTAAAAGATAAGTATATCGAACAAGTAGAGAAATTCTTCCAAAACTATCGTATAACAAGCGAAGATGTTGAAGTTATTGCAAATGCAATTGCGGATCCGGATTATTATTCCATCATACAAGTATTGCGAGAGGAATATGTTACTAAAGAGGTTTTGCCCCAGAAAATTGGTCGGGAAATCCCTGATTTGGAGCAAAAATTAAAATGGCTTCTTGAAAATAATATCATTACTGCGATTAAAGATAAAAAAGGCCGGATTTGGGTTATTTTACTTTCGGATATTAAGTTTCCTCAATTCTTCCCAGAATATCTTGTGGATGTTATTCGAAAACGGTGGAAAGAAGGTACGATCCAAAAAGAAATCGCTCTTAAACACCTCCAACTTCTCAGAGCCGAATATATCTCTACACTTCCGAAATATCGAAAGCAGATTATCACAAATATCTATGCGAACATGAAACAAGCTGAAACTGAGATTTCAAAGAACCGATTCGATCAAGCCGCTACCATCTTGGACAATGTTGCGAATAATCTTAGAGATATGGCGGAAAGAAAACCAGCCGAAATCATTGATGAGGTGGCCAAATTGCTACGAGAAGATAAAATGAAATATATTGAAGAGCGATGGGAAAATGATCGGGCAGCGATTTTAGAGATGATTCGTGATATTGAAAAGAAAGATCAAATAAAGATGGATGAAGAGAAGCGCAGAAAAGAAGAATTGAAGAAGAAATCAAAGAAAGAAGCAGAAACAAAAGGCAAGAAAGAAAAAGCGACGGCGCAATATATTGAACCAGAAGAAGCCGAAAAACAAGCAGGGCAACCTCCGGCCGAACAAAGCACCCAACCCGGGCCCGAAGCACCTAAGGAAGATAAAAAGAAGAAAGAAAAACCGAGTAAAGAAGATAAAAAGAAAAAGAAAGGAGAAGAGGCACAACCCGCTCCAGCGGAAGCATCCGGTCAAACTCAAGAAGAAATTCTCAACTCTCTTTATGCGGAGCGAGAAAAATCTCAAGAAATTGGTCGTGCTGCTTATGAGGCAGGAAAATTCCCCGATGCGGCTAATGCATTCAAACGATGCTTGAAGATAACTGAAAAATTGGTTGAAGTGGGAATCCAAGAAGAAAAAGAGAATGTCGCCATTTACAATCAACTGATTGCTCAATGCGAAAGCGTCAAATAATCAAATTCATATTTTCCGAATTTTTTTCAGCTTTAATATTTGCATATCCATAAAAAAAAGTTTCCGTTGACCGAATTATCCACGTTCTGATTTCGGCGTGGATATTCCGTGGGATTGTCCTGTTTTCCCATGGAATTTTTTTTTGTTTTATATTTACACAATTAAGCACGTAGTTTAAACATAATACGTTTTGGCTAAACCCGATTCATTAATTATCCATGCTTAGAACTCGGTATGGATATTCTTTGGGTATGTTCTCCTTCTTGTTAATTTTGAATATGTTTAGATAAGGTGTGTAAACCATAATGAAAAGGCGGATATACATAAATAAAATATATTTTAAATTAAAAAACAATGCATTATTGGGTCAAATTCTTTATTTTGTCCATTTCATCGATTTTACCTTTAAAACGGGTGATATTAAAGGATCTTTGTTTTTAAAATCTTTGGTTAAATAGATGTACAACGATCCCCAAACAACCATTATAGGTAATGCAATAGCCAAATACGTAGGTCCATCCACTATTCCATTCTGTTTATCATCCAAGGAGAAAAACCACGCGAAACCTATCGGAACCATAAGAAAAATCGAATGAAATGACATGGTCTCTTTTCTTGTATAATACATGTAAAACGCAAGAATCGGAATAGGCGTATGAATTGTTAGGAAATTCCACCACAATAGTCCGCCTATTTGATGTTCTGGACCCCAACCGCTCGGATCAATCCATATCGGAATATCATGCAAAAACAACGAAAAGATCACCGATGGTAATACCAAAAACGCTGTTGAATTTAGCGGTTTCACTCTAAAACTAAAGGCCATCGATAGACCAAGCATAATGGAAATCAGATAGGAAGTATGAAAAATTTCTGGATGAAATCTACCATCGGGCTCGATAAAAGCTGCCATAAAAATAAACCGTAAAACAAGATATATTACCCCGATTATGGATATCTTCCAATTGATTGGTTTTTCGCTGATTTCATAATCAAATTTCAAACCCATGACTATAAATCTCCTTAAAATTTTAAAGATGTTTTTCTTGTGTTCGCAAGAGATTAATATATAACATACAAAATGCTCCATTTAACGGGCGCTCGAAATCGCCAACATTATTGAAGTCCGGATTCGATATCCTCAAGATCTATACAAGTTAAAAGCAAATACTCTTTGTACATGTGAGTTTTTTGAAAACAACCCGAAAAACAAATATTCGTGCAGAATTGAGCAACTGATGTTGGACAATCAAAAACAGAATCCTTTTTTTATTTGCATCGTTTGAACACTCATGTACAAAGCCATCATTTTGGACATTGATGGGTGTATTTCTTCGGATGTTGGTGTTCCTTTTAATCTTGAAGGTCTGAGTAAAATTCAAGAGATCAATAAAAAAGCTCGAGAAACGATGAGTCTAACCCCTTTTCCTTTGATAACATTAAATTCCGGTCGTCCACATGCATACTGTGAGGCGGTATCACAGATGATCGGAAATTGGACATATTTTATTTTTGAAAATGGGGCTGGAATTTCAAAATCGAATGGGATTAATTATGAATACATTTTAGACGAAAAAATAGATGAAGAGTTGTTGTCTGAAATCGATATTATTTTTCGGAAAATGATTGAGCAATACGGAAAAAATTGTTTTGCAATTCAGCCAAATAAAATCTATGCAAAAACGCTTCTCTTTCAACCTTATGATCCATTGCGCGTTCGGGTTTGGGAATCCATTAATGAGATTATCCAAAGCGAAAATTTGAATCTTTATAGTGAATACGGCTATAATTTTATCAATGTCCATATAAAAGGAATTAATAAGGGGACTGGTTTAGATCTCTTCAAAAACGCCACAAAAATAGAGTTTTCGGAAATGGTTGGTGTGGGTGATTCAAATTCGGATAAAATTTTCATGGAAAAATGCGGCTACAAAGCGTGTCCTTCCAATGCATCTAAAGAGTTGAAGGCAATCTCGGATTATGTTTCTGAATATCAAGACATCTACGGAACAATCGATATTCTCAATTATATTATTGAATCAAATAAGAAAATATGAATTTTTCTATTTTTTCAGCATTACCATGGGCCAAATGATGAGTTGTTTTTTACATTTTGGACATTTGGAGGGGATCGTTATTTTTTGATCTTTGATGCCGAATTTATAGTTGCAGTAATTACATTCTGCCGGACTAACCATGAGAGTTTGTCCCAGTTTCGAGAAATGCTTTGAAATGTATGCAATATCTTCGATCAATTCGCGTTTTGATTCGTACTCCAATTCTATAAAAGCATTTTTCAAATCCACTGGCGTTATAGCGCGCTCAATTTTCTCTTGCAACAATTCTTTCTTTGTTTTCCATTGCGCTTCATTCATATTCATCAAATCGAATCCATCCTTTAAATTTTTTTTGTTCAAGAATTCGATTCTTTTAAAATCCATTGTGTATTTTTCAAATCACTAATTCCATTATTTGATGGATATTAGTACGCGTTTGCGGCTCTCAGTAGATTCTTGAAAAAGAACGAAAGGGGTTTGAAAAAGCGATTCTTTGATTTATATAATAGGGAATCGATTTATTTTAGACTCTTTCTGAAACTCCGCAATCGGTCAGTATAAATATCCTGAAGGAAATGGAAGATATAGGTGTAGACCGATGGCAAATATCGTTGAAGTACGTGTTTTGGTAGATGGAGGCAAGGCTTCTGGAGGTCCTCCTTTAGGGCCTCAGATCGGTCCAACCGGTGTAAAAATAAATGATGTAGTCGCGGCAATCAATGAAAAAACAAAGGAGTTTGTCGGATTAAAGGTTCCGGTAATCGTTCTTGTCAATAAAGATGAGAAGAAATTTGATATCGTTGTTGAAACTCCGATGACTTCTGCCTTGATATTCAAAGAGCTTGGTTTAGAAAAAGGGTCGGGCAATCCTCAAACAGAAATTAAAGGAAACATGACTTGGGAACAATTATTTAAGATTACCAAAATGAAGAGGAGTTCCATGACCGCTGTTTCATTCAAGGCCGCGGTTCTTACGGTCATAGGCACCGCACAATCCTGTGGTGTAACGATTGAAGGAATGAAGGGCAAAGAAATAACAAAGAAAATTAAAGCGGGCGAGTTCGACGAAATCATCGCAAAAGGAGAGAAATAACCATGATCATCGATGATAAAAATGTAAAGAATGCGATCAAAGAGGCGCTTGAAAAATCAGTACGAAAAGCTGAGGGAAAAAAGGATAAAGTTCGTAAATTCGAACAAAGCGTTGATGTTATTATCAACGTGAAAGATCTTGACTTTAAGATTCCGACCAATCGTATTGATGAAGAGCACATTATGCCTCATCCGATTCGCAAAAAGCCGCTTGTTCCTTGTTTCTTTGTAAATAAAGATCTTGAGGTTGCCGTAAAGAAAGCAGGCTATAAAACGATCAACAATGAAGAGTTGAATGAGCTCGCTAAAAAGCCAAATAAAGATAAGAAACAAGTGGTAAAGAAATACGACTACTTCATTGCTGAAGCACCCGCTATGATAGGCGTGGCAAAAGTTTTAGGAAGATTTCTCGGTGCTCGGGGAAAGATGATTAAACCTCGACCGAAAGGTTTTGGTATCATTCAACCCAGCGAAAACATAGAAAATGTGTTGAGTCTCTTGGACAGAGTGTTCTTCCTCAGAATGAAACAACCTTTAGTTCAGTTTTCTGTCGGAAAGGTAGATTTACCTATTGAAAAAATGATTGAAAACTTTAATTCCGTATTACACCGATTGGAACAAAGCTTTCCAAATGGACAAGGAAATATTCGATCTATCTACATAAAAACAACAATGGGAGAACCGGTAAAGGTAAAGGAACCGGAGAAGAAGAGGAGGTAATCTAAATGATGCAAAAGCGAGAAGTGCCCAAAGAAAAAATCGAAGAAGTGAAGAAACTTGTGTCGATTATCAAGTCCTTTAAGTGTATTGGATTTGTTGATGTTCAAAAGGTACCTGCTAGTTCACTTCATAAGATGCGGGCAGCCCTCAGAGGTCAAGTGCTTATCCGAATGTCCAAAAAGCGCTTATATAAACGCGCTCTTGAAGAATCCGGTATCCCTGGCATCACGCAAATGAGTGAATTTATTCACGGAAATTCTGCGTTGATTGCAACTAACATGAATCCATTTGAATTTTTCAAAGTGTTGAAATCTAAAGCAGTGAAAGGGCCGGCTAAAGGTGGAGATATTGCCCCAGAAGATATTGTCGTTAAGGCGGGTGATACAAAACTGGCACCGGGTCCAATTATCAGTGAATTGAATCAGCACTTGAAACTCCCAACAAACATCAAAGGAACGGTGCATGTTCGTGAAGATACAATCACCCATCACAAAGGAGATGTAATCACGGATAAACAAGCACAATTATTGGCGAGACTTGGAATCACTCCGATGACAATCATGCTGGATTTCTATATTGCCTTTGAAAATGGAGAGATTATTCCTCGTGCAGTTTTGGAAACCGATTTTGATAAAATTCTATCCGATGTTGCAAGTGCCCATCAGACAGCAATTGCTCTTGCAATGGGTATCGGAATAATTACAAAAGAAACCGTTGAACCTTTATTGGTGAAAGCAAACCGAGAAATGAAGGCGGTTGCTATGGAATCATCAATAATCGTTCCGGAATTAATTCAAGATTATTTTGGTGCTGCGGTGTCCCGTGCTAAAGCAATGGAATTAGAAGTATTAGGCCCAAATGCATCAAATAAATGATCTTAAAACAAATTAAAGTAATTTTTTAACAAACAATCATTATAAAAAATATAAAAGGAGCAAACAACAATGGAAGCAATCTATTCTGCATTGATCCTTCACAAAGCAGGGAAGGAAGTTAACGAAGATGGAATCGAAAAAATCTTAAAAGCCGCCGGTGCATCGGTTGATAAAAACCAAATCAAAGCACTCGTAGCAGGCCTTTCTGGAAAGAACATCGATGAAATCATCGCAAAAGCTGCTGCAGTTCCAGTTGCTGCAGCCCCAGCTGCCGCCTCTGCTGCACCCGCTGAATCGGGTAAGAAGGAAGCAAAGAAAGAAGAAAAGAAAGTTGAAGAAGACGTTGGTATTGGTGGTCTTTTCGACTAAAATTTCAAATCCCATTTTATTTTCTTTTTTTTCACGAATTACTTTTTGTTTCACAACTTATAAATTTTTAAAAGCTGAATTCCCCATATGAGTAAAAAAGAAGAAAAGGGTGTGAAGGAAGTCAGTGTAACATGCCAGAGGTGCGGATGGCTTCTGTTGGCCAACCCCGAGGATAAACAAACCCATTGTCCGATGTGCGGCACCCAACTTCAAATTGGTGAAAAAACCTTGGTCAAAATCCTTGCGGAATATATTGACAGACAAGGTCTCTACGTGGATGAGGAAGAAGCTGAGAACTTTATCAAATCGTATAAGAAGAATTATAAAAAATTGCCCACTTTGCTGGAACTTTGGAATGCAAGCATTCAATATGCCAAAATCGAAGATATGAGCAAAAAGGAATTGAAAGAATTCGAAAAGAAGCAGAAAGAGAAGGAAGAAAAACAAGCGATGGAAATCAAAGCTCAGATGCTCAAATTAAAAGAGCAAAAGAAGCAACAATTGGAAGAGGAAAAGAAGAAGAAAGAGGAAGAAGAGAAGAAAAAGAAAGAAGAAGAGGAAAAGAAAAAAGCGGCAAAGGAAAAAGCAAAATTCTTGATATGTTCAGAATGCGGGGAGAAAAACCCTCTGGATTCGAAGTTCTGTCTCGAATGCGGTGCAAAACTGGAACCCACATAAAAAGTTAAAAGAATTTGATGAATATTTCGGCATTTTTATAGAACATCTCTAAGAAATACGCAGCTCCCTTTTTTTAAGCGATTTTTTTATATTAAACATGAAAAAAGCCCGAAAAAAGGTTCTCGTGAACCGATTTTTCCATGTTCTGATTATCACGTGGATATTCTGCGGGTTGGCCCGTTGCCCTTATTTTTTTATGTTTATCCATGTATTCTGATTTTTTAATAAAAACTATTCCAAATTTAATAACCCGATTAAAGTTCCAAAGGTGCCCCCGCCTCCGGCTTCATAATTTAATTCATTTTTTCTCATCGCTTCAATTACCTCGAATATTTTTTTCAATTCTCCTTCCTCTATTTTTTTATCATCAATTGGGATATCGAGCAAAATATTGATTTCATTTCGGAATTTCGCTAATAATTTTTCATATATCGCTAAATTTGATTTTGAATTGGGGTTTTTGGAGCCGTTCACAAAGGAGATAATCGCTAATAAAGGCAATATATGTTTATAAGGAGGACGACTTTGTGGCTTTTTATTTTCATCTAATTTTAATAATTCTTCAATTCTTTGACTAACACCGGGCCTGATTAGAAGGGAAGGAAGTATTTTATCGAATTTGTATTCATAATTGCTAATGATTGCGGAATTATCTGAAGAATCGAAAACACCGGTTGCGTTTTTGTTTTTGCTTTTAAGCTTTTTTTGGTGTTCAGTTAGACATTGGGGACACATTACTTTTCCGGTTAAAATATTTTGTTTTTTTGCTAATAATTCTGCTTCTGTGGTAAAATAAAAGATTAAAAATTGGTCATCAAAATCATAATCTTGGGTTTTATTCTCAAATTTCGATGTTTTGAGTTTGAATTTAATTCTCCTTCGACATTTATTGCAAAAAATGGAATAATATTTGCCCATTCGCGGATCCAAGCCCGCATTCAACATGATTTTTCTTCCGTTTTTCCTTGAAATGGATTGCTCGATTTCCTCGAAATTCGGAGGCTCACAAAGTACTCTGTTGAATTCTCTTCCTATTGATAGTAACGAGTCTGAATGTGCATCGGAATTGCTCAAAAATTCTATATTTGAAATAGAATTCAATTGTTGAGCCATAGATGTATCCGCGCTTAACCCTAATTCTAAAAATTTAATATGCTTGGAATTTTGACCGTAGCAGTCTTCTAATTTGTTATTTTTGCCCCATCGAAAAATCGATTTGAAAGGTGTGAAAGCATGTGCCGGGCCAATTAATCCGTTGACAGAAATTACTTTTTCAACTAATTCTTCTGGAGAAAGTGATACATGAATCCTACCCGACAAAGGCGCATCAATATTTTTCGTAAAAGGGTTTAATTGTTTGCGCAATTCATAAACCGAAGAAAAATCCGGCAAAAATACAACATGGTGGATGGACTCCGAGCATTCAATTTCGGTTTGAAGAATATAAAAAATTTCTTTATGAATCAAGGTGCCGGAACGCTGTTCTAATAGATTCTCTGCTTCTTTTAACCAATCTTTTTGTAGAATATCTCCGGTCGCTAAACAATGAAGTCCTTTCTTTTTTGAACTATAACTTAATGATGAAAAACTAATGTTTTTTGAGCTAGCAACGGAATACCTGCCATGGATATGCAAATCGCAATTATATTCTTCCATTATTCGCTCTCCATCCATAATATTCTTGTTATGTCGGATAAAGTTTATCTTCGGGATGAGATCCTAAATAAATCCTTAAGAACGGTGATTTTGCCTCATGAACTACGCATTCCAATTTTCCTTCGATAATTGCGGTTTCAAGTAATTTCGCATTTTCGGTATATCTTCCGCGTAGCGTATAACTGCCTTTTATTTCTCGAAGATCTAAATGATATTGTTCGATAATTCGATCGAATTGGTCAGTTTTCTCCAAAATTTCTATTTTCTCAATATTCCCGAATTGGATTTCGGAGGGCGTGATCCACCATGAATAATCTTCCCTTATCATAGCTTTAATTCTGGTCCTTGCCAATGAGATTATTTTTAGTTCTTCCGGATTTCCGAAGCGGGCTTTATATTCTTCCCGAGTCTCATATTCAAAAAAACGGATAAAAAATTCGGTATCTTCGAAGAAGCCTTGATGCAGTTTTCTTGCTTCCGCAGAAATGAATTGCATAACGGTGATCGATGATCCTTTTGCGCGGAATGTGTAATGTTTTTTTAATTCTTCATAAGAATAAGGTCGAATTTTTGATTGTGTTGAATTAAAGCAGCACCGGATGAATTCTCTTACCTTTTTTGAATTAATTCTACCGAATATCACCAAATCGAGGTCTGAATCTTCGTGTTCTCTTCCTAATAGGTGTGATCCCGTAATACCAAAGTAGTTATACGGAACACCAGCACCTTCTGACAGATATTTAATAAATTCCAATATTTTTTTATAAGATCCGGATCGCGCTTCCTTTGTACGCGTATATTCCGCCATCAAATGGTCTATATTTTCGTTTGATAGATATATGTTTGTGATATCTTTTCGGGGTACCGATTGGATTGGAAAATCCAACCATGAGGGTTGATAGATGTATTGAGGTGCATTATTCTTAAGAAATGAAAAACGGTCGCTTAGTTCATATAATTTCTCTTTTCTTATGGTTGGATTGATATATCGGATATAGGCCACGATGCGATCATGCGGATGTTCAAATCCCTTGACTTCAAATATGTATCCTTCCTTGGTTTCGATGAAATCCCCTTCTACCACATAGATCTCTTGAATATTTTGCACAATTATCCCCTTTTTTGATATTCAATCGCGCTTTGCCTAATTTCTTTGAATGTTGTCGTTAATTCTGCGTAAGCGTTATGGGCGTGAATTGATTCATAACTTTCAATTTTAATATTCACGAACGTATCATCCGAGATTCTTGAAAAACATGAATCGTTCAGATTCAACGCAATTAATCGAACTGCATCCTCAACGAAATAGGGATGTATATGGGCAGACCTGACCAAACTTGCTTCTTCCGGTCGTTTCAATATCGAGGATATTTTTCCGGACATTCCGCTTTCGATCGCTTCTACCAATTCAAATAAATCGATAAGTTCATGTTCAACTTGATTGGTTTTCAAGGTGATTGTGGCAAGTGCCCTTTGATTATGAGATGCAATTGGGATAATGGATAATATCTTTTCTATCTGAGTATCTGTGAGATTTAGATCTTGCGTGCTTTTCAGCATTTCATGTGAGTATTCGCGATTCATTTGTTGAGCACATGGGCAACATGTCATTCCATACGCGGAAATCCCTATTTCCAACTCGTACACAAATTTTTGCAGGTCTTCTTTTATCCGCGTTGCTTTTGCGTTACATAAAATACCGTATACTTTCTGATTTAAATTGATTTTTCGTTTATTATCGCTCATTCCTTGTTCGCCGTTGCTGCAATTGCCGTTTGATGACTGAATGATCAAATCGCCGGTCATATTTACTTCAGCGATTGTGGAATAATCATGATATAAGAGCAAAGAGTCTACGATTCGACGTGCAAATTCCTCGATGTTATTCACCGGTTCAATAACGGATTGATTAATTGCAGATTCGATCGATTCCACAGACCGACTCATATGGATTGCGCGTTGAGTATCGGGTAGTTGAACAAATGCATCAATTACGGGGTTAATGTAAAGAATTTTTTCCCCAGTTTTCCGGTGCACTTCAATTCTCTTCTTAACCCCTTTGATTCCTACACGGTTCAAAGAAATTTTCGGAAATATGTTTCCATCCGCTTGCAGATCTGCTCTCACAATCGAAGAAATCACGCATATGAAAAATAAATTTCGATTTTTGCGTTCTTCACAAATATTGAAAAATAAGAACTTCGCACTCAAATTCCATCTTGAGTGTAATCGATTCCGTAATCCAAAGCATATTTTGCTTTTGTCAATTCTTTTCCTAAATATGCCGCATGGGAAAGCGATCCGATGATTCCATCATTGAGAATTGCTTTATACATCCGAATTGGATTTTTTCCTTTGTATATTTTTTCCGGTTCATGTTCTTTGGAGTATCGATAAAATTCAACAATAATTAGATGTTCTGGATAATGGACATAGATTTTCAAATATCCTTCTTTATCCATTTCGGTCGGTAATTCCGAATCTCCGTCCGTGTTTATGATTTTTGAGGAAGGAATCGAAAATAAATCGATTGTTGGATATTTTTGTTTTCCTTTCGATCGAAATGCTGTAATTCCTAAATTAATAGGTGTCTGGTTGTTGATCTTTGCATAATATGCAAGATCGATGGCATTTCTTAATTCCTTAATGGCGCCTCTCATCTTATTCGAATATTCTGTGGTTAATACTCCGGCAACGTTATTTTCTACCGCAAGGATTGCCAGCAACATATTCATTCCTTGAGAGTCAGAATCGACGAGCTCGGTGATATTGCCGATACCCATGAAAACCAGCGGTTTCGGCGTAGCTTTGGCAATGGATTGAATCGCATCCCTTAATAGAAAATAAGTTTCAAGAGATTCGGACAGCCCGGGGTTAATCGGAGGATCTAAAATCGGGTCCAAAAGGATTTTATTATATCCGAGTACATTCAGTCTATTACCAAGCATTACAAGTTTGGCCAACCTTCCGTTTATCGTTCTCTCCTTTTCGGAATTTTCTATAGGAATACATACCAATGAAATGTCCTTTGGCAAATCTTGGAGATTTGATATATTATCCAAGGAAACACTCAACACAAGATCCGCCCCCGCTGCCACCGCTTGCTTAATCTCATTCACATTTAAAGAATCAATGCTTATCGGACAATCAAACCGGGATTTGAGAAGTGAAACTATTTGAAAAATACGCACTGAACTATCTTTATTTGCCAAACATCCTAAATCAATGACATCCGCACCCGACTCCAAAAAATATTCTACCTTTTTGATAAGTTCATCATCTGTATATAATGGAGCATCCACAATTTCTGCTACTATCAAAGGCGGCAATTTCTCCGAAAATATCACATTTGGATATTTTGACGAAATTGAAAATCCTTCTGAAGGATCCCCCGCTAATATTTTTTGTTTAATCTTAGATTTTGTCTGATCAATAATTTCCTTCAGATGGTTTTTCTTATCCACCTTAACAATTTTGTCCGCCGGGTCTTTACCGGAAAGATCTTTTGGATGAATGAGTTTTAAAATTTCCTTTAAGTTTGATAGAAACTTGGGGCCCTTTTTGATTCGGCCTTTGAATGGACCATCAAGTGCATCCATATCCCACGGAATCAGCCCTGAAACGATGAACCAATGGTCGATAGGCTCCGATTCATACTTTTTTAATACATCGACAATATTTTCTTTGGAAATGAATGCTGCAATTTTCACCGGCACCTTTTCATATATTATTTCATATCGTGTTTTCACAGAGGCCCCAAAATCTACCGAAATTAAGTCGTTGTAAGCATCCAACCCTGTTATTAAAATCAATTTCTCCATGATGATCAACCTTAAATCCCTAATAATTTTCTTAATTCAGCGATATTTGGTGTTTCCAACAATTGGACCCCTTTGATCTGACCCAATTTCTTGGTATTTTGGGCACTATATTCATCGATAGTAAATTTTATTGTTTGAGCTGAAGGGACTTTGGTTAATAACTCCCCTTCTTTGAAATCTGTTGGAACACATATTATCGGGAGATGGGATTTCAGAGCTTGCATGAAACAGTTTGTGATTAAGGTATCCGCAATGAAATGAATACATTTTGCGACGCTATTTCCCGTCATCGGACTTATGATGAGCGATCTATATTTTCCAAGGCCCAATTTAGCAGAAGCAGGGAATGCAGCATTTTGTTGACTTTCAAGGATAATTTTTAGTCTGTTCGGGTGTTGTTCCTTCAATCGATTTAACGCGCCATCGAATTTATATTGTTTAATTACTTCTTCTCCCGCTCGTGAGATATATAAATCAATTTCAAATAAAAATATGAGTTGAGAAATCGCATCAATAGACTCCTCCAACATATGCCCTCCGCCGGTAATAGCCCATGCAATCTTCATTTTGGTCGACATTATCATCCCTTTCTCTAAAATTTCAATTCTACATCAAGATTTGAAAATATATCTGCTGTAGCTTTTTTCAATTCGATATGATCAATTAATTCCTTAGTAATACCACCCAATAAACCTAACCCAATCAAAGCTGCTCCCTTGGCCGCATTACTTGCTTTGGATGGGTAAATTTCCAATCGATTAATAACAAACTCGTCTGTTAATAATTCATTCAACTTGGCCATCATATCTGTATCCTTTGAATAACGGCCCGAAACATAGAGGGCTAGTTTTTCATGTTTATTATACCCGCAGATCCTTTTTAACCCTATGAGTTCTTTTTCTATTCGCTCTAATAAATACTCGATATGATTTTTAATCAGCGGATTTGACAGCATCGAAAAATCGAAATGAGATTTTTCCGGATATTCCGTCTTGAGTAAGCAATTAATTCCCGACTTATAAAACGCTTTCTTTCCGAATGGTTGCATCAAATATGCCAATTCCGAATCAAGATTCCCGATTGAACCGAATCCCGGCAGATTGCTGCCGCCAACTCCATTAACTATTTTACCGTTCAACACCGCAACCGCCGCTGAAAACCATGAACCAAGTTCTAACATAATAAAATTCATCGATTGGTACGATTCACCCCGCTTATAAAGTGACCACATACATGCAATACAACAACAGACCTTATCCGCCGTACCCATATCTAAAATGTTTATTTTTCGATATTCAGGCACCGAAGTAAAATTTTTCACTCCGGGAATGAAATAGGCATTCCAGCCTTTAGAAATTATTCTTTCAATAACATGCTGCAATCCTAATGAAGAACCCTCGCCCGGCCGCTTTAAAACCATCTTAAAAATATCGCGATCATCAATTTCTCTCGCATGTTTGAGCGGAATCCCGAATCCACTTGGTGCAATTAAAATATCAAAAGGCATAACGCTTTCCAAAATTGAAATCAATCGATCGGGGGTAGAAAGAATTTCATGGGTTGGGATAATTTCATCCATGATTATCCTCGATGGTCCATCTAACCCGAAAATATCGAACGTATTACTTCCGGGATCCACACCGATCGAACGCATGTTCAAAGAAAATTCCGCTTTTCTTTTATACTATGCGCTCCATTTCAAAAACAATGGATTTTAAAACCGATTTGTTTCAATTCTTCAAACCAAACACCCTCTATGAAGGAATCCTTTGCTCAAGATACATAGGCTCAGATTACATCAACGCGGCATGCATGGGGTTCAGAATTACCGAAAGCGCGGAGATTGTTGTAACTCCATATTTTGAAACAGATACCATTAAAAACTTAAACGAAGGGACACTCTTTTCACTTCATATCTCCGATGACCCCGTAAAATATGCGATTGCTTCACTTTATGGCTGGCACAAAGGCGCATTCGAACCGGAATTCGATCTTTCATTATACGACACCAATAGGACCTTTCCGATTTTAAAAAACACAAATATTGCAGTTATTGCGAAGGTAGAATCTATCAGCGCATATTCCAAAAACGGAATCTTAACCGGGAACAAGATTAATGCGAAGGTAGAACAGCTGGTAGTCAATTCTACTCCTCGTAATCATTCAAGCCGAGAATTCTCGCTCATCTTAGAATCTCTTATCAGCGCCACGCGTGCAAAAATCGCAAAAGAAAAAGCGAATGAACCCGAAAAATTATTTTATTACTCTTCTCTCTCCGATATATTTACGAAATTGCGTAGATTTTCTATGGATCCTGCAATATTTGAAGCAGTATCAATAATTAAAAAATGGATTTTGAAGAATATTGATGATGAATTCGAAAGGCAATGGGATCCCACTTGATTCTTTCTAATTATCTTCGAACATACCGACAATGTTCATTCTCTTTTTTAATTGGAGGATAATCTCGCCATTTATTCTTGCAAAACTTATTACTCCTTTGTTAATCAATTTTTCTATGAAATCTTCTAACCCTTTAGAAATATTTATTGCCGGTTTTTTGTTTGATATAGCATTTTGTAATCGGGGTTTTAATTCACGCCAAATCGGGAGCATCGAATCGGAAATCATTTTATCCATAAGATCAGCCATTATATTTATTACAGAGATCTCATCGATTGAAAACTCGAAATCTAACAAACTCTGCTTCCATTCGATAATCTTTTTATTCTTATTCAGCAGATAATTGATTGAATTTCTACCGATTTCAAAAACTTGCGCTGAAAAGAATATAATATAATCCTGTTGTGCAGTTAATTTCATGATAAAGTCAAATCGCTCACTAAAATCTTGCATCATCAGCAAGAGTTCGGAAAATTGAGGTAAATCTTTAATCCATGCATTAACTCCGTAAATTTTCAAAATAGAAGACGCCAATTCGGTTAAACCTATCTCTTTACCCCCTCTTTTTACAATTTGGGCCACGTTTAAGACTCGAACAAGCCAGAGAAGCTCTTTATCGCTAAAATCCTTTAAAAGATCGGGTTTTTTCGTTAAATTTTGTTTTTCTTTTAATTCCAATTTTGATACTATTTGGCTGCTAACTACTTGAACTTCTTTTGCTTCAGATTGGTGGACTGTTTGGGATTGTGAATTCTGCGGTTCTGTTTGCTCTTGCGTATTCTGTAGCGTGGTTTGCTCATTCACGATTTTTGAGGCTGTGTGTTCTTGAGGCATCTGCGGTGCGGTTTGCTCATTTACGATTTTTGAGGCTGTGTGTTCTTGAGGCATCTGCGGTGCGGTTTGCTCATTTA
>CAZUTM010000057.1:0-17109 GCA_964623665.1 uncultured archaeon
ATTACGTTTTCATTTGAATCGACTTTTTACTGCATAAAATCGATTTATCAAAGTGAAGAATCATTAAAAAAACAAATCCTTTTTTTCCAAAAATTTATGGTTTATACCTTTCGCGCTCTTAACCATACATCATTTATTAGAGAAGTGAGTGATTTGATTTGCAATTCATCCGACGTATCTATTATCATGCATTCATCCGGTTTTTTGCTTATCATCGCAACGAATAACCGATCTCCATCTTTTAATACCCCATATCGATCTCCTAAATCGTACATCTTAATCTGAATGTTTTCTATCGATTTATATTCTTCCAATAAAGTGTTGTGCTCTTTCTTAAGCGGATCATAGTTTGTTGCGACGCTGATTTGGACATTTGGCCGAATTGAATAGATATCTAGATTTTGAAGGTCTTTAATTGTCGGAGCAATGATTGTAATTTTATGTTGGGCGGTTTGCATGATTTGTTTCATAATCGTCTCGACTTCCGTGAACTTTTTGATGATGTTGAGTTTGGCTTTTGATTTTGATTCTTCGATCTGTTTCATTAGTTTCTCAATCTCCGCATCGGCCGCATCCAAATCCAATCTTGTGAGTTTCATTTCTTCTTGCATTTGTTTATATTCTTTCTTGAGTTTTTGAAGATCCTCTGTTAATTCCGACACAAGTTTTTCCTTTTTCTTTAATTCTTCAGTTAGTTTGCTGTTTTCCAACGTGGCGGTATTGAGTTCTGTTTGGATTCTTTGATTTTCTGCTTCTATTGCATGCAATTTTTGTTCAATCGAACCAATCAATTCCTTGTTAATTTGTTCTTCCCGGGTCTCGAATTCAAGTTTTAACGCGCCGTGTTCAGTCTTTAAGTTTTCCAATTCCTTTTTCAAAGAGAAAATTTGTTCGTCCTTCATCTTTATTTGTTCATTTTTCATGTTTTGAGTATCTTGCAGCAATTTTATTTGCTCGTCTTTCATTTTGATGGTCTCATTCAAATTCGAAATTTGTATTTCATTTTGGTCGAACTTCAGGTTTATGGTTTCAAGATTTCCTTTGATTTTATTGAATGCAGCGGTCATTTCCTCGATTTCCTTGTTTTTTGCGTCAAGCTCTCTTTTCAATTGGTCATTCTCAGCATTTAAACTCTCGATCATTTCTTTTGCTTTTTTTACCGCTTCAAAAAGTTCCGAATCCGTTTGATCTGCTTGGGTAGAAAAAGGGGGTAGAGAGGTAATTCCATCTTCTCCTAATGGTTCATCAATTATTTGCTCTTGCTTCTCTGAAGTTTTAGGTTTCGACGGTAATGGAGATAGATCTTTCTTGCTCATTGTTGAATACTTGATCGTTGGAAAATTTATTTTTTTGTATGTGACAGTAATTCGAAAACATTTAATTTAATTTTGCAATTCATCAATATATGAAAATCAAAGCGGTAATTTTAGCAGCGGGTGGCGCCAAACGTATGGAGCCGCTTTCTAAAGTGATAAAAAAACCGTTGGTTCCTATTGGTCGCTATCCTATAACTTTGCTCATTATTCGTACAATTCTCAAAGCGGGCATATATGATATTATTATTGTGCATGGTGCGGAAGAAAAAGAAATGAAGAAAATGATCACGATTGATGCCGTTAAGCAATGTTGTGAAGGACTAAGCGTAGAATGGAATTTGGTAAATTTACAATTTGTGCTTCAAGAAAAACCCGGGGGGATGGCAGAGGCAATTAGCCTCACCAGAAATTATGTATCCGAGCGCGATGGTTCCATCTCTCCGTTTCTTTTGACATCTGCGGATATTTATTTCGGTGAAGATGTTCCGAAGGTATTGATTGAGCAATTTAAAGCAAAAAATCATCATTCGATTCTTGCAATCGTGTCCACAAATGATGCTAAGATTGCCGAGTCTCATGGAAACGTATTGATTGAAGGCGATAGTATTAAAAAGATAGTTGAAAAGCCCGGAAAAAATAAGATAAGCCATGATTATTCGATGCCAATTTATGTTTTTTCAGGTGATCTATTTGAATTTATAGATAAAGTTCCGTTTTCGTCTCGCGGGGAAAAGGAACTTCAAGATGCAATTCAATTTATGATTTCAAGTGGAAAACCCATCTATCCATGTAAAATATTAGAAGATAATCTTTATTCAAACGAGGATATAGGGAAATATCATATCACCTACCCGTCTGATGTGTTGAGAATGAATTTTCATTTATTAAAAGGAATGAAAATGGATTTCGAGGGAGAATATCCCACCGCAATGGGGCCCGTTGCATTATATCATCCTAAATTGGGAGATAATACCTTTATTGGTCCGTTTGCGATTGTTCACGAAGGTGCAGATTTGGAAAAATTCTGTGAGATTCAAAAAACAATAGTATTTCGGAACGCAAGGATAGGGGCGTATTCCAAAGTCTATAATTGTATTGTTGGTCCTGGGGCATCGGTGCAATCAAACCAAGTCTATCGAGACAAATTATTCATCAAACATCCCGATAGCGATGAAACTGTTATTTACGATCTTAAATAGGAAGATTCCTTATAGCGTCGCATTTTTTCGTTTGCTTTTTTCCACATATCTTCCTCGAAGATCGATATCGGATACGAGGGAAATTATTTCTTCACATCTTGGGATCTTAGCGGTCCGATATCCTTGAATAAATACTTCAAAAAGGGCAAATTGCGAACCGTGAGTGCTGGTCATAACTCGTTTAAATAAATGTAAGTCAACGGCTTTATCCTCAACGGACGCATTTGTTTGGCTTAATCCAAAATCGATAAAATAGATTTTATTATCTGGAGTAATTATTATATTTGATGTGGTTAAGTCTCCATGAATTCTGTCATTTTTGTGTAAGAGCGCAATATACTTCCCAATCTTTGCAAAAAGGTCTTCTAATAATGATTTTTCGGAAGATTGCATTAAATCTTTAATCCTTTTGCCTTCTAGATACTCCATGATTATGAGTGCATGATCCAAATCGACTTCATAGACAAGCGGCGTTGGAAAGCCAAATTCTTTTACATCTATCAATGTTTTTGCTTCTAATGCAGTCCTCTGCGTTCTGAGAATTTGGTCGATTTCCGGAATCCGATATTTTTTAGGAATTCGGTATTTTATTACCACTTTTTTTGAACACCATTCAGATTGAATCAGAAAGGCTTCTGCTCCTTTTCTTAAGATGATTCCTTTGTAGATTGTATTGGGGATTGTGATCGGCTCTTTGATACTCTCTCCGAGTTGTTGGTCAACCCGAGTCGATGGAACTTCATTTGTCCTCCATGGAATATCAACGGTATCCATTCTCCATTTCGCATTGATTTGAGTTTTTTCTACATCGAAAATCGCTTGGTTTTGCTTTGACAGATATTCTACAATTCCCGTCCACGCTATCATTGCTCCATTATCTCCGGCGAGTTTCAAGGGAACCGTGCTAAATTTTGCTTCATGCTCTTCGCTAATTAAGCGAATCATTTCTTGTAAGCGTTTATTTGCTGCGACTCCGCCGGTCAAAAGCACCTCCTTTTTCTCGGTATGTGCGATTGCCCGTTCTGTGACTTCCGCAAGCATTGAGAATGCGGTTTCTTGAAGGCTGAACACCAAATCTTCAACGGCATAGTTCGATTTTTTTTGTTTGATTTGTTCCAAATGCGTTTTTGCGTGAGTATACAACCCAGAAAAACTCAAATCCATCCCTTTCACCACATAAGGCATAGGGATGTATTTATTTCCTTGCAACGCGATTTTTTCTAGCTTAGGCCCGCCCGGATGCGGCAGATCCATACATCTGGCGAACATATCTAACAAATTCCCGATGGAAATATCGAGTGTTTCCCCAAAAATCTGATATTTTCCCGTTTCAAATGCAGATACTATTGTATTTCCTCCGGAGACATAGAGCGTTAAAGGATCCTTGAACCCTGAATGGATTCGACCTATTTCAACATGCGCGATGCAGTGATTCACTCCAATTAACGGTACCTTTAATTTCAAAGAGAGTGCCCTTGCTATCGCCGCACCGATTCGAAGAACTGCGCCGATTCCGGGACCTTGCGAAAATGCTATCAAAGAAATCTCTCTAAACGTAATATTCGCATCTTTGAGTGCTTTTTGAATACTTTCTTCGAAGCATGCATAATGGTGCTCAACCACTTTTTGAGGATGCAGACCTCCGCTATCGGGTATATACGTATTATTGCAGACAGAAAGAACTTTCCCTTCGAAGTCTACCAAACCCACACTAAATGTATGTGCTGTTGATTCAATTCCAAGACATAGTTTTGAATCGAGATTCTTTGCATCCATCAAATTCACCCAAAAGAAAAACCAAATAAAAAAATATAGCGAGGACAGAGCGCAATTTTACTCTTGTCGCGCTTTTTGAAATTGTTTCTTCTTTTTTGGCCCATCTTGTGCGGGAGGCTCATTTTTTAATTTCATATATCCGCATTTTCCGCAAGACCATCGATCCACGTGATTTGCCATAAACACTCCGGGTCCACATTTCGGACATGCTCGGTTCGGTCGAACGACTTTTCCGCCTTCCACCTTCCACAACGGTGTTTTATTTTTTGCTCGTGGTTTTGCGACCTTCTTCTCCCTTCTCCGGACTTTTCTTTTACCTTTTCCCATTTTTTAATCCTCCTTATTCTGCTTTCTTTTTCTTCTTCTTCTTTTTGGCTTTCAAAGCCTTGATCGCATCTTTTCGTTGCTCTTTCGGCATGTTTCTTATCATCATATATGCAGGTTCTATCTTTTTTGCGTTCTCGACAGAATCATAAATAAAGATGGTACAAATTTCTTCCGGGGCACCGTAAAAGTTCTTCATTTGTTTCACTATAACTTGCGCTTCCGGAACTGCATATTTTGCTGCGATTTTTGCTCTGATAGTCAAACGGTCTGGAGAAGGAGCAAATTCATGTTTTATTTTCAGTTTGATTTCTTTTCGATGCAGAAGATCATTTTTTTTTTCTTCTACAACTTCAAGATCAAGTTTCGTTTCTCTTTTCTCTTGCTTGACTTCTTCTTCGCTCATGCAAATTACCTCCTTCATTCAAGAGTCCACCATTCTGACCAAATCTGGTTTTTCATGATGGAGTCAATCATCGAAGGTTAATGATAAAAGCCATGAAAAAAATATAAAAGTTTGTTTTTTGCAGATGTTTTGCTGAAACCCTAAACATAAAAAATAAAGTCTGAAAAAAAGTTTCGATGGACCGTGTTATCCACGTTCTGTCCAACACGTGGATATTCGTTGGGAATGCCCCGCTGTCCCTTATTTTTTTTTTATGTTTACTCAATTTTTTCGAACCGATCAATAAGATTCTGAATCGTGAATTTTAATTTAGGGGTCACCACAAGGAGACCTAACCCAGCTGGCGTTGGGGGTTGAGCATCGGTAACGGGAGGTTGGCCATAAAAAATCAGCCTCTCTAGAGGAAGGGAAAGAACCAAAGGAAGCGCAAGCAAATCTTCTTCCCCTTCCACAAAAACAAGCGTTGGATCCTTCGGATCAGTAAATTCTAAATTCGCGATCTTTTGAATCGCTTCAATAGAAATAATTCCTTGAGGATTTCTAATTGAGATGGTATTTATCTTTGTATTATTCATGGATCCTTTGATTTGTGTTCTTAATGTTTTTCCATCGATAAAATAATACGAAATTCTTTTTGAAAGGAACGAATCCGAGAAAAAACTTTCAGAGACCACATCCCCCACACAGACGATGTATCTTTTGGATTCTAATGTTGGATAACGTTTTTCATATCCGTTAATATAACGTATCGCCTTGGGGATGCTTAGTTCGGGCGGACCGTCGAATAATAAATCCATAGGTTTGGCCAATTCTTTACGCAATTCTTTTGGTAATCGATAGCCTTGCATATTTTCTCCCTTTTTTTTCTCTAAATGTGTTGATTGAACAATAACGAAAAAATCAATTATAAAACGTGCGCGGTAGAATACAATAAATAATTTATCGAACTCGCAACGCATACTTCCCGGGTTTATCGATTTTTAGTTCTCGTGCAATTTTACTTTCGTTCGGCTTAATTACTACAAGAATCCCCGAAAAATCTTCCGACAATTGCCCATTACACTTTGGACAAAAGTCTTTTGTGGTGATAAGATGACAATTTTTACATGCTTTTTCTTTCCCCATTTCCAAATCTCCTCCCAATCCTAATCAAATTCATCCTCTTCATCGAAATCGCTTTCTTCTTCTTCAGATGGAATCGTTTCGAGACTTTCTCCCTTTAACGCTTTTTGAATGTTTTCTTTTATCCATTCAAGTTTACCCAAAAAGTGGTGTCTCAAAGTCAACCCAAGTTTTCCTCCGGCAGCCATGTTGACGGCTAAAATTCGACCTCTAACTTCATCTTGAAGCGCAAGTTTCAATTGAGTTTCTCGACCCGTTAACAATGAATTATTTCCCTCGTATTTAAAATAATCATTCGCAATTTGTGAAACATGCACCAATGCATCGATAGGACCCAGACGGATGAATGCGCCGTAATCGACCAACTCCACCACGTTGCCCTCAACAATCTCATTCGGTTGCGGCTCGAAAACCAACACTTCATACTTGACAGGATGGTGAGCGGATGGTGACCCCGTGATTATTTTGCCCGGCATCACCTCAAGAATATTAACCACTGCAATTACAAACCCAATCTCATCATACTGATTATTTTGCTCCTTACTCAATATCTCAAAGGCTGCTTTTTTCAAATCGGTTCCAAATTTATTAGGCGGAATTTGAACAACATGTTGAATTTGAATAATCTTATACATATAAAGAAGTAAAAACCCGAAAATCGTTTAAAATTTTTTATTTTCTCTTTGGATCCAATGATTGTTTGATTCTTTCGTAGATTTATGTTGTATCTTTCCTCTTTTTAAATTTTTACTTTGAGAACAAATCGGTAGAATTTCTTGAATTTTGAATCAAAAACAATGTAATTTAGATAAAAAATGGGTGTTGCAGTATGCATTTATTTTCTCTTAGAATTAATAATCTTTGTCAAAGCGTCTAATTCGTCCTTAAGATTTTTAGATACACCGGAAATTTCTTTAATAGAGTCACGAATACTCGATGCATTATCCTCAACAGAAGACTTAAGGCTCCCAATAATTCCGGACATATTTTTACTTAGACCGGAAATATCTTTATCGGCCATTGCAGCAAAAGTATCAAGTTTTTGACCATGCTCTTTAACCCCGGAGGTGAATTTCGTTTGCTGTTCTCCTAATTTAGTTGCTACATTTACAACCTCCTCAATTGCACCGATCACTTTTTGCATCTTTTCATTCAATGCGTCTGCAATGAGTTTTTCCAATTTTATTGCAAGATTCTTTGAGAGGTCATCAATTTTTGCAAATAATTTGTCTTCTTTTCCAAAATACTCTTTCAAATCATCATTGTTCGATGTATTCACGGTTTCGATTTCTTTCTCTAACGAACTCTCGAAATTTTGCTTTACGCGAGCCATTCCGGAATTGATATTATCCCGAAGATCTTCCAGAGAAGGTATAATTGCTTTAGGGCCCTTTTTGATTGCGGTATCAATATCTCCAAAGTATTCCTCTAATAGATCCATGATCGGAGCTACCATCATTGAATTTAATGCTTGCATCCCATCGGAGTAGCCTTTTCTTACTTTTTCAAATGGCTTTGCAGTTTTCGCCTTTTCCGCTTCGGCAACATCTTGTTGATCTGCTTCGAAATCTTCTACAGCCCACTCCGCAGAACCTTCGTAAGAATCTTTTGCTTCTTCAACGATCGGCTTTTTCGTTTGTGTTCTCTCTATTATCTTAATGATTTCGGAGTAGTATTCGGTATCTTCGGGCAATTCTACCTCTACCTTTTGCACTTCGTGATACCCTGACCCTACTCCTTTTTTATAATCATCCAATCGAAATACTTTAAATCCATTATTGTTGGGATTTGCATAATCTAAATATTGGTGGTCAAATACAATTCCATACGCATGCGGTGTTTGTTCTTTTTGCCATGATAAGTGGTTTTGAATATCAACTTTTGAGAAGAACGCCTTGTGTCCCGGGTGGCTGTGATACCATCCGATTGCATAATATCCTTGATCCATAAATTTTTCATCCGCTGCAGCGAAAGAAGCATAGTCTTCGGGTGTAAATTCGACTTCTATCAAGTTTCCGTGAGCGATCGGGACTGCTTCATATTGTACCAATTTTCCTCCCTCCTCCTTGCCGTAGCAAATACCCATAACTTCCACCGAGTTAGATCTTCCGATTATTTCATTTCCATAGGTAAGCACATGTTTTAACATGGTCATGTACGCCTTAGGTTTGATTACTATGGGTTTCTCATTTGGAAATTCGTTTATTTTTTGAGCCATGGTGGTTTCCTCCTATAATCTTTCCGCTAAGGATTTTAATGCCTTTATTGTCAAAAGCATATCCTTATTTTGCGCCAAAATATCTTCAACAAGCTTGTTTACAGAACCCAATCCAACTTCGACCGTTGTTTTTATTGTATTGGGGAGATCCTTGGTTTCTTTTTGAAAATTATTAACATTTTCCTTGAGCTTCTCGGTGATTTTATCGGTTAATTGATTCTGCGTTTGAATGGTCGATACAATCACATCCGAACCCGATAGCGAAGCATTAATCTGGTCTTTCGCTTTGGCGATCTTTTCAACCACATTTGCGGTCACCTTGATCATCGCTTTATCAAAAGCAGTTTCCAATGCTTTTCCCAATGCTTCATTCATTTTGTCCAAAGCAGCACTCATATTTTCTACTTGAACGCCTCTTGCCTCGAATTTATCGTAGATATCCACGTTTATCGATCGCAAATTCTCGCCCAATTGGAACTTAAACCAAGATTGTAAATCCGCAATACTTTTACTGATGTTTTCTTTGAGTTCTTTTAATATCTCAAGAATTTTGATGTTATTCTCGATGGCACCTTTGGTCATGCCTTGGGCCCATTCATTTAAGTACCCAAAAATCGGCCCTATAAATGCATCTAAAACATTCTCGAATTTCTGCGCAATCTTCTGCTTTAAATCATGAAGATTCAGCTCCGGTTCTTTGGATGTCATTGAATTTCGGCCCGGCATGGTCACATCTCCAAAAACATCCGGAACTTCGCTTAATTCCATAATCGGAGGGTTGCCGCCAACCAGCTCTTCAATCAATTTTCTCAACTCGACCGTGTAAAAGCTCATCCCTATCGAATCCGGAGGTTCAACGATAACATTCACTTTATGATAATCGGACATCGTGCCTGCTTTAGGGTTATCTAAACGATAGCAATCAAAGCCGATATCATTTGAATTCTTCAATCGTTCATGATCCCATACAATCCCAACTGCACTCGGATTGGTTGTTTGAAATCCTAATTGATTTCGAATATCCGTTGCCGAAAAGAAACATGAAAGGCCGGGGTGAGAGTGATACCAACCCACAGAAAACATGTTTTTTTCTGCATATTGGGAATCGATGATCGAAAAATTGCCGTAGTCCTCTTGTTTGAATTGAACCTCAACCGAGCCACCATGGGAGATCGGAATTGCCTCTTCAATCACCACGTTTTTCAAATCTTTTGTAGCACCGGGGCCCTCAACATTTCGGCCGATGAGAATTCCCATGCACTCCTTATACTGATCCGCACTTTTAACATTGGAACCAAACCGCAAAACGTGCTTAAGCATCGTGATATAGGCTTTTGGTTTCACGGTTACGGTGGTTGGATCTTTAAAATTTGAAACCATGAACGTACTTCAATTTTTTAAAACAAAAAGGTTCCTTTTTGATTTCTTTTGTTTCGAGAAAAAAAAAATCATGCTTTTTTCTTTGCTTCTTCATTTATTTGTTCAATTTCTTTGATACGCATTTCAATCATTTCGATCGTTTTGGTTTCGTTGATTTTTTCAAACGATTTTTTTGCTCTTGTCAAGATTTTAATGCTTTTCGATACATTTAATTTTTCTCTGATAAGGTAATTTCCATACACCCAATATATCTTTCCACGCAATTGATCATCAATCTCTTTGATTTTATGCAATTTAAAAATTGATTCATAGAGATATTCCTTATCCATATTTGTCCCGATTTTTTGAATGATTTGTTCGGTAAGAAGCATATATTCAAACATAAATTGTGGCTGATCTTCAACTTTGGATGCTGAATCGATAACTTGATTTGCAAAAGATAACGCATATTCAAATTGCTCGGTTATAGCAGACAATTGCATCAATGTATGATTTATCATCGCTTTTCTCTTAAAGTGCGGATAATTTTTTTTGGTTTTATCATTTTCTTTCAACGCTTCGGAATAGTATTTAATCGCTTCCAAGATATGTTTCTCGTTTTTCTCCGCGTCACCCATGTATGTTTTAATCACGCAAAGATATTGATACAAATAATCAAGTTTATCCTTTATTTTGTTTTGTATCGCAATTTCTATTGCTTTATTGAAATGATCCAACGCCCGTTGGCTAAAATGCATGATATTCTTGTAAGTGGTGGATTTCTGAACCTTTTGCAATAAAGAAAGACCCTCATTCACGTTAATATTAAATTCTTTAGACGGGGTACTCATATCCAAGAAAAAATACCAATAAAATTATAGTTTCCCATTCCAAAGCTACAATTCTGCGTATATGAAAAGAAAAGTATTTATGCTTTTAAGTAAAATACAAAATAATGTCTTCCGAATCGCAAAAAGGAAATCGTTCTTTTAACCTATTTTCAATTTTCATCGATTCGACTCATGCGAGCAAAGATCTTCATAATTTACCCTTTTATACGGTAGATGTCGGCCAAAATGTAACTATTTCCTTTAAAGGAAATATAATTTACACGATCACCGAGTCTACCGAAAAATTAAAGGTTTCTTGGTTCGGAAATCTCATTGAATTGTTCTATCAACTCAAAGGAATGAAAATTCGTATCCTTTGTTTTAATAATCTTCTAAAAATTTATTCAAAATTACCCGTTCGGGCCTTTATCAAGGAATCGGAGTACATTCGGACTATTAATGCTTCGATAATTGATTCGGATAATGCAATCTATTTCAGTTTTAATCCTGGATTGGAAAAAGAGATGTTAATAAAAATATCAAATGAAGTCGAAGCCGAAGCCGAAAATTGGATTAAGAACGCGCCTTTGGTTCCGAATTCTATTGTAAATAATGATCTTTGGTTTTATGTATGGGCACTTCATCGATTATTTTGTTCAGGCTTACTTCCCTTGCAATCATCATGCGCATGGGCATATGAACTCGAATCGAAGTATTGTACCGTATCTTTTCGCGATCTCGTGAGCATTCTCGATGATCTAATGTGGTACCGACCGGATCTCGTAGGAATTATGTTGAAAAATCTGAAAGAGAAATACATCAATGAAGATGGGTTATGCGAAGCCGTAGAATTTGCCGATCTCCATGCATCGGGTGATCGGTCGGGTAAGCCCGTTATCTCTCAGCCGCCCGTGTTTAGCTATTTTATTTTGGAATTTTATAAGTACACTAAAGATTTCGAAGTCATTCATGATTGGTTTCCCTTGTTCAAGAGAAATATCGAATGGTGGGAAAACAATAGGTTGGATTCCGAATTGGGACTTTTTGTACTCGAAGGAAAAATCGAAGACATCTGTGCCGAACTCGGATTGGGACCCTCAGAGCGATTTTATATCGATTATTCACACGAAGACATTAAAATATTAGACAAAACTTCTACAAGAAAGGTAATTCCGGTTGATCTAAATAGCCAAATGGCCGATCTCTACCAGAATGTCGGTGTGATGGCCAACCTTATAGGAGATGATGAATGCACCGTTCATTGTTTCCAGCAAGCCGATCTTCTACAAAACCGGGTCAAAGAATTCCTATGGGATAACGATACTAAATTTTTCTACGATTATGACCTAATTTCCAAATCGTTTATAAAAATTAAAACATCTGCTGCATTCTGGACCCTCTTCGGAGGAACGGCCACAAAGACCCAATCAAAAATCCTACACGACGCAATCAAGGATCCAAATCAGTTTTGGACCGAATTTCCTATCGGGTCTTTGCCCATGGATTCTCCGTTGATTGGCAAGGGTATTTCGGTTTCTAAAACGTCTCTGGCAAATAATGTTTGGATAATCATCGGGTTAAAGCGCAACAATTTCCATTCTACCGTTTCGGAAATCGCTCAGAAGTGTTTGCGCTATATGGGTCGATCTTTTGAAATTGATCAAAAAATCTATGAATATTATCCTTCAAACTCATATAACCGAAACTTGTTCGGGAAAACTGAGTTCGATAAAATGCCTCGTGAAAACAAATTGGAGGCCTTTCCTATTCATTCATTAGTATATCGGGCCATCTTAGGCGCAGAAATCCTCGATGAAGGTATTAGTTTCGTCCCGGATTGGCTTACCATTGATTCAACCATTAAATTTTCGATCTTTTATTCAAATAAAAAACAAGACTGCTATCTCGATAAATTCGAGCGAAAGATGCTGACCTTATATTAATTATGTTGATTCAGAGAATTTTTTTCCTTGCGAACTTGAAGCGATGCGAAAATTGGGAAATGGTCGCTTGCAATGTTTTCTTTTTCTTTATCGACCCGGATTCCTGCATCCAGAACGTCGAAATCCTCGGAGATGAAAATCCAGTCGATGCGGAGTCTGCCGTTTTTGGATAACAAACACTTAGATTTTTGCGAATAATTGTGAAATGTGAGAAGATCTTTGTCATTTTGTTCTTTTAATGAATCCGCTAAGTATGTATCTGAAAGTCCCGCCGATTTCAAAATTTGATATGGTCTGCTGTTAAATCCGCAATTGAAATCGCCCAAAATTATCGTTGGATATCTGAAATTTGCCATTTTCTCTAAAACAACCTTAATTTGCTGTTCTCTCGCCATCCCAATTAGATGATCAAGATGTGCATTCGCAACCGCTAATTCAACATTTGAATCTTTAGGTTTCAATTCGATTACAGAGCATACTCGGGGTAAAAGGGCTCCGAAACTTATACTGGGCTTTTCGGGCGTTTCCGAAAGCCAAAAGGATTCCGCTTTTAGAAGAGTAAATTTTTCTCTCCTAAAAAAAAGAGCACACATCTCCCCCGAAAGCGATGCATCATCTCTACCCACACCGTAATATTCATAATCACCTAATTCTTGTTTAAGAAACTCATTTTGAGCAAATGAACCCTCTTGAGTTCCAAAAATGTCCGGATTGATCTCTCGAATCCTCTGTAATACAAATTGCTTTCTGACATTCCAATGCCGGTCTCCTTTATCTTTTTGATTGTTTTCGGTAAATCTTATATTAAAACTCATGATTTTGAAACGCTCTGCACTCATATCTTTCAATTCGTCCCATTCTTTTAATATTTTTCCGATCTAAATTATAAAATTTGAAGACCAAGATGGTTTGCGAATGCTCAGTTTGATGATGTGGCCGACATCCCTATTTCTTTTTTAATTTTTTTCTAATTCGATTTCTAATAGAGAGGGTTAATGTTTTATTGTTTGGATTCATATTATTGTTATGTCAGAGATCCCGGAAACAATCTATGAAGAATTGGCGGGTTACCTCGATACTCTCCCTATCGGATTTCCGAGAACCAAATCGGGGGTTGAGTTACGGCTGTTAAAGCATATCTTCGAACCGGATGAAGCCAAAATTGCACTCCAACTTTCGCTTATTCCGATCGAGACCGAAAAACTTTGGAAGCGAAAGTTTAAAAATTCAGGGCTATCATTGGAATCATTAAAAGAAAAATTAGAAATCATGGCAAAAAAGGGTGCTATTTTTCGCTACCGGAAAGACCAAGAGGCATTTTACGCCATTTCATTTTTAGCCGTTGGGATGTTCGAGTATCAATTGAACAGATTATCCAAAGCCTTTGCAGATGATTTTAAACAATATATGGAAGAAGCTTTCATTAAAGAATTCACCGCCACAAAGATCCCCCAATTGCGGGTAATTCCTATCGAGGAAAGTATCGAACACAAAAATATCATCGGAAATTACGATCAACTGCGCGAACTCGTAATGGGTGAACGAGGGAAAATCGCGGTTGCCGAATGTATTTGCCGCAAGATGCATGATTTACAAGGCTATCACTGTACCCATATTCGGGAATCTTGCTTCACGTTCGGCGGCGCCGCAGAGTATTACATCGAAAACGGTTTGGGTCGAGAAATCTCCAAAGAAGATGCCCTCAAAATCTTAAAGAAGGCTCAAGATGAAGGATTAGTCCTTGAACCCGGAAACACGCAAAGACCATTCGCCATCTGTACGTGTTGTGGTTGTTGTTGTGAAGTCTTAACTTCGCTAAAAAAATTTGAAAAACCAGTGGAATTCATCCAATCAAATTTCTACTCGGAAATCAATGCGGATGCATGTGTATCTTGCGGTGCATGCATCCAAAGATGCCAAATGGATGCAATTTCGATGGGTGAGAAATCCGCTGAAGTCAATTTGGATCGATGCATCGGCTGCGGTGTGTGTGTTCCCGCTTGCCCGCAAGATGCAATAAGGCTCAAGAAGAAAGAAAAAGAATCCGAGATTCCAAGGAATACCGCCGAATTGTACATGAAAATTGGCGAACAAAAGAACAAAATGAAATCTCCTACCCAAAACCCATAAGATCTAACTTTTTTGAAGCCATGAGCATTCAAAGCAATCATATACATCGAAGAATATTTCGAGTTTTCCATTTTCCCGGTTAATTTTTGCATTCTTAATGATTCCAAAATCCATATCTTTCCAAAATGCGGTTATTTCATTCAATAAAGGTTCCAATTCTGTTGATTGAAAAAGATCTACCATCGATTCGCCGCAAATATATCCGAATCTTTCAAGAAAGGCTCTGCCATCTTTCATATACATTTCAACAACGTTTCTAAGACTCACCAGCATCACGGACACAATTTTTCGAGATGTTTTCAAATCTTTGTTCTTGAGCGAACTTACCACTTGATTGATAATTTCCTTTGAAATACCTGCGAATTTTTCGGTATGGTATCCGCGGACTTTCCATTGCTTATCAATATACACAACAAGCGAATGAAGCAATTCATTTTCATCTTTATGGACATAGGAATAGCTAAAAGGGAATTCGTTTACTTCTTCAATCTTTTTTCTCGGAACTTCAAATTCGACATTCTTCTTGCATACTTCACACGGAAGATTATATATTCCTTTGCGACCGGTGGCCCGTTCTTCCATTTCATTCACATTAACAGTTTATTACAAATTCGGCTAAAAAGCTTTTGAGGTAAAAGATAAATCTTCAAATTTCTAAGGAGATTAGGAGAAATATGCAATTCAGATTTACCGTTGAAGCGATTGACTATCTCGATCAATTAAAAAAGACATTTGGCTATGAAGGCACTATCGGTGTTGTGATCGCGCCCACCTCATGTACAAGCTGTGCTTCAAACGGGTTTATGGTATTTGAAATTGGCGTCTGGCCCCTTTCGGATTGTAAAAATGATAAACAACTTATATTTCAAAACGCAGATCTCCCGGATCACATGAATCTCTTTGTGGATAAAGAATTTTACCATGAAACCGCTGATGTGGTGATCGTGGATTATGTAAAGATGGGTGAAATGGATCTTCTTTATATTCCGCCGATTCCGCGGGCCTTAAACACCTATAATTTTTATAAATCGTAAGAAAAGGTTTTTAATTGCTGATGGGTTCTCACAACCATGGATTCTGAATACCATTCTCAACTGCAGAAATTGTACGGGCAACTAGGGCAAATTTTGGATGGTGTGTGGTTTACTTGCGTTGAGAAGGCTGTAGGATTTGATAAGGCCTATGAAATCGATGATTAAGTTTGGAAGATTTACTCAAGAAAGGAAGCCAAACGATTACGCAACTATTTTGGATTCACCACTCCAACCGTTTCGGATCTTGAGAACGTTTTGAGATATTCGCTTTTTGCTCAGAGTCTCGAATTTGATTTAATTATCAAACAAAAATCGCCTCTACTTTTGCATATGAACGTGAAAACGTGTAAAACCATCATCGGAATGGAAAAGATGGGCCGGCCCGTTGATCAAATTGATAAAATATGTCGAGGCATTGGGTTAACCTATTTCGGTGAACTTTTGGATGAAATCTCTCCCGGAGTCATCATTCGATGCAACTATACACCTATAACGAAATCTAAAGAAGAAATATTTGTCTGCTCGTGGGAATTCGAATTTCCAAATTTGTCTATTCGTTAGCCAAGGAAACTTGAGCGTATTCCCGATTTTCGTAAAAATCTCCAAAGTCATAAATATGAACCAAACAATTTATTTTTTCTTTCGGATTTTCGAAGAATATGGATTACATAGAAGCAACCGATCTCGTACGGGATTTTGAGTTGGGCGATTATCTCATCCGTGCGGTGGATCATGTGTCAATCAAAATTCAGCAAGGTGAGTATATCGCCATTGTCGGCGAAAGCGGAGCGGGAAAGACCACATTTATTAATCTGCTGTCCGGGTTGGATAGTCCGACCTCCGGAAAAATTGTGGTAAACGGGCTTGATATAACACATTATGATGAGGAAGTGCTTTCAAAATTTCGGATCTTTACCATCGGGTTCATATTTCAGAACTATAATCTGATATCTTCTCTAACCGCCTTGGAAAACGTTCTGTTTCCAATGGAACTTGCACAAAAAGAAACACCAACACCCACCTTAGAGAGAAAGGCAAAGGAATTGTTGGAAATGGTAGGGATGGCGGACCGGATTAATCATGTGCCCTTTCAATTAAGTGCCGGTGAACAGCAACGAGTGGCAATCGCGCGAGCGCTGGCAAACGATCCTCCGATAATTGTGGCTGATGAGCCAACGGCGAATCTTGATAAAAAAAACGCGAAGTTTATTGCGGAGATGTTCGAAGAAATCAGAGAACAAGGAAAAACAATCATAGCAGTCACCCATGATGATAATCTGATTGAACAAGCGCATCGTGTTATCTATTATGAACAAGGTAAAATCGTGAAATCCGAAGTCAAAAAACAATTTATGCCTCGGGCTGTACCAGAAAAAATCGAACAATGGAATCAATCCAACCAAGGGAATCAAACCAACCAAGGGAATCAAACTAACCAAGGGAATCAAACTA
>CAZUTM010000057.1:17209-20283 GCA_964623665.1 uncultured archaeon
AGGGAATCAAACTAACCAAGGGAATCAAACTAACCAAGGGAATCAAACCAACCAATGGAATCAAACCAACCAAGGGAATCAAACCAACCAAGGGAATCAAACCAACCAATGGAATCAATCCAAGCAACCAAGCGATAAGAACGCAAAATCATCGGAGAAAAGCGAAAAATAAAGCATCATGGAGTGTATTCCAATATGAGAATAAATTTAGCAATTAATGATCTATTTCATTCGACAGACCGGCTGAAAAGGCATATCATTTCTGCGGGATTGATGTTTTCGGTGTTTATATTAATTTCGGAAATCACAAAATCCACCACAGAATTTACCACAACCGGGACTATCCCGATGTACACCTTAACCTATCTCGAAATTTTCATTCAATATAACGATTTTATCCAGGTCTTAAGCGCGGTCGCATCGGTCATCGTTCCTTTGTTGATTTGTTCGGATATCATCCAATCGAAGCGAAAAGATATGGGCGTGATGAAGGCAATCGGAACCGATCCCAAAATTCTCTACTCGTTCTATATCTATCAATTATATATCTTCATATTTATTTCGTTTGTGGTGGGAATCCTCGTTTCCGGGGTTCTTTATCTCGTTATTTTGGGCATTTTAGAGTCAATCGGCCTTCCGATGCAATTTTATTGGGATTTTATCAATTCTCTAATTATTTTTGTCTCCACAATTGCGGCAGTGTGGATGTTTAACGGCTATCAAATTCGAAGAATCGGGAGGATGAGCTATCCAAAAACACAACATGCTTATGAGATCACCGATATGAGTTATGTAAGACCGAACAAACTCGTCAAATGGCTTGAGCAAAGGTCGATTTCGATGAGAATCGCATTAAGACAAGTGCGAAGAAACAATTATGAACTTAAAAGAACAATTGGTGTCTTGGGTTTTGTATCCGCCCTTATTTTCATCTCATTATTCAGCTTTATGACCATCGACACCACCGCTAAGACATATCTCAAGGAAACGCAATTGGAAAATGTGTTTGCAATCGGCCATAAAGATGTTGTTGGTGCATACGTATCGGGGTATTCAAGATTCGGAAATCCCGAACTGGACGAGTCGGCATTTTCCAAAGTTCCGAATTTTAAACAACCGGAATACAGAATTCCAACTTCCCTCATCCAATATATGCAATCGGAACAAAGTTCGGGATATGTACGCGCTGTGGAACTCCGAATTTTTGCATATTACAAGGTCTATGAGCGCCCGGGATTGATAGCGGAGAATTATACCACATATATCGAACTCATGGGCAACCGATCTCGTCATCTTCCAATATTAGGAATCAATCTCAATTCTACATTGTCAAAATGGGAATTCAATGGCGATTGGCCCACCGAAATCAATCATGCACTTATCGGCGATTCCCTTTCACCGGTGTTCTTTAATAACACACTTTTGCAAGGGATAAGCTTCACGGATCCCGAAGTCAATCGAACCCTCTCCTTTAAAAACAAGGCCATCGTTATGGAACCATTTAATCGAGGATTCGTGGTTATCCTCCCGATTCAAGCATTGCAACAATATCTCTATTTAGGCGATTTTACAAATTTGCTGCTTGTCCAATGGAAAGGGGAAAAGGCACCTACGGATCAGATTATACAAGCGATCCAACAATTCTGCGGCCCCGATTTCGTAGCAATAAATATGAATGACGTGCTTCAATCGAATATCAATTCGCTCCTCAGAATCGAATTGATTCCCTTGGTTGTTGTAGTGTTGCTCTCCATTCTGGTGTTTATAACGATCAACGGGTTTGAAGCGGCCAGAATCCGGGAATATTTTCGGGATTTTGAGATCATGCGTGCCATCGGTGCCAAAAGGCCGACCCTTAAACAGATCCTTTTCAAGAGCAGAATGTTGCTGTTTTTATTGGGTGCAGCAATTGGTCTCACCGTGTCCATGTATTTTGTGTTTTTCGCAATGGGGGAGGGAAACCGATTCCCGGATCCTACCATCGCATTGCTTATCTTCTTTGGTGTATCGTTTTTATATGCACTACTAAGCGAAATTGATTCAAAAAGAGTGAGCAAGAATATTTCCAAAGATGCTTTCACGCATTTTAAATAACCTGAATAAAACCGCATTTTTTTCAAGTTTTCAATCTTCTTCCTCACAAGCAATTTTACTAAAATAATCATAATGAAATTCAGAATCCAGATTAAAAAAGAGCAAACATGAAGTATTTTTACACTGATTTTGAAGTTGTTTTGGTTTTCTCCGGTAATATTCGACCTTAATCAAATCTGAAAAGGTATTTTCTGTTTTACCTTGGCAAATATAGCATATATTTATGGAGATTTCGATTATATTATTTATGTTTGAAACGATTTTGGCTTTTTCGATTTTATATTTTACATTTTTAATTATCCATTCATTAATTTTTGGGAAATGTAAATCTCGTAAAATTTCATCTTCGTTTATTAGATTATCATTTAAAATTTTATGAAAAGTTGCTTCGAACATTTCTTTAGAAGAAGCATCAATGTTTTCAAAGCCGTTAAATATCTTTTTTGAATAAAGCGCATTTAAAACGTTTAAACCGATTTTCGTGTAATTATATGGAGTGTTATGGTGATGTTTAGATGATAAAGATTCCAAGATTCCAAGATTAACCAATTCTCTGCATTCTTTGCCTCTGTCTATAATGAGCTTATTCACATCAATAAACGTTCCTTTTTTATTATCTTTGTACAATAAATACAGAGCTTCGGGCATTTCCATTAATTTCTGAATTAGAATATCTACTTCTTCACTATCCATCACATTTAAAATATTTTCTCTTATATAAAGACATTATGTTAAATTACTAATATCTATAACGTTAATATTAAATATAATAATAAAAAAGGATCACCGTGGTGAAAATCTATTCATCGTAATGCAAAAATTATTATTTACCTAGCATTTAATATATTTATATGAAACCGGAACAAATCGTTTTAAACATTATTAACCTTTTAAATGAATACAAAATTGGGGATTCAATTCAAATCAATGATTTAAAAGAGAAATCATTAGTCAATATACTAATGAGAAAAGGTGAAGTC
>CAZUTM010000057.1:20293-26694 GCA_964623665.1 uncultured archaeon
AGAGAAATCACCCCATCATTATAATACAATTAAGGATTATTTGAAATTGATTGACCTTATCCAAAATGCATGCCCAAAAATAAAGTATAATATTCACACTAAATCTTATGATTTGAATGAATATAATCCATTGTTATTTAACATGGATCATGAAGAGCAATTGATTATATATTTGTTTATTGCAAAGATAATCGATGAAAAAACCGCACGAAACATAGATGAATTAATTGGGAACAAGCAATATAATCTCGATGCGATAAAAAAATCGCCATATCTCAATTATACTTACGAAACGGATAATATATCGAATGAAAAGTATATAAAAATATGGTTATCTCCTAGAGGTGGCTTGAAAGCACAAGGATTACTCTCCAAATTGTATGAAATAATGCAAAATTATCTTGATTCTCCTGCTAAGGCCTCAGAATTAAAAAAATACAAAAACATCCCCGCTTTTGAAAAACCTTCGATTTCTGGTTCTGATCCTTATCATTTCGAAAGTTTAAGCCCTTTGGGTATAGATAACACAAAATCATTTCGATATTCCCCTTTGAATGAAGAAAAAACCACTCATAATATGGGTTTTCATCAATTATATATGAATGATATAAGAAGTTCTGCATCAAGTTAATAATGGCGATACAAATGATTAACAATAATATCCTTGGTAAAATTAAAAGATGGAACAAACCTGTATTTGATCTAATTGAAATGGAGCAAAATTTATTGATCTTGAAAGATAATCTTGAAAGATTAATGGAATTAAATTTATCCGCGCCCTTTATAAAAACGCCAACTCCAAATACCGCTCTTGGATATTTGAAATACACAATACGATTTGATTATGGCGAGCCGAAACTTAAAGAGAATGAGTCAATATTTAAAAAAATCGAAATTGGATTTGGAGAAAGAGGTTATTATTATGATATTTTTTACAATTTAATTGATCTTCAAAATATTAATGAGTACCTTGAAAAATTAAAACTGTTTGAGAAGAAAATTCAATCAACGATAGAAAAAGATTTATCGGATTTTTATTTTGATAAACGCGAAGGATTTGAACCATTTAATAATCAAGATTATCAAGAAAGCACAAGTTTTGAACTCTACTTGAAAAATTTCACAAAGGATAGCGAAAAGCTAACGTTTTTAATGGATTTACATGAGATCATCAATAAATTTTCTGAATATATAATTCCCAATGAGAATAATGACTGTATTATAAATCTTAAATATGTTTTAACAAATCAAAAAATCCAAATAAATCCGAGTTATCAAAATCCTGAAATAACCTTGTTGCCATTCCAAAGATTTGTCACATTTGAATTAACTCGAGCAGAAATTCCAGTAATCCTCGGACGAGGGATCAATATTGACGGCTTGATTCAAATTATTAATTTTTTAAAATCGTAAATATTTTTTTTGTTCATACCCTTTAGAAAATGAAATGAGTCTCGAATCCCGACAATACTTTATCGTTTTCCGCAGATTCAAAGATAAACGAAAAGAGTATTATTACGAAACCTC
The DNA here is from genome assembly GCA_964623665.1 of uncultured archaeon. GTDB lineage: Archaea > Asgardarchaeota > Lokiarchaeia > Sigyniarchaeales > Promethearchaeaceae > CAZUTM01. The sequence continues at coordinate 21,821 of CAZUTM010000057.1, forward strand.
GCTGTTTGATTTAATCGAGGACGATCTCGTGAACATGCGACTGCGATACAAAAAAAAGCCCTTTTTCCGAGGCCGGATTTTGTTTGATTATGAAGGCGAGGATGCGCCAAAAAGGACGCCAGTGAAATTTGAGAAATACTCTTTTGATCCGCAATTTAATACTGAAGATTACGTGCCTATAGACCTGAAGAATTTTAAAAATTTTATGTTTAATGCGAAATTTGTTGCGTTGGCGGAAGATAAAGATGAGGATTACGAAGATATTAAGTTGTTGGCAGACACAAAGGGCTTTCGAGACCTTCGGACCTATAAGTTGTGCGAACATTGTCGCTTGAATTCGGAATTCACATTTTTGAATCCGGAAAATTTGTATAAAGGCCAAGTATTTTTCATCTGCAGAGATTGCGCGGGCAAGGAGCTTTTAGAAATCATGAAATACACGTATACCATTACGCCCGCTTTGAAAAAACAGCTTACTCGGCTTTTGGTACATTATAAAGATGTTAATGAAGTACTGAAAGTGTTCTCCGATAAATTTGATCCGATCAGTCAGCCCTTGACCACCATTTTTGATATTAAGCAGGCGAGTAAATCCGGATCTATTGGGGAGCGAATATACAAGATTTCGGAATTACCAATTCATGATATTTTGAAGAAGCATTACGAGGACAACGGAATCACGAACTTGCTTCCGATCCAGTCAAAAGCCATTGATGCGGGGTTGTTGAAAAACCAAAATCTCTTGGTCGTGTCTGCAACCAGCTCCGGAAAAACAATCATCGGTGAGATCACGGGTTTGAACAAAATATTGATGGCAAAAGACACCCCGCAAAGCCCGCAGAAGAAATGGCGAATGATTTACTTGGTACCGATTGTGGCTTTGGCAAACATGAGATTCGAAGAATATCAAATTTTGGAGAAATATGGAATCTCTGCTTGTCTCAAAATAGGCGTATCGCATTTCGATGAAGTGAATCGGAAAGAATTCGGAGACTTCCGGACCGCAGATGTTGTTATCGCCACCTATGAAGCAATAGATGTAATGCTTAGAGGCGGCAACCATTGGTTGCTGTCCTCTTTTGCTACAATCATTATCGATGAAATCCAGATTTTGTCAGATCCCGAGAGAGGGTATATTGTCGATGGTCTGATCGCCCGATTGCGAGTCCTCAACCCCAGCGCACAGTTTCTCTATTTATCTGCAACCGTAAGCGACCCAAAAGTATTGGCCCTTCATTTGAATTGCAAATTAATCGAATATATGGAGCGACCCGTGCCTATCGAACGGCATCTTATCTTTTGTAAGGACGAAGAAGTTAAATTTCGATACATCAAATCGTATATCAAAGAGGAGTTCAAGAGGGAATCAAAATTCGGCTATTTCGGCCAAACCATCGTATTCACCAATTCCAGACGAAACACCGAGCGTTTGGCGGATTTGTTTCAACAAGATGGGATTTCATGTTATCCATATCACGGCGGATTATCATATTATGAGAGAAAGATCGTAGAAGAGAAGTTTTCCAAGCAAAAGATTGCCGCCGTTATCACCACAGCCGCACTCGCTGCCGGAGTCGATTTTCCGGCTTCCCAAGTCATCTTCGAAAGCTTGGTGATGGGCATCAAATGGCTCTCCGTGGCTGATTTCGAGCAGATGTGCGGAAGAGCGGGTCGCTTGGGAAAACATGAGCGAGGAAAAATCATTATTCCGGTCATCCCGGGCAATTCCTACAATGCAACCTCCTTAATGTCCGAAGATATGGTTGCGACCGCCCTCTTAACCGGAAAAATAGAATCGCTGAAACTTAAGCCCAATGAGAATTACCTGTTCATGGAACTGCTTTCTTTCATTTCGATGTATTCGAAGATCGAAGAAAAATCGGGGGTTACCGCAGCCGACTTAAAGAAATTTCAAGAATATCAATTCAACGGCGATTATAATCTTAAAACTGCACTTTCCGATCTAATAAGTAAAAAATTATTGTTCGGAAAGAAAGAAACAGGACAGTTCTTCGTATCACCGCTTGGACGCGCCTATGCGGAGTCATTTCTACCGCTCAATATCTGCGATCAGATCACTTCATGGCTCACGCTTGAGGACGAACTTGCCAAAAAGGCATTTGAAGATGCAAAGCAAATCAACTCGGTTTCTCAAATATCGGCTCTTTTTCATGCAGAAAATCCAAAATTCAACATCGAATTTTCGCTCTCACGCGATGAAGTCGTTCGGAATAAAATGGAAAAAGTGGACAGCAATCTCACCAAAATGGTAAAAGGGCTGTACGTTCTTGATATTGTAGGCTTGTTCGTTCAATTCAAAAATGTCTATATGCAGAAATCGATCATTTCGGAACTAACAAAAAAGATTCCAAACGCAAAAGTATCCAATAATATATTCACCTCGAGCACCACGATGATGCTGAGCGGAGAGAATATCGGAAAACTCGCAAACATCCCGAGATGGGTCTGGAAAATCATCGTTACTTGGAGCCAAGAATTATTCAATTGTTCTTGTGAAGAAAAGCCTTTTTGCCCGTGCGGAAGGAAAAATTTCGAGAAGATTATCATCACGTTAAGAGTCCTCAATTACAATACCGATGAGATTGCAGAATATCTCAAAAAGAACTACGCGCTGAAGATTTTCCGGGGCGATTTAATTGATTTCTACGAACAATTAATTTTCGGGTTACAAACCGTTGCAAAAATCTCCTCTTCTACCCCATTACCGGAAGATGTGAAAAAACAAATTGAAATCACTGAATCTATCTTATCTTTACTCCAAAGATAAGTTCTTTGGTTTTTTTTAAGAAACCCTATAAAAAAAGAGATTAAAAGCCCGAAATGGCTTTATAATCCGAATATTCCTTTCACTTCGTCGAAGATATCGGAGATCTGCTTCATTTTATTCGGATCATTTTTTACTGATTCGATCCATCCAGCAAGACCCCCGTCCAATATCCATTGGTAAAATTGTTCAACTGACGCTCGTTCAGCCATTTATATCAATTTATAGTCAGCTCGACGGCTTTAAAAAAATTCGCAATTTCAATTTTTTGTTGTTAATGAAAAAACTAAATTTATATATAATTTCATTGAAATTTACGCGCTTTATTTATAAACAGCGCGGGTAATTTATTATGAAATTATATATAGCGGTTAATTTTTTAAAGTAATATCCGATAAATGGTGAGATGTTGAAGCCTTCCTCTTATTTTAATTCTTTGTACCCAAAATCTTTTTACCCCTTCGATTTTAGGGATTCACGGGCATGGGCTTCGGTATGCGAAAACGTATCATCGAAGTACCAAGAATTTTATGGAAAGACAGTAAAACTATTAAAACATAAAAAGAATCCCCAGGATTGCGCTCATTATATAACGGAATCGCCCATCCTAACGGAATTCACAACGGCTGAACTCTCTATATTTGAAGAGTTATTTATGAATATCACGCCTATGGAGTTGCAAGCCCATATTAATGCTATCCAATGGGCTCACGGCAATATTTTAATCGGGGGGCTTGGAATGGGATATTTCTTGAAAATGATTAAAGAAAAACCCGATGTCGAAACGATTACGGTGATTGAAAAAAATCAAGAAATCATCGATTGTTATCTGTCTTGCTTTTCAATTACGCCCAATATCGAACTGCTTTGTGGCGATATTTTTACATTTAAATCGGATCGCTTGTTTGATTTCGTTTACATTGACATTTGGCCGGAGTTTGTAATTGAAAAAATCGAATCGGACATGTTAGAAATTTCGAACAATATTCGAGCAAAACTATATTCGTTTTGGGGTATAGAGCTTTATTTGCATGATCATTTCAAAGTATTCGGAGTGAAAGATCCTCCATTGTTCAACTCTCTCGGATTTTTTGAAAGTTGTCCAAACGAAAAAGAAAACAAACAAGGAGATAGAAAAAGGGGCAAGTACAAAAAGGAGTTGGAAGATATTCTTGATTTAATTTATTTATTAACCGGCAATCCGGAATTCATAACTTCTTAAGATGCCACTATTTTTTGGAGCATTTGCTTAATCTTTTGCAAATCTTCGGTATTAATATCCTTTTTATTGAGCACACCAAACTCCATCTGGCTGTCAAAGAACAAATTTATAATAAGAACGATTGCGTTTCTCAATACGTTTTTTGAATCAGGGTCAATATTGAATATATTGCTGACTCTCTGCATCAATTGAATCAAAAGATCGTAGGCTTCTTTATCAATCTTTCGATTTTTCTCATATGCCGTGAGGATACTATTATAGAGTTCATCCTCTATCGAAATGAGATTCAAATCAATATGCTCGTTCATTTGTTTCAACTCCAACTCCTTGATTGAGTGTGCAAAATGTGGGAAATAAATTCGCCACAATTATACTAAGAAAATAAAACTAAATAAATATGGCGGAAGGTGTTTGTTTGTGGCGTCGCGGAAGAAACAGCAGCGGTTCTCGATTGGTTCGGGAATTTCGGGAAAAGGGGGAAATAGCGGATAAAAGATTTTTGAGTTCATTTTCGAACGGTTTTCTCAAAGCCGGAAAAAAAAGGGAGATTTTACGCGCATTCGTATATAAAGTTTTGGTCAACGGGGTTTTTGATCAAAAACCCCCGACTTCTACTCGCATTTGTGTGAGTTCGTTTATAAACAACAGCGATTTTGGAGATTCAAATCCAAAATTGCGTATCAGATGGTGATTCGCTTGAATATTTTCCGTATACTCAGTACTCTCATAATTTTGGCCTATGGAATCGGTGTCTTGGTCCATTTAATTAAATATTGGGACAATCCGAATAAATATCGTTCTCGAAATTCGGAGATTGTTTACGTATTCGAATTTTTCATCATCGGAATCTATACCTATTTTCTCTTT
>CAZUTM010000058.1:0-26642 GCA_964623665.1 uncultured archaeon
AAAGTTCCTTCGTTGTTGGTGGTGATTATATATCGAATACTCCGATTTTGTGTGTCTCCGCTGAAGATGATTTCGACAGAAATATTCGTGTTTTTAAGTGGAATTAACAAGGCTTTGTTATCTAAAGATACCTTGCCGGTGATATTTATGACCGTTCCTTCTCGGATATTTTGAATATTATCCAATCCAATAATCGGATTCATTTTATCGATAATTTTTAATGAATAGACTACTTCTTTGGGCTCATAAAAGGTATGGTTCAAAAACATTCGTAATCCCAAAATCGAACCTGCGGAGATGTTGAATGTTGATAAGGAATATCTATAAATCCCCGCCGCTTCGTATTGCATCTGGAAGATTCTTCTTACATTGGATTCGGTGATTTCGATCCAAATAGGAACGCTGGGGTTAGGTTCCATTTGTCCTAATCCTCTAACTAAGGTTTTGTTTGCGATGAATTTTACCGATAAGACCATTGAATTATTGTATTTTTCGTATTCAATCATCTCTTTTGTGGTTTGATTGAGTAGATAAGCCGTTGTGGATTCAAATGTGAACAATGATGGAATTCTTTTTATTTCCAAGAGTCCACCAATGCTTTTATTTTCATAGATGGTATCATTGACCCTCATGCTAAGCAATATGGTATATGTATAGTTCCCAGAACTGTTAGGGAAGTTAGAATGCCCGCTATTCACGCGTACTTGCAAGTTTGTATTTGGATTCGATTGGTTTAATCTTGTTGCAGTAAATCCGCAAATTTTCCCATCCACGATCAGCGAAATTGTAGCACTGTGAAGCGATGTTGGTGTTCCTTTGTTGGAATAATATCCCAAATCCGCATAGAACGTATTTCCTAAATAGATCATGGTATCCAAATCATTCACCGCAAGCTGGCTTGGAATTACATGAATCACTTTCAATACGATGGTTTGATTTCTATATGAATAGTGTGAAACATTGATTTGGATGAATCCGCTTGCACCGAGAAGGATTGAATCAGTGGTTATCGAAAAGCGATAGCCCAAGCCGGGAACGAAAGTATAACTCCAATTTCCGCTTGACCAATTCGTCTCTATCGTGGCATCTGGAATCAAGACATTTTGATAATTACTGTAATTTATTACGAACGTCCCGTTGAGATCTGAAACTATTTGTATTTCGTTTGCTGAACTTGAAATTTGCGATCCATCTTCGAGATAAAACACCCTATAAGTAATTCCGGCTTCGGTTCCATTGTTCCAGTCGACTCTTATCACCAGTTTTTCGTATGGGGAAGTTCCGCTAATGAATGTGGGGTCAAATTCAACGGAATCGCTTTGATTCGCAATCGTTCGCTGTTTGTAACTCGAATTTAAAAAGGTTTCATTGCCCCAAATACTCATATTGGTCTTATATTGATTTGTTGTATAATTTGCTTTAATGATTAGATTGAATCCCCTTTGAATTTTCGATGTTCCGTCCGCATTCGTGATTGTGCAATTGACCGGCACACTGAAGCCGTTGAATTGCCATTCTGAGCTAAATGCACCCGTACTGCTGTTAATAGTTAATCTATTCCCCAATTCCGCAATTATTAAAGACCCATTAGTTGCGTTCATGGATATGAATGAATTAAATCCTAAAACCGTATAATTTTGAGTCGTAAATAAAGTCCTGTTTAGTCCATCTTGGAGTTTTTGAAGGGTATAGTTTCCAAACCATTTCACATATTGAGATCCGTTTGAATAGAAAAACGACGTGGATATAAACGTATTATTGGTGGAAATATCAAGAGAATAATTCAATTTAAAGCGCATTGTCGCGTTCGATTGAAAATTAATTGTAATGAGGGTTATGGGAGTTTGTGCATGTATTGTTTGGGTGAATACGGTTGAATTAGTCAAGTCGCTAAAGCTTTGTGTGGAATTTATTAATGGAATGGTTGCGTTCAGACTAACTTCAGAAAGCGTGGAGGAGACCCAAGAATAATTGGTGAATTTCGCCAAAAAATTGGGTCCGAAATTTTGCCATTGTCCGCTGCTTCTATTGAAATATTTAGTTTCTTGATTTTGCCCAAGCGTGTCATTTACATAATTCAAGGAAAAATGATAGTTATCGTTGAGCACGTCTAGTGACGGTGCAACATTAATAATGATCCAATACGCCCCCGCTGATAAATTCACCACATCGGTAAAAATAAAATCTATCCATCGACCGGTTTCAATCCCCGAAATGTTGTAATATGCGATTCCATAGCTCATCCCTGTCCCCAATGCATTTGTAATATTCAGCGAAATCATTGAAGGCATATTCCATTTTGCAAAAACTGAAAATTGATTGAAATATGTATCCACATCCAAGGAGACTTTCAATGCGGCTTGATTGGGTGCTCGACTCTGATTCAAAGTAAGATAATTATTAAGTTTGAGAAAGTCGGAACTTGAAGTGTCGTTCAATATAATCTCTTGAAACTGTGCTTTTTCAATTTGGGATGCATTAAGAAACACGTTTTGGAACATTTGGGCCGCTGGTGTTGTGATAGAAAAGGAACTCTGATTAATCGGAGGCGGGTAAAGATTGATCCACCCATCTTTAAGATTGGGGTTGGATGTCGAATTTCCGTATCCAGTTCCGTTGATTAATATTTGCATATCATTACCGGTGCCATTATATTCATTAAGATAATCGAAAGAATTTGCCGATTCAAGCGTGGTTGTAAATGGTGCTTGATCGAGCTCGGAAATTGAAGTAATTGAATGATTTAACATTGAAAGCATGATAAACAAAAGGAGGATAATTGGAAACTTAATAAAATGCGGTCTATTGTTTTTAGAATACATACTGTTGAGAATACACAAGCTAAAATAAGGTTTTTCGCTCTACTTTTTAGAAAAATCGTTGTTTGATGCTTTCGATTGCAAGAAGGCCCAAAAAATCTCCTTCAGATTGAAAATTTTATCAATTTTGTTATTTCTTGACCAAAACGAATTTAAATAAAAAAAACCAATTTGAGGTATGATACTTGCGATAGAAAATTTGGATCTTACCCGTGAAATCGCCTTGATTTTAAACGGCATGTTGATTGCCGTTACTTTCATCACGGGAATAGATCTCATCAAGAAATACATCAATGCAGATGAAAACACCCGGAAAACCGAAACCTTTCTTATCTTCATGATTATGGCGGGTGTGGTGACTGCATATTCCTTCTATAATATCCCTTCAATCATTTCTTACTATTACAATGATTTCGGATATGTGCAAATCAACCCGCTATATATGAATACATTTAATGTACTTTTTCAATTGCTTATGATTATGCCCGTAGCGGTTGTCTGCGAACGGATTATTCTTCCGAAAAAGTATTTAATTCGTATTAAAGAAAAAGTAATCCCTATCAGCGCCATTCTCGGTGCAATCGTATTGACGTTGATTGTTTTTGTTATCCTAACGAATCCAACATATAATTGGGTAGAGAAACCATGGTTCGAATCAGTTATGATGGGTTTGTTGGTTCCTACATATGTTGTGTTTAGTTTGTTCGGGTTTGTTGGAATGGTATATATCATTATTGTTCGCTTGGGACCGCAGAAAGAAGATAGAAAGAATATCGTTTTGGCACTTTTGGGATTGATTATTGCCTTTGCGGGTGGAATTGTAACCGTTATGTATCGAAAGCCTCAAGGTACTCCGCTGATGTTTCCCGCTTTGCAAACCTTTGAAGGAACGATGCTGGTAGCGAGCATTGCGGTAGAAGTTAGTGGGTGGATGATGTTCCGATTCTTCTTCCTAAGGATAAAAGATTATACAGAACTCGAATGGCGCTCCGGTCTTGAAGATATGTACCTTATCATGGCAGAAACCGGTATTGGAATTTATGCGTGTGAATTCAACAAATCAGCACACAAAGTCGGATCCGTTGATAACATCAATCTTTCAGGAGAAGAAATTTCGGAAAAAATTAATTCTGATTTGATTGCCGGAGGGTTGGTCGGAATCAAATCCATGTTATCAGAAATAGCGGGGACCAAGAGGGGTGTGCTTGAAGTATTGAGTTTGAAAAATAAAAGTCTCATTTGTAAACAAGGAAAGCATATTCTTGCAGTATTAAAAGCGAGGTCGAATTTGGGTGTCTATCATACGATGCTTCGACAATTAATAGATGAGGTCGAAGAAAAAAATGCTGATCAGCTCGCTAAATTCCGAGGTGACCTTCGAACGTTAACCATCGATCCGTTAGTAAAAGCAACATTTGGGAAAATTGTGGATTAAATTATTACCAATCATCCTCAAATCATTTTTTAACGGTAATTTTCATTTTTTTGGCCAATCAATTAAGTTTTTTATTTCAGTTTCAGAAATTCCTTTTAACGTGTTGTGGAACGGCTCGAAGCACAATGAAGAAATACAAACAGGGTGTTTTCGGTAATTTTAAATAATCTCAAAGCAATTATTGCATGATACCTATGGATTTTGAAGCGCATATCAACGCGGATTCCGATCCTCGTATGAAGAAAGGAAAGGAATTGATGGATCTGCTCGATCCGGATGCTAACAAGGTGCTATACGATTCGATCGGTGACATAAATCCGGATCTTGCAGATTACGTTCTGAAGTTTGCATATGGTGAAATTATAAATCGACCGCAATTGAGTCTGGAAAAGCGAGAACTCGCTACGATCTCAGCCCTTGTTGCGATGGGAAATGCACGAAATCAGTTGAAGTCACATCTAAAAAAAGCCTTGCATATCGGAATTCCGAAAGGGGAGTTAGCCGAGCTCATGCTCCATTTGATGGTGTATGCCGGATTCCCAGCAGCGATTAATGGAACCACTGCATTGAAAGAAGTGCTCGAAGAAAGTTCGTAATTGCTGTTTTCCTATTTTTATCTCGATGCATATTTTTCGGGTACTTTTTATTTTTTGATGTTCTTATTCACGTGAAAATGGATGCATCCTTTTGGCTGAATTTGTTTATTCTCTATCTAATTATCGGTTTCGGCTTTGTATTATTCAAATATTCCGGCCAATATAAAGAACCCGCGAAAAAATATCTAACAAGCGCTATGCTTGATATAATTACACCTATTTTATTATCGTTAAACCTTTTCACCTCAGAAATAACGCTTACTCCTCGTTTTGTTCTTCAAATAATTGCATTGGAAATGTTCGCACTTCTTTTAATTATGGCTGGCACCTATTTTCTCTTTCGGTCCAAAATTCAGAACAGGCCCACACTCGGTGCATTTATGAAAGTGACTTCTATGCCGAATGCGTTATTATTTCCGCTCCCGATAGTTCTTTTGATGTTTGGTTCAAAGTATGTAATTGTTTTGACCATTTTCAGCGCTTCAGCTGTGGTTATGAGGGGAACTTTAGGGATTTTCGTCGCGTTAAAATTTGGGAATAATAATACTCGAATTGATGGGAATGGTGAAAATTTACGAGTGAATTTTAAGGATGTGTTCTTAAATCTATTAAAATTCACTCCGCTCATGGCGATATTGATTACTTTGGTAATAATGTCGCTCGGAATAAAAATCGAAAGCAGTTCCGTTGCATCATTTAAATCATTCATATCGTGGGCTTCAACCGTAGGCGGATCATTGGTCATCGGTGCGATTCTAACCGATATTAAAATTTCGGAAATAAATCAAGATAAAAATATTTTGTTATATGCGATCTTTATCCGGTTCGTATTTTCGGTCGGAATTTTTCTTTTAATTGAACCTTTCATTCACTTTGAATCCGAAAATACCATAATTAAAACGATTTTGTTGTTGGAATTTGCCAGTCCGCCCGCCGTGTTTAATGTAATTTTTGCCGTAAAATACAAATTAGACGAAAAATTTTCGGCGTTGTGCGTGACCCTTATGACCTTATTGGCTTTGATATTCATTCCTCTTTATCTACAATTCGGACTCTTTTATTTTAAATAACTTTATGCCTTTATTTTTTAAGGATATCCAACATTTTTTGCTTTTTTTGTTTTGGAGAGTTCTAAGATGCCAGATTCACTTTTCTGCTTCATCAGTATGCATGATCGGCCCAAATCGAACACCATTTTATTAAAAAATATGAAAATATTCATTCATTCACTTGCTGATACGATTCGGCTAAAATAAACAGATAGTTTTCAATGAAATGCATTGTTAATACGATTCGGCTAAAATAAACAGATAGTTTTCAATGAAATGCCTCATCTGTTCTTTAATTCAGAATTCGGATTTATAAATCTTTCCGATCGGTAAAAATCGTAAAGAAATTAAGAAAAAAGCCCTGAAATAGAATATATAAAAATTCTATAAAACTTGGTATTTCTTTTGAATCTGATGTAGCTTATTGCAGCATCGATAGTTCTTCCTTCAATTGTTGAAGTTTGTCTTCATTCTGCTTTAATTTTGCTTTTTCCGCTTCAACGATTTCCGGTTTGGCTTTTTCGATGAATGCACCCGTTAACTTTTTCTTTTGGCCATCGATCAATTTCGTTAGTTTTTCAATTTGGGTATTGATTGCTTGTTTCTCTTTTTCGATGTCGATGATTCCTTCTAACGGTAAATAGACAATGCCGCCGTCGAATACAATTCTTCCCGCGAGTTTCGGTGCATCAATGTCTCCAACAATTTGCAATTTTGCTTCATCCAATTTTGCGAGTTCGGCGATTTCACCTTTGAATTGTTCCAAAAGGGCAGTTTTATCTTTGGTTGATAAGATTGCTGGAATTCTCAATCCCGGTTTCACGTTAAAGGTTGTTCTCAGATTACGGATTTTCTTAATAATTTCCATTACCAAATTGAAATCGGCTTCAATATCCGGCAATATCCTTTTTTCATCCGGTTTCGGCCATTCCGCAACGGATATTGATGGGACTTTCCGCATCGATTCGGGCAATGCTTGCCAAAGTGTTTCGGAAATATAAGGCATCACGGGATGAATCAATCGATACGATACCTCAAGAATATGGAGGAGAATCGCCTTGGGGATAGTCTTATCAATGGTTTGGTCTTCCGAATATAATCGTACTTTGGTCATTTCGATGTACCAATCGCAAAATTCTTCCCAATAGAAGGTATAGAAATCCCGAGAATATTCAAGATATTTGTATTCTTGGATGTTTTCTGTGCACCGCTTAATAAGGGAGTTGAGTCTTGAAAGAATCCATTTATCTCCGGGTGTCATCTTTTTATTGATTTTGGTGCTGATTGTGGGAATCTTCTCATCTTCCTTGATATTTCCGAGCACGTATCTCGTGGATTGCCATATTTTGTTGCAGAAATGCCTTGCGGATTCAACGCTGGCCGGGTTAAGATTCATATCTTTACCGACAACCGTATTAGAGATCAATGTGTATCTGAGCGCGTCTGCACCGTGTTTTTCGATAAGATTCTTTGGATCGTATTGGTCGATATTTTCCATCGATTTGCTGATTTTCTTTCCTTGTTCATTCCGGATGATCCCATGGAAGAAGCAGGTTTTGTAAGGATATGAATTAGCCAGTTCATTTGATAGCATCATCTCTCGTGCAACCCAGAAAAAGAGAATATCATAACCAGTTTCTCTCATGTCCGTTGGGAAGAAGCGTTTGAAATCTGGATGCTCAGTATTGGGCCATCCCAAAGTTGAAAACGGCCAAAGACCCGAGGAAAACCATGTATCCAATACATCTTCATCTTGTGTTAATTTAGTTGATCCGCAAGTCTTACATTTCGTGGGCGTTTCTTCCGAGCACGTTTGATGGTTTTTTTCGCAATACCACACGGGAATCCGATGGCCCCACCAAAGCTGTCGGCTGATGCACCAATCGCGTATGTTGGTCATCCATTGGTTGAATCGTTGTTCTTCTCTTTCCGGGATCATCTTTGTTTCAAGTTTCATTACATTTTCCAAGGCCTTATCTGCCATTCCTCTGGTTTGGACAAACCATTGCGTGGATATGCGCGGTTCAATTATTGTATGGCATCGCTGACATGTAGGAACCGTTTGCTTGTAAGGTTCAATTTTCACCAATAAGTTTTCTTTTTTCAGATCTTCCACGAGCAACTCTCTACATTTATATCTGTCCATTCCCGCATATTTTCCGCTGTGTTCGGGTAGTAATTCTGCTTTTTCATTGAAAATGGTAATAATTTCAAGCGCATGTTTGTTTGATAATTCATAATCGTGCGGGTCGTGTCCCGGGGTGACTTTCAATGCACCGGTTCCGAAATCCGCTTCAACATATGGATCAACAAAGATCGGGATTTTTCTCCCGACAACGGGCAATACTGCATTTTTATCTTCGTATTTCTTATATTCCGGATGGTTTTTGGCGATCGCGACACCGGTATCCCCCATCAATGTTTCGGGTCTGGTAGTTGCGACAATAATAAACTCTTTTGCGCCCTCTGCCCATTTTCCAGATGCCCATTCGTGTTTAGGACCTTTCCATTCTTCGGTTTCGATTGGATATTTAATGTACCACAAGAACGAGTCAATATCTAAAGGTTCTGCTTCTAGATCGGAAATTGCAGATTCACAATTACCGGGACACCAATTGACCATATATTGCCCTCGATAGATGAGTTTTTTATTATATAATTCAACAAAGGCATGTCGCACCGCTTTCGACATATCTTCATCAAGTGTGAATCTTTCTCTTTTCCAATCGCATGAAGCACCCATGAGTTTGGTTTGCTCTTTGATGCGAGCATGATAGGTGTGTTTCCATTCCCAGACCTTTTCGACGAACTTCTCTCTTCCCAATTGTTTTCTCGCAATTCCTTTCTTTCTCAGTTCCCTTTCTACCACATTTTGGGTTGCGATTCCCGCATGGTCGACACCGGGTAAAAATAACGTCTCTTTTTGATTCATCCGTGCAAACCGTGTCATCAAATCTTCGATAGAGAGCGTAATTGCGTGCCCTAAATGAAGAACTCCCGTGACATTAGGCGGGGGCATTGTTATGCAAAATCTTTCGGAGGTATCGGTCACTAATCCCAATTCCCTCTGCTTTTCGGGGCGAAAGAAGCCGTTTTCTTCCCACCATTTGTACAAATCGTGTTCTATTTCTTTGGGCTCGTATGCTTTTGCGAGTTCTTTGACCATGAAATCAAAAAAGCATTGAAAAAATTAAAGTTGTTAGAAATCTCTTCACTAAGGATATCCTTGCACCAATTCGGCCCTCTGATTAAAATTTTGTTCGGAATCGAATTTTCTTAGTGTGTTTTCAAGGAATTTGCAGATCTCTTCGTAATTTTTTTGATCAAATTCGTTCCAGTTATCGGATTCTCCATGAAAAACAAAAGAAGAGCAAGCAACCACAATAGCTTTATATCTTAATCGAACAATCGGAACATGATCCGTAGCGATTTGCAATAAAGGCGGAATCCATTGGAATTTAATCGGAGGCTTGGTGTCTTCCATCACCTTTTCCATCACCCGTTCGACCTCTGGTCCAAAATGGAGTTTCGGAAGAGAAAAGGCGTTTAAAATGATATTGTTTTTCTTCGCGCCGATCGAGTCCACTACAATGGAATGCGTATTATTTCTCGACAAATTGAATTTATTTTCTTTGAAAAACATATAGGCACCGAAATCTCCCAATTCTTCGCCATCAGAACAAAGGAAATAGACCCCGGTATTTTTCAAAGGCGTTCTTGCCACTTTTTTTGCCAAATCATACAATTGGGCGATTCCTGATGCGTTATCCAACACGCCTTTGGTAAAATTTCTTTTTCTGTTGATGAGGCCTAAAAGTGCTAAAACCACTAATGGGATACCCCAAATAAATGAAATTGCATTCAATACATAACCCGGAATACTTGCTGCTTGCCAAGAAATCACATAAAGATTGATGGAATAGATAACCATCCCAATAAATCCCGCAAAATACCCCCACCCTTCCACAATGGGATCCAACTCGTGTGAAATCGTATCATAGTGGGCGACAAATACCACATTTTGCTTTAACTCGTGTTTCGGCGGGATATATCCGATGATATTTTCGCAGTCAAACGTTTTCCCGATTTTTCTTACTCTGAATTGAAGGAACCAAATGATATTTCGATTGAATAATGCGATTACCCAAGTGATTATCGATAATACATTCCCGGCCCGATAATCTCCATTCAAGATCAACACAGCACTCGCTATTGCTAATAAAGCGATAAATGGATGCATGGTACTTAACACGGTACCCATATAGAAATTACTTGCTTGAAATTTTTGGGTATGAAACTGAAGGCCTTCGATTCGCTGGAATTTTTCTTTAATAATACCGTTGACTATAAGATGGCCTTCGGTTCCGACTTTTCGAGGTATGGCAATCTGTCTAAAGAAATGCATGGTTTCGGGTTCAAGGTACATATTTTTAATAAATGGCAAAGGCATTAAAGTTATTTGATTTGGGTCGCTTTTGGAAATATGGACGACTCGGAAAAATTTGATAAGGATTTTGTTGATAACGCTTCGTATGTTGAGCGAGCGATTTCTTATTATTTCAAAGAGAAGATGTTTGAAGGGTTATTGACTTTGAAATCGAAGAGATTTATTTTCTTCTTTTTATATCTCGTTTTGGTGCTTTTTGCAGCAATTGCTTCGGTTCTGATGACCACTCCCGAAATCAACATACTAACCATCGATCAAGCGAAAAAATTTGTTATGTTGGGAATTGTCACCGCCTTTGTATTCATTGTTGGGGGCTTTATTTCGGGGTTCTTCGGTGAAACAATGAAGAATGTGATCATCGTGTTGTTATCAGGCCTCTCAATTTATTATTGTTTCTTTATGGAGTATGATTACAATTGGATTTTTTGGCAATGGGTAAAAGTCGCCTATTTTGTGATTTGGGCATCATTTTCTTCGATTTCCGGATTTTTCTTTGTAGTGTATTTCTTTACCTCTTTGCCCGGTCGGATTTTGACCATCGGAAAATCAAAATCTCATGTGTTTCTGGGTTTAATTCTTAAATTATTAATTTTTGGCTGTATCCCTGCTTTTATTTATTTGTTTCTTATGGGGACTCCAGATGCAAAGTTGATCGGTATCGTGGGTGTACTTGTGTCGGTGCTTGCTTTTGTGAGTATGTATGCTTTACCTAACAAAAACAGCGATGAACACGATGGCGGTACCAACTTCGCACAGATTTTGGGCTTCTATTATTTCCTCATTTTGGGGCAACTTGTTTCTGCATTCGGCTCCAGCGGAACCACGGTTGATTTAATCAAAGAATTAGCGTTATTATGTATCTTGGGCCTCTTCATGATTAACAGTTTATCCGGTAGGGTGAAAAATATCAAAGCGTATGAAGAGATTCAAAAAGAGAAAATGAAATATCAAAAGAAAATCACGATATTCCCAAAACTTAAAGAAAAATGGGGCGATAAATCCTTGATTTTCATGGCATTGGGAATTGCATTGGGCTATCTCATGTTTGTTCTTGATAGTTTTTTGAGATCTCCCCTTGTTCTATTAGATTCATTGATGACTGAAGGGATGCGTGCATCGACAATTTACACCCGTTTATATCTATTTATTGCATTGATGGTGGTGCTTCTTTCTTGTATTTTGTATGCTAGCTCATCAAAATTTAGAGATTTTGTCCGCAATTTTTACACTTTTAAAGATACATGGGTGTTATTCAAAGGCTTGTTTACAAAAGGAGAAGATGGTGAACCGAGCGTTGTACAACAAGAGATCAAAGCCGGTGCCGAAAAAATAAAAGAAACGGTAAGACAAGCAACAAAAGGCTTTCTTTCCGGTTTTATGGGTAAAAAGCCAAAAGATTCTCCCGAATCAAATCAAAATCAAGAAAAGAAGAAATAATCATCGTCGGCGCATTTTTTTAAAAGATTCCGTGATTTCTCAATTGAAAAAGGAGCGCTCCGAGTTGGTAAAGAAAATATCCTCGATGCAAGGCGATGGGGATATCGGTCAATCAGAGAAATTGACACCCGATGCCGAAGAAGAAAAATTTGAATCCAAATCCTCGAACTTGCATTAATTCTTGGCAGAATATGTAGAAAAGCAGAAATTTTTATTTCTTTTTTCATTATCTTTTACGAATGGGCGCAAAAGCGATAATTATCACCGGAACACCGGGTACGGGGAA
The DNA here is from genome assembly GCA_964623665.1 of uncultured archaeon. Classification (GTDB taxonomy): domain Archaea; phylum Asgardarchaeota; class Lokiarchaeia; order Sigyniarchaeales; family Promethearchaeaceae; genus CAZUTM01. Next base: position 12,070 of record CAZUTM010000058.1, read on the forward strand.
GACCGCAATTTCCTCCTATTTAAATCGAGTGCATGGAATTCCTACCATTAATTTGGGTGAATTATGTATCCAGCATAATCTGATTTTGGAAGAAGATAGCCTTCGAGACACCAAAGTGATTGATGAAACGAAATTAATATTGAAACTGACCGAAATCCTCATGGCTTCTGTAGATCCTTTGCTAATTGTAGAAGGTCATTATGCAGATATCGTTCCAAACGACTTCATTAAGGCTGCGGTTCTATTAAGAACAGATCCATTTATTTTACGGGAAAGGTTGATTCAAAGAAAATATTCTGAAAATAAAATTTTAGAGAACATTCAAGCGGAAATTTTATCGGATTGCGGGTCATTTTTGAAAGAAAAGCAATTATCGGTTCCGATTTTGGAATATGATACTTCTAAATACGAAATAGCCCAAATCGGTGAAGAAATCTATGAGTTTTTGGTAGAGAATCGAGATGTCCTGAAAAATGGGGTAAAAAAAATTGAAAGAACCAAAGGTATTGATTGGTTTTCTCTCTATAATGAAAAAATGGACCAATTTTTTATATAGCATCTAATTTTATTGATATTTTTTATTTGTTTGCAATGGGCTTGAAATATATGGAATTTCATAAGAATTTACACATTCCATTTATAAGCAGCGTGCGTAAATTAATATGAGACGCCATATAAATGGATCACCGGGGAGTTATGAGCAGCTGCGTGGATGCTGGAGCGATGTTGGATGAAAAAAATTGCTTTGAAAAAAAGAAATTGAAGATTACCAGCCCTCATCTTCTTTGAAATCGGTTTTAAGCATAGCTTCTTCAAACCGTTGTTTCATTTCTTGTTCGGCCTTTTTCATAATTTTTATTTGGGACTCGAGTTCCTCTATTTTCCGTTGATACTTCTTTTCCGTTAAGTAGGTGGATCCCTTTCCGGTTCTGGCCATTGCGGCTTCCATTTGGGCGATTTGGTTTTCTTTTTGTGCTAAAAGTTCCTTATATTGTTGTACCTCATTCGATTGAGGGCCTTCTTGGCCTTTTGTTTCTTTCAATTTTCTAATTTCTTCCCGAAGTTGTGCGTTTTCTGCTTGTAAAATTTTTAATTGTGCGCCCCCGCTCCCCGATGGTGCAGCTGCACCGCCGCCCGCGTTAAGTTGTTCTCTTAATCGCTCGACGGTTCTTCGCTCTTGCTCTAATTGTCGCTTTAATATCTCGATTTCTTGAGGATCTACCGTTCCGGGCAATGGTACCGGCGGCGATATTGCCGTTGGTTGCGCTGATCCGCCACCCTTTTCTTTAAGTTCTTCGATTTCTTTTTCTTTTTGCCTTAATTTCGATTGCAAAACAATCAATTTTGTCTTTAACTGGGCTTCATCTTCCGTGCCACCTGCTGAAGACACTTCCTTCATCGATTTAATTTCCTCATCTTTTTTCAAGAGTTGTTGTGAAAGTTCATCGATTTTTTTTGTGAGATTCTCATATGTATGAGTTCCTAACGCCTTTTTATATTCCTCGACTTGCTTTTTTAAATTTTCGATAACAAGATCTTTACTATCAACAGATGGTGAGCTTGGAATTGACGAGGAAACTTTTGGACCACTTGGAGTCACAGAATTCGATGAAAGGCTTTGATTCATTGTAATTGCAGGATTTGTTTGTGGCGTAGAATTTTGGGGTGTTGGCGCAATTGGCGTAGGAGGTTGTTCGGGTGATTCTATAGAAATTGATTGTTGGGTTTTATCGATTTTCGAACTCAAAAACAAACTAGGCTTCTTTGGGCCCGGTGCCGCACTCTCTTGTTTAATTGGTGGAGTCGATGCTGCATTAGTTGAAACAATTCCAATAGTTTTCTTTTCAAAATCATTACCGGTAATTTTGTTATAAACGGTTGCTGCCATCTTTAACGCCTTATCTTTTGGGATCGCGCTTCTATTGATTATATAAACAAAGAGCACATAAGCGAATTCTTTCATGTCGTCTGTAAACCAACTTTGCAGAGATCCTACATCTTTTGCCTTTGCTTGTAGTAATTGGAGGGTTAGTGCCAAGTCCTTCTTTTCGATAGCAGCTAAAACCGAATTCTTGAATTCCTCATCTTTTTCGATTTCTGTTTGCGCAAGGACACCAAATTTTGCGATATCCGCTTTAAATTCTTCCATGCTGATATTTCGACTTTTTTGAATATATTTATTTTCTTTTGAGCACATGCTTTTTATTATTCCAAATATAATTGTTGTTATGGATGTTTTAAAAGTTGGTTTTATCGGAACTGGGCATCGGGCAAATGCAATATTCAATAATCTTGTATTGAATAAAAATTTGGAAGATCGGGTTGAATTAACATGCGCCCTCGATACGGATCCTAAAATGCTTAATGAATGGAGGTATAAGGTGCGTGAGAACGGAACCTTTTCAAATCTCGATGCAATGTTGAAATTTCAAGATTTAGATGCGGTTCTTATTATTACACCGCCTTCTACCCATGCCGGCTTTGCAGAAAAATGTTTACAAGTTGGGCTTCATGTCTGGTCGGAAGTCCCCATGGGATTAACCAATGAGGAATTGTTCCGTATAATAGATGCGGAGAAATCCAATAAAGGGAATAAAGGGAAATACTTTTATGGGGAAAATTATTGTTACATGAACCATATTCAGTTTGTAAAGGAGAAATATCTGAACAATAAGATCGGTGAAATTTACTATACAGAGGGTGAATACTGCCATTCTGTGGAGCATTACATGATTTTTGAGAATTTTCTAAATACTAAAGGGATAGAAGCGGATATTGATCCAGAATTGGCAAAAGATCCGAAACCGACTTGGCGGGCTACATTTCAACCGATTACATACGGCCATCATGTGGGTCCTTGCTTTTATGTGCTTAACAGAAACCCACATCAATCACTTGAGATTCCCATTGAAGTCACCGGCTATGGCAATATGAAGATGCAGAAACGCTTTAATACCGATAATTTTCAAGTCTGTTTATGTAAAACCAATAAAGATACAATCGGAAAGTTCAAAGCGGGATTTGTCATGGCTCATCATGGTAGAATTTATCATACTTTTTGGGCGACTCGTGGCCTTTTCGAAAGCGAATATTATAACGGTAAAAATTATTATCTAGAAATTCCGGAAGATCACGCACGCTATCCAAAAAGGCATATGTTCAAGGGACGTATTTTGGATGACGCAGAACTCAATAAGAAATCGACCGAAGGTGGACATGGAGGCTCGGATCCGTTAATGCTTGAAACGTGGGTGAACAATATTCTGAACAATGAAAAAATGGATATTGATGTGTATTCGGGTGCGGAATGGACCGCTGTCGGCATTTGCGCCTTGGAATCTATCAAAACCGGAAAATCTGTCAAGATTCCGAGTTTTCGCTAAAATTGGATTTTTTTCGATAATTTTTTTAAGCCAATTTTCTTATGTCCTTTGTGCTAACAAGGCCAATCATTTTTTTATGTGTCGGAGTTATCGCTTATTCTTTATCATTCTTTCAAATTTATGTAAAAGCCCGAACGGAAAACAATAAAACGTTAATCTTCTTATCGCTTTATTTTCTTCTTTTATGCTTTTCGCCTATTCTCGTGATCCTTTCAAATATTTTAAATTTAATTTCCGTGATTTCGATTCAAATATTGATTGTATTCTTAGGGAATATATTTATCTGTGTAAGCGATTTGTTTCAAAATTTAACGGTTGATTATTTGATGAGCCGCCGGGTGAATCGAATCACATTAATTTTGCTCTTCGCGTTCGGATTTGCTTTTGGGATGTTAATTTCGGGATCCGTTCCTCTGAAACTTTACACCCAACCGGATATTTTTGTGTATGGGTATGACTTTCAATCAAGAGTTGGTTTCATTTTATTTTTGGTCTTGTTTTCAATTAAATTGATTGGGCAGCTACGTTTTCTTGTGTATTCCATAAAAATTGAAAAGAAAGAAGAACAGACCGCAAAGGAAAAAATAAAAGGCGGCGCACGCTTCTCTCGTTGGTTTATATTAGCGTTCGTATTCTACCTTTTTTTATTTTCTTTCAGAATACAAGAGCTCATTTCCTATGGTTTGGATTACCTGGTCTCCGGTCTTTTTTATTTATTCATTTTTCAAGTCTTTTTAAAAAGGTCGAATTTATACGATCGGCCGCCCGCCATTTTGAATCAAGTTCTGTTCAGTTATAAATCGGGACCGATTTTGAAAATGATAATTCAAGGTTCAAAAATAGAGATCACCGAAGATCCTGAGCAAATGGTCGCAGATCGCTTGGTGTTACTTGCTTCGGATTTGTTTAAAAATTATGAAAAATCGTTTTCAATTTTCGGGATCGAAACGCGGTCGGGCTATGTGATGCAATATCTAATTGGAAACTGGTCTGTGGTGTTCTTTCTTTCGAGGTTTGATGAATTCTATGAAGAAAAGATCAAAGATTTAGGGAATTCGGTTGAAAATATTCTTCAAAGTTCCATCACTGCAAATAAAGGTATTTTAATTACGAATGAATTTCAAAAAAAAATTCTGATTCAAATGGCATTGATCGTTTGAAAAAAAATTCTGATTCAAATGGCTTTGATCGTTTGAAAAAAAATTCTGATTCAAATGGCTTTGATCGTTAGAAAAAATAAGGGTTTTTTTTATTTGAGTGCTTCTTTTATGAGTTCTTCCAATTCCGCGATGAAATCTTTCCCTCCATCGCTTTCTTCTGCTTCGCAATTTAAGATTATTGCGTTTTGGAAAATAGACTGACTCACGATCACCCATTTTTTGGGTTTGATGACCTTAACGCCATAAATCATATCTTCCATCTTATATTGTTTCTCCCGGAGTTTTTCTCTGATTTTCATCATACTGGTCTGCGGGTCTCCGGAAATCATGATTGTTTTTGAGGTTCGAATAGTTCTCGGGAAGCTCCGTAAAATTGAGCTTAAGGGTTCGTTGGATGTTGCGAGTATTTGTAGTATCATCAAAATCGTAAACGTCGCATCGGAAAATGGGCCATAATTCGGGAAATAGAATTTAAAGGTATCTGCGGCACCGAAACTTGAGTGTTCTTCGCGAATCGTTCTTGAAATCATTCCCGGATCATTTTCGACTCGCTTAATCTTGTAACCCATTTGGTTCGCATACGTATCTACAATCTTTGAGGTCGTGCTCGAGATTACGATGGGATTATTCTTCGAGATCTTTAATGGGCTGAATTCCGAGATGAAGAGCATCATCAATTCGGAAAACGAAATGATATTTCCATGGTCGTCAATATATAATGCACGGGAGCCATCTGGGTCCATAATTACTCCGAGATTCGCATTGGATGCTTGTACAATTGAGACCGCAGATTTAATTGAATTAAGATTCGGGAAAATTTTATTGGAAGTTTGAACGAAAGTGTTCAGAGCAATGGTATTAATGTGCAAATCGTTGAGAAGTGCGGGCGTAATGACACCGGCGGGTCCGTGGGAGCAATCGAGAACTACTTTCAATTCTTTTTCGGTGAATAGATTTTTATTGATTAAAAGAGGCAATGCTTTTGAATAAATTTCGCTTGCATGGTCGATATTCGAAATAGCACCGATATCTTTTGATGGAACTCTTCTAATTTTTTCCTGTGAATAGAGTTCGTTAATTGACATGAGGTTTGCTTCATTAAATTCGCAACCGGAAGAGTCGAATAATCGAATAGCGACGTCTCCTTCCTTTGTACCTCCGGAAGAAAAGTACACGCCACCGCTTGCACCGAACTTGCGGATGCAGAATTGAAGTAATGGGAGGGGCGTACTATGAATATTCATGATTTGAACGCCCGCAGACATTACGCCGCTAATATACGCTCGTTTTAGCATACGGCAATCGTTATTATATTCTCTGGCAATAATTAAATTACCATTCTTTCCTATGAACGTTCCATGGGCCGCTCCAAGCTTTGCTGCTATCTCGGGTGTTAAGATGTAGTTCGATGAGGCTCGGATCCTTCCTTTGACAATGATTTCTTTAAGATCTTTTACCATAATATAGTTTTAATTTGCATAGAGATAAAACTTGCGCATGGTGTTACAAATCGAAAGGAAAGGAAGAATTCTCGAATTGCGTTTGAATAGACCGGAAAGAGCAAATAGTTTGGATATTTTAACGCTGATTGAATTGCATGATGCAATTTTTGAAGCTCAAAAATCAGAAAATGTCAACGTAATAGTGCTAACTGGCTCTGGTTCCAAAGATTTTTGTACAGGCATCGATATAAAGTCCGCGAGTATCTTGGGGTCGGAAGATCGAATCAATTTGGCTAATATTGCGGGAGATATTGCGACTGCGCTTTATTTCGGAAAACCTTCTGTTGTTATTGCAAATGGGCGTTCAATGGGAATGGGTATTGTTTTTGCTTGTGCGGCGGACTTTGCAATAATTTCCAATAATGCGGTTTGTCAAATGCCGGAAATCGATGTGGGTATATTTCCCGGCGCTTCATGCATCGCAATTATGAATCGAAAAATAGGTATCCGCAAAACGGCCGAAATTTTGATGTCGGGCACCCCATATTCTGCCGAAAAAGCCGTACAATGGGGTATATTTAACCAAATGGCAAGCAGTGAAGAATTGATGGAAATAGGGATGAGTTATGCTAAAAGTTTATCGAGAAAACCTTCGACTCTGCTTAAAATCTTGAAAGTCACGATCAACACATCCCTTGATCTTAATTATAATGAAGTGGTAAAATTCGAGGAAGAGGCCGCGTCATGGGCGAATTGGAAAGATCCAGTTTCTCACATAGAAAAATTAATTGAAATGACCGGAGTCGCTCCAAAATATCTCGGAGATATAAACCGGTTGAAACAATTTGCCGATCAAAAGACTTAAATTTTTTTATCATTTTTCTAAACCAATGAGCGAAAATAAAAATCCAAATTTTTGCGGTTATTTTTCCTTTGTTTTACACAGCCATCTCCCGTGGGTCTTGAATCATGGAATATGGCCCCACGGAACAAATTGGGTATATGAAGCCGCAGCCGAGACATATATTCCTATTATTCGAGAATGTAACAAATTGGTAAAAGAAGGGTATAAACCGTATTTATCAATCGACCTATCTCCCGTTCTTTGTGAAATGCTAATTGATAAGAAGTTTGTTGAAGGGTTCATTGATTATTGTTTGAAAAAGATAGAGGGTGCCAAGAAAGATTTAAAACAGTTTGAGGAAATGGGGTATGATCCTCGACAAATCCAGATGGCGAAATTTTGGATAGAATTTTACCAACGAACCCTCGATTATTTTACAAAAGATTTAAACAAAGATATTATTCGATATGGATTCAAGCCTCTCCAAGATCAAGGCTATTTTGATATTATTACTTGTGCTGCGACCCATGGATATGCGCCTTTATTGAGTAAGGAATCTTCTATTCATGCTCAATTTAATGTAGCATCTAAAGCCTATCAAAAACTTTTCGGAAAGCCGCCTCACGGGACATGGCTTGCGGAGTGTGCATATCGGCCTGCATACAAATGGAAAAAACCGGTTGGAAATGATAAAAATGAGTATGATCGACCGGGTGTTGAGGTTTTTCTATCAAAGAATGGGTTGAAATACTTCTTTATTGATACTGCCTTGCTTCTTGGTGGCGTTTCACAAGGAGTATACGCATCTCGCTTTCCGTTGTTAAAAGAACTATGGGAGCGGTTTGAAGCCCAATATAAGCCTTCAGAGGAGAATTTTGAAAGAACACCCTTTCAACCATATTTAGTTTCAACAGATGCTAAAAATCCCGTAGCGATATTTACAAGAGATGAAAATACCGGTATATTAGTGTGGTCTGGGGAACATGGGTATCCCGGGTGTTCGGTATATTTGGATTTTCATAAAAAGCATTATTCAGATCCGTTCGGTGGAGGTTCTGGCTTGCGATATTGGAAGGTTACGGATGCCAAGGCAGATCTCGGTTCAAAACAAATCTATAATATTAACGATATTTCCAGTTTTCTCGATCAAAATGCCGGTCATTATAAAGAAGCGATCAAAGGGGTTTTGCGAAAGAATCAAGATAAAGTAGGGAAAACAGGAATTCTTATTGCGATGTATGATTGTGAACTGTTCGGACATTGGTGGTTTGAGGGGCCATGGTTCTTAGAACGAGTAGTCCGATATATGGCCATGGATCCGGAAATTGAACTTACCAATTGTCGGCGGTACTTGGAACAATATCCTCCCAATAAGGTGGTTTCAATTACCGAGGGCTCATGGGGTCAAGGGTCTTCTCATTATATCTGGTTGAACAAAGACACTTCTTGGACATGGGAAAAGATCTATGAAATCGAAGATTTGGTCGAAGATCTGGTTACGAAGTATCATACGAGCAAAAATGAAAATGTAAAGAGACTTCTTACCCAACTTTGCAGAGAGAACTTGATATTACAGGCATCTGATTGGCAATTTTTAATCAGTACATGGAGTGCAAGGGATTATGCAGAGAATCGATTCGGGGTTCATTATGAGAATTGTAAAAGACTTGCGCAGCTTGTTTCAAAAGCATTAACGAATGAATTAACCGAAGCGGATTGGAAATATGTTTCAAAATTGGAAGAAAGTGATAACCTCTTTTCGGATCTTGACATTTCATGTTATGTGAAAGATGCTTGGAAAGAAAAATAATCATGAAAATGGAGTCCCACCATGACCGAAAAGTTTAAAATCAATGCAGAGAAGTTCGGTTTGGTGGCTTTTTTCTTCAACGTTTTAATTTTTTGTCTTGAATTTTTCCTCTTTTCGAATGCTTTCAAAAGAAACATATTCTTTAAGGGGCAAAAATTTGAAATAATAAAATTGTACATGGAAAAGGAGAAAAACGATGGTAAATTTGCAGTCTTTGCAAGATGAACGGGAAGCCGTACTTGCACTTGCCAATGGAAAAGTATTTTATGGAACCGGATTCGGCACCAGCAAAAAGGTTTTTGGTGAATTGGTATTCACTACTTTTCCCGGAGCGGGATATAATGAAGCGTTGACTGATCCATCAAATATAGGGCAGATCTACGTATTAACTTATCCTCTCATCGGAAATTATGGTGTCCCTTCATGGGAAAAGGATGAATATGGAATCCCAAAGTATTTTGAATCCGATTCGGTTAAAGTGACCGGGTTTGTCGTGTTTGAAGCATGTAAAGAACCGAGCCACTTCGAATCAAAAAAAACACTTGATACTTTCTTAAAGGAGCAAAATGTTCCCGGTATAGAAGGAATCGATACCCGAGAATTGACTAAGATCCTCAGAACGGAAGGAGTGCAGCTTGGATTGTTGTGGGTATTCGAAAAAGGTGAGAAAATCCCGAGCGAAGAAGAACTTATAAAAATGCTTAAGGATGCTCCCGATCCGAACGCTCGACATTTAGTTAAAGAGGCATCTCCCAAAGAAATCATGATTCATTCCCCAAAAAACCCGCAAGGCACCGTAGTATTGGTTGATTGCGGTGCAAAAAATAATATTAAAAGGTCGTTGTTGAAATATAATTTAAAGGTTGTTGTTGTACCTTTCGATGCTTCCTATGAAACGGTAATGAGTTTCAAGCCTAATGGTGTTGTATTTTCTAATGGCCCCGGTGATCCGAAGATGTGTGTAGAGACCATTGATCTTTGCAGAAAACTCATAACCGCGAATATTCCAATAATGGGTATTTGTTTGGGTAATCAAATTCTCGGTTTGGCCGCAGGGGGTGATACCTATAAACTTAAATTCGGTCACAGAGGTGCAAACAAGCCGGTTATATACACTCCGACCGGTCGTTGTTATATCACATCTCAGAACCATGGGTATGCAGTTGATGAAAAAAGTGTAAAAGCATCCGGGTTTGAACCTTTATTCATCAATGCGGATGATAAATCCATTGAAGGATTGATTCATAAAGAGAAACCGATATTCTCTTCACAATTCCACCCCGAAGCATGGCCCGGTCCTGAGGATACTAGTTTTCTTTTTGATAAATTTGTGAAAAATATGAATCTCAAAACGGAGGTCTAAAAATGCCATTGGATAAAACTATTAAAAAAGCAATTGTATTGGGATCTGCAGCGATTCGAATCGGCCAAGCGGGTGAATTTGATTATTCTGGATCCCAAGTACTAAAAGCATTGAAAGAAGAAGGGATCTATTCAATTGTAATTAACCCGAATATTGCGACCTTCCAGACCGATCCTCAACTCGCTGATAGGGTCTATTTACAGCCGGTAACTGTAGAATTCGTGGAAGAAATCATCAAAAAAGAGAAACCAGATTCAATCTTACTTTCTTTTGGCGGGCAAACCGCATTAAATGTTGGTGTTGAGTTAAAAGAAAAGGGTATTTTGGATAAATATGGCGTTCGTGTGTTGGGCACACCTGTTGAAGCAATTGAGAAAACAGAGGATAGAGAACTCTTTCGACAAGCAATGTTTCAATCCGGTATTGAGATCTGCCGTTCCAAGACTACCAATAATTTAGAAGATGCATTAAAGATTGCAGAAGAAATCGGATATCCAATTATGATTCGGGTCGCTTATACGCTCGGAGGCGGAGGTTCTGGAGTCGCGTACAATCGAGAACAATGTGCTGAAATAGTAAGCAGAGCATTAGGAATGTCCATGATTTCTCAAATCCTTGTTGAAGAATACATCGGTGGATGGAAGGAACTTGAATATGAAGTCGTTCGGGATTGCGCCGGAAACATCATCACAGTTTGTAATATGGAGAATTTTGACCCAGTTGGCATCCATACGGGAGAATCGATCGTTATCGCGCCTTCTCAAACTCTTACGAATGATGAATATCAGATGCTGCGATCCGCTGCTATTCGTGCGGTAAGTAATTTAAAAATTGTGGGCGAGTGCAATATTCAATTCGCTCTACATCCGACTTCCAAGCGATTCGTTTCAATCGAGATTAATGCCCGTCTATCAAGGAGTTCTGCACTTGCATCTAAAGCAACAGGTTATCCACTAGCTTATGTCGCGGCTAAACTTGCTTTGGGTTACACGCTTCCCGAATTGAAAAATTCGGTAACCAATCTAACCACCGCATGTTTCGAACCCGCTCTTGATTATGTGGCACTGAAAATTCCAAGATGGAACCTCGAAAAATTCCAGAGAGTATCGAGAAAGATCGGAACGCAAATGAAATCTGTTGGAGAAGTAATGGCTTTAGGAAAAACATTTGAAGAAGTATTACAAAAAGCCGTAAGGATGCTTGATATCGGAATGAAAGGGGTGATCGATCCGAAATTTGAAAAATATTCCATCGACCAAATCAAAGATGAATTAAAGAATCCTACCGATCAAAGACTTTTCGTAATACCTGTTGCAATCAGAAAAGGCATTTCTATTGATGAGATATACGAATTGAGCAAAATTGACAAATGGTTCCTTAACAAAATCAAACATATTTGCGAAATCGATGATATGCTCAAACAAATCAATCTCCACACTGATGATTGTTTGAAGAAAAAAGTAATAAGATACGCGAAGAAATTCGGGTTTTCAGATGGACATATCGCCAGATCGATGAAAACAGATACTCCAACAATTCGAAGATTAAGATGGCGCTTTAATATCATTCCAGTAACAAAACAAATCGATACTTTGGCTGCAGAATGGCCCGCATCCACTAATTATCTCTATCTCACATACGGCGGAGACTTTGATGATATTAATTATGAGAAAGAAAATCGATGCAAGATCGAAAAGTGTACAAAGAAGATCATTGTGTTAGGCTCTGGAGTCTACAGAATCGGGTCTTCAGTAGAATTCGATTGGGGATGTGTTAATATGGCCTTGGCTTTAAAGAAAAAAGGGATCAATGAAGTGATCATGATAAACTATAATCCCGAAACGGTTTCTACCGATTATGATATGTCCGATAAATTGTACTTCGAAGAGTTATCAGGGGAGAGAGTTCTCGATATATGCATGAAAGAAAAGGCAGATGGTGTTGTGGTCAGCGTAGCGGGACAAATTGGAAACAATCTCACCCAAAAGTTTACAAAATACGAACACGCATTCAGAGCGGCGGGTATTAAAATTCTTGGAACTGCGGGGAATAACATCGATAAAGCAGAAAATCGGATGAAGTTTGGCCAAGTGATGGATCAATTAAAAATTAAACAACCGGAATGGGCGGAACTCCGAACCATCCAAGAAGCGGTGGATTTCGCGAACAAGGTTCAATTCCCAGTACTCGTTCGACCTTCATATGTTCTCTCGGGTGCAGCAATGCGGGTTGCGTATAATGAAGAAGAATTAAGAGAATTTTTACAGCTCGCCGCTGATGTATCGAAGGAACACCCCGTGGTTATCACAAAATTCTTTACAGATGCCAGAGAAATCGAATGCGATGGTGTTTCGGATGGTGAAAACGTGTTTATAGGCGCCGTGGTTGAACATATCGAAAATGCAGGTGTTCATTCGGGAGACGCAACAATGTGCATCCCCGCACCCACTTTGCAATACAGAATGTGGGAAAAAATCCAACAACTAACAAAAAGAATTGCCTTGGCGCTTGATGTCGTAGGGCCGTTCAACATCCAATACCTTGTGAGTAAAAATGAGATATATGTCATTGAAATGAACTTGCGATCCTCACGAAGTATGCCCTATGTTTCTAAGACGAGGGGCATCAATCTGATTCGACTCGCTGCCGAGACCATATTGGGCGAAAAAATTCCTCAAAGAATACTCACGCTTCCATCCGGAAGGTTTGCAAACATGAAGGTGCCTCAATTCTCATTTGTAAGATTGGAAGGTGCGGACCCTGTCTTGGGCGTTGAAATGATGTCAACCGGTGAAGTCGCATGCATCGGAGAAAATATTCCAGATGCTTTAATCAAAGCATTAATTGCAGCAGAATTCAAGATTCCGATTGAAAAGGGCAACATTTTATTCACGGTCGCTGGAGAAGAACTTAAACAGCAAATTGTTCCCTTAGCAAAGAAATTATATGACATGGGATACAAGATCTTCGCTACAAACAAGACTGCTGCGGTTTTGAGAGAAAATGGTATTGAAGCCACGGTCCTTCATAAAATACGAGAACCGGAAAAACAGCCGAACCTATTAAATTACATCATGGAACGAAAAATCGATCTTGTCATTAATGTCCCGATTCCAAAGAAAATAGTCAAGAACGAATTGATTCTTAATGATGAATATAAATTAAGAAGAAAAGCCATCGAATTCGGAATTCCGATCATCACAAATCTACAATTGGCACAAGCATTAATCGACGCACTTGAAGATCTTTATATCAACGATATCAAGACCTTTAAAGAATATATTGAATCGATCAAAATCCTTTCTCTAAATGAATATCACGACCAATTGAAAGAAGTATATTGGTAATTCGATGATTCGATTTTTTTACATATTTTTAAATTTTTAATTTCTTTTTCTTTTTTAATGAGCGTGCAACAATAATACGCTCATTAGATGAAAGAGTAGGCAAAAAACATTTGCAGTAAAAGAATTTTTGTGGAAATCATGAATCTATTTAGTCGATGGCTCTTGTTGACTGCTGCAATGAAGAGTCCCTAACCCATACACAAATTCCCGGCAGTTGATCCCTATTACCTCGCGCTTTGGAAATTCTTTCTGAAGAATCGCTAACGCTTCTTCATCTTTTTCGCAACCGAATATTGGAACCGCAACTACATCGTTCGCAATATAGAAATTAATATAACTTGCAGGGAGATATTTATCCCCATCTTTGACTGGCTCGGGCATCGGAATTTTTATGATTTTAAATCGGTTTCCCTCTAAATCCGTTTGCTTTTGTAATAGATTGTAATTTTCAAGCAAGGGCGCATAATTCGGATCCTTTTCATTTTCTTCAAAAGCACAAACGATTGTTTTCGGCGATACGAATCGCGCTATATCATCTATATGACCATCAGTATCATCGCCTATGATGCCCTCTTTTAACCAAATGACTTTATCTGTATTAAGAAATTCAAATAGATATTGTTCCAAATTGGATTTTGAATATTGTGGGTTTCGATTTTTATTCAAGAGACATTGCTCGGTTGTCATTACGATTCCTTTGCCGTTCACATCGATTGACCCGCCTTCTAAATTAATATAAGTTCTAAAAATGGGGATCTTCATGATTTCGAGCATTTTTTCCGGAATACTCTGATCTTTCAAGAGGTCTTGGTATTTATTCCCCCACGCATTAAAATTCCATTTCACCATTGCTAATGGTTGGTTTGCATTTTTATTCACAACAAAAGTTGGACCATAATCTCGAATCCATACATCTTCGGGATCGAAATCATAGAACCCTACGTTTGTCATCTTCGCTCCGGCTTTTTCAAGGTATAATTTTGCATCATGGATTGTTTGCCCGGACACAAGCATCTTCACTTTTTGATGTATTGAAACTGCCGAAGCAAAATGCGCATAAGAAGTTCGCACTTCATTCATAAATTCCCCAAAAGTTAATACATTATGGGGCCATGAAAGCCACACTGCTTCTTGCGGCTCCCATTCGGCGGGCATTCGGTACCCTTTCTCTTTACATGTATCCCTTTTCTGTATATCCACCATCATTTTCCCCTAAATCATTGA
>CAZUTM010000059.1:0-25573 GCA_964623665.1 uncultured archaeon
ATTTATATTTGTTAATAACTTTTTAACCTCTAATTAAAAAAACCTTCATAATTTTTTTATATTTGCAAATCACGTGGAACGCGTTTTTTGTTGTTTTTATTTTTCTCTAAACATGCAAAAAAAAGTCTCAAAAAAAGAATCGGTGGACCGAGTTATCCACGTTCAGAATATGTTGTGGATATTCGTTGGGAATGTTCCTTTTCCTTATGCTTTTTTTGATTTTTTTTAATGTATATTCTAAATTGGTATTTTTAACTATTACAATGGTATTTAGTATTTTGAAATTTCTTTCTATTAAGAATCACAGCCCCCATCTCAATGATCGGTTAATAATCTCTTTTCTGCTTACGTCAGAAGGCATCGATGCCGCTATTTGCCTATTTTATTTATGACAGAAATGTAATTCTCTTTCAAGAAAGGCAAGGTATATAAAACTGAAATTTGTTACTTAACATGTGACCATTGAAATTACGGGTAGAAGCGCATTCGAAGATTATGCGCCAGATCCAGAATGGACAGCCCTCTGGAAAAAAATTGTTGATATCTTTGACACCATTGATCATCTTGAAGAATTATTCGCCGGCTTGGATGTGTCTTATTTACGACAAGTGCAACAACAACAATTGATTCTCAATTTAAAACGCTATGCATGGAGCCTTCAGAATCTTATTATTCAGCGTTACGGCTGCGATTCCCAATAAAAAAAGATTAAAAATTAATAAAAATTAAAGCAATACATTTCATTGAATGATTAATTAAACCATCATTTCATTTAAGCTATTGGTTCCGGGTCACGATTACCAAGATTTTTTGCTTTTTCGGATTAATTCCTATTCGATTAAACATGTGTCGATCGACCAGTTTAGCACCATCAACGAGCAATTCAAGGGAAAAGATCGGCGCAAGTTTATAGGCTTGCCTGAGTTTTTCTTTCACATCTTGGACCGTATCGTTGGTTTCCACGTCAATAATTTTTTCTGCGGTCTCTGTCATAACCCCCATCAATTTAAATAAATAATTCACCATGTTTCATCTTTGATTTTCGAATATTTGAATGTTTCTTCGGATTTTGCAATGTTTCAAATATATTCGGTGATTTTGTCAATCAATCAAACGAGTATTTCAAACGTGATCATTGTGGTCAAATTAGCAAATCGATTAAAGAACATGGAGTATGCCATCCGAGATGTTGCGGCGATTGCAGAAAAGGTGGCGATGCGAAAACGTGTTCATTATTTAAACATCGGAGACCCGGGGTTGTTTGATGCGTTTCAAACACCCAAATATATTTGTGAATCGCTCTGTAAAGCGACGATGGATGGAAAAAATAATTATGCCAACAGTCTCGGGGTTCCCGAGCTCAGAAAAGCCATTGTCGAGTATGAACGAAAGAAAAATAAAATCGATCTCCCGATGGATAATATTATCATCACATCAGGAGTGTCCGAAGCGATCTTCTTCGCCACCGCGGGTCTTATCGAACGGGGAACGGAGATGCTTCTTCCCGGCCCATGTTATTCTACTTACCGCTCTTATGTTGAATTCTTTGAAGGAAAGGGCGTTGATTATCGGTTAGTTGAAGAGGAAGGGTGGAACCCCGATATTGATGATTTACGCAAAAAAATTAACCAGAATACCGTTGCCATCTTAGTATCAAGTCCAAATAATCCGACCGGAAGAATGTGGAATCCAAAAACAATGAAAGAGATTATCGATCTTGCGGGAGAACACAAACTTATCGTTATTTCGGATGAAATTTACGATCGCATCTTATTCGACAATAAATATTGTTGCCCGGGGTCTATCAGTAAGGATGTTCCTATCATCGGGATGAATGGATTTAGTAAAGCACATATGGCCACAGGTTGGAGATTGGGATACATGTATTTTCTGGATCCGAACGGCCAAATGGAAGAATTAAAAACGAATATTGAAAAACTCGCGAGAACGAGACTTTGTGCCAATACTCCGGGTCAATATGCCGCTATCGAATCATATAAAAAACCACAAGACCATACGGATAAAATGGTTTCAATATTACGAAAGCAGCGTGATTATTGCATGAAGAGAATTCGCGAAACAGAAATAATAACTTGTGTAGAACCAGATGGTGCCTTCTATATGTTCCCGAAAATCAATTTGAACGGATCTTGGAAAGATGATAGGGAATTCGTGTTAGATTTATTGCAAGAAACTGGTGTGTGTTTTGTCTACGGAAGCGGGTTCGGTGAATACGGAAGAGGCCATTTTAGAAGCACATTTTTACCGTCCGTTGAAGAACTTGAGGAAGTGTTCAATAAGATCGATCAATATATCAAAAAGAAAACTATTACTAAAAATTAGACTTCTATCTTATAATAGTTCAAAACAATCTGCCTTTTTTATTTTTCTGCGTTTATTTGGAATGTTCCAAGTATTCTAACCACATTATGCATGCATACACGCAAAAAGGAATGATACAACAGATTTTCCAAACATTTTAAACCTCGAATTATTTTTTTCACACAGTGAAGCGTTCAACTTATCCATATTTATTAACAACGGTATTTCTTTGGGGCACTACCTATGCAGCAAGCTACAATTTGATTCAACCCTTTGGCCCGCTAACACCAATTTCATATGTTTATGGAAGAGTGTTCTGGGGCACTTTGATGCTTGCAATTCTCTTGGTTGCTTCGAGAAAAATGGGAGAAGTAAAGAATATTTTCAAGAATAACTACAAAAAAATCCTATTTTTAGGAATTTTCTGCTTTTCCTCTGCTTATATTGTTCAATACACAGCGCTTGTTCGCAGCACTGCAATCAATCAATCCATTCTTCTAAATTTACAGACTTTTGCCGTGATCATTCTATCCGTTATTTTCTTCAAGAATCGGGTAAAACCATTATTCATTTTTGCGGCTTGCCTCGCTTTCATCGGATTTTTATTTATTATGAGTAAAAATGGCAGTCTTGTAGTCCAATTCAATGAAGAAACAATTGATGGAGACTTATTATCCTTGTTGGCGGCATTTTTATGGGGTGCTTTCATCACATGGTCGAAAGACCTTGCTTCAAAAGAACCGCCTCTCTTAGTTGCCTTTTGTATTGAAATAACCGCTCTTATTTTCCTAACTCCGATTGCTTTGCTCCAAGGGTTTACAGCTCAAGTGGCCTTGATGTCAATTCCTCAATTCCTAATTTTAATGTATTTAGGCGTATTTTGTATTGGCATCGCCTATTTCTTTTATTATCATGCACTTTCAGACCCGGACTTAAAACCTGAACATGCAGCAATCACCAGTTTTCTCCAACCGATCGTTGGAATCACTACGAGTATTATGTGGTTAGGGGAATCTCTGTATTTGAATACCATAATCGGATGTATAATCATCATCTTTTCTCTCTATATTGCACATAAAACACATATTAAGGTTAAAAATCCCGAAAAAAGCCGGGTTTAAAGATCTTGAAGATTATATTTCTTTTTACCTTTTTTTAAAAATGTATATACGACTCTCGTGTTAAAATTAAAATCATGAAAGATCTCATATTCATTGCCAAAAACTCAGACCCTTTTAATCCTTCTCTTGGCCCTTTCAAAAATATGAAAATGCAAAAAATATAGAAATTGATGAAATGTGTTTTTTAATATTCTCATTCCCAAATTAATGGTTGTCCGCAATGATTGCAGATTTCGGCTTTGTACGGAATCGTTTTTCCGCAGATCGGGCAAATCGAAGCGGCTTTTGGCTTCATTATGCTTGACTGACTTATATTTACCGTAGGGTGAATGGGTGCTTGAAACGCTTGACCTCTCTTATTTCTGATTTCCTCAATTAGTTTTCTGTCGATAGTCTCCATTTTTTTTGTTAGATCGTTTATATTCATAATCAATAAAAACGCCACGACACCGAAAGGAACGAAAGTATATTGATCCATCGATAATTCTCCGATAAAGATACCAACTACTATAAATAAAAGAGTCAATGCCATAAATACGATGAAACATTGAGGACCTTTTGGGTACTTGGCGCTATACTGCACATACGAATCACGATCTTCATCTTGTAATTCGAAGTTATACTTGGTTCTAAAATTTTCCTTCACCCGGTTCCAAGAATTTTCATCCATATTCTCGAAAAAGAAAAAGCATACTTATATTGTTTCGCTCGCAAAGGATTAAAAGAGGAACAAATCGAAACAACTACATTTTAGAAAAAAAAAAATTCGATAAAAAACATGTTTGGGAAAAATGCCAATTAGAAATCTCGCTTGAATCCGGTTAGCAATAAGAAAAGAGCAAGATATAATGCTATCGGTATCAAGAAGGGAAAAGTGGCATAAAGATTTAAAGATTTTATTAAATAGGGCAAACTTCCAGGAATCGGTTCGGGTGCATACGGGCCATATGGTGAAGTCACATCTGAAATGTGGCCCATGATACGAGACGTCGAAAATAAACAAACAATCCAAAGTATCAATCCGATAACCACGAGTTTCGATCGTTTCCTCAACTGTGATCCCGGTGGCGATTTGATACCCAAATCGATATATAATTTCATCACGAATAAAACCGCTGCGATTACAACGACGATTACAGCAAGCCAGATTCCTACAAACACCCTTTGTTGAACGGAACCTGCCGACAAATCCAATCCAAAAGCTTGGTGATTAATCTCAATCAACCGTATAATTGTGGGTAGGGGAATCGAGACGATGACAATAATACTCAAAATAACCCGCTTTTGAAGCAAATATTTCTCTAATGGATAAAGGAGGAACGACAATGAAATGAAAATCATTGTGAAACCAACGATATATTCATCTCCTCCGATCATTGAAGCAAATGGCGGATTATAATTATCTGTTGTCATGAAGAATCCTCGATCAAAAATATCCATCGATAACCAATCGATGATTGTTATGATTTGGGCCGATGCAACTGAAATAATAAACAAACCCAATCCTCGGTAATAAGATCTTTGACCTGCATAAGCCGTGCCCGATTCGGTCGCTCGTGCTTTATTTAAAAAGGTCATTCCGAAGACAATGTATAAAGTCACAGCAGATGCGAGGAACATGTAGGCCAATACAAGCATAAGAACGTTTGGTTGATATCCCATTGCTGCAAATTCATCGCTGATAAAGAATCCCGATCTCGCTTTTCCCCGATCATCTTGCAGTATTTCCAATACTTGAAGCAACATATGATACTTTTCACTTTCAGAAGTTAAAATTGTTTCTATTGGTTTTGGATTCTATATACTTTTTGAAAAGGTATTTATTATAAATGTTCTAATATTTTGTATGGGTACTCTTCCTTTGCTTGAAAATCGCTTGAAAGGTGCGATTTTTGGTTCCGTTATTGGAAATGTCATGGGTTCTCCCGTGGAAAATTGGGATTGGAAAAAGATTCAAAAATCATACGGCGAAATCCAAGAACCATTGACGATGAGTCGATTGGAGACTGAAGATGATTTTAGAATCGCTTTGCTCTATTATGATGCCTATATCACGTATGGCCGGTCCATCGGGCCAGAAGATTTAGCCGAAATTTGGTTGCAAAAATTCACCAACGCGGATAAATTTTTTTGGTGTATGCGTAACTCCTTGGAATTATTACGTCGCGGGGTATCTCCAAGGCAAACCGGAATATATAACATCAATACAGGAAGTGCAATTATGGCGATTGCACCGGTGGGCATTTTCAACATGGGAAATCCCGATCGAGCCTTTCAAGAGGCGCTTTCATTGGCTTATATGTATCAACCCGAACCCGATGCTCTTGCGGCGGCTGCGCTGGCAGCCGGAGTCTCCGTTACATGTTCAACTGAACATCCGGTATCTCTTGTTTGCGACACTATCTTGAAATTTAGTTCGAAGAAAAAATTAATTCACTGGGATGACCGAAAACTGAATTCTGTCTATGATTCGGTGAAATTAGGATTAGAAATTGCCGAAAAATATCATAATTGGCGGGATGCAAGAGAAGATCTTTATCGAGAATTGCTTCAGTGGCATCCGATTGATCCGATCGAAGTTCTCACCCTTTCCACTGCCTTATTTAAAATTACAAATGGGGATTTTCTGGAGGGCTTGAAAGCGGGAACTAATATCGGGAGAGATTCCGATACCATTTCAAATATTTTAGGCACGCTCTCGGGCTTAATTCACGGCTATGATGTTATCCCGAAAGAATGGATTGAAGAAATAGAATCGGTGAATCGGCCTATATATGAGAAATTGCATTCAGTTGCCGCAAGTATGGCGCAAACGCTTAGAAAGAAATGGCATCGTGAATTAGAAACGCTCAATCATCTTGTAAGTCTTTGATCGTGGATGGATTTCCGTCTTGGATGTTATCAATCGCTCCAGCCTTTTTTTTTAATAATTCTTTGTGAATTGAAAATGAATGGATGATTTCAAAGGAATAGCGGGTGTGGGCTGATTTGAACAGCCGGAATCCGGCTCCGGAAGCCGGCGCCCTATCCATGCTAGACTACACACCCTTGGAATTTCGGGTAAAAAATCGAACGGGTATAGGCTGATTTGAACAGCCGAATTCCGGCTCCGCAAGCCGGCGCCCTATCCAAGCTGGACGATATACCCGTGAGCATTTACCAATTTAAAAAAGCAACCAACAATTAAAAATATATTCTTTGAGCGATTATTTTGATTTGAAAATTTCCTCTAAAAATAAGGCGTGATTTATTTGCTTTTCAAATACGAACCAAAAAGAGATAGCTTCTTCATCATTTTTGGGCCTTCAAAATTCTGTGTAATATGCGGTTCCATCGATATCTTGAATAAGAAGATGCTTCCGGGTGAGGATTTTGTTTTAAAAGCAAATAAATCGCTTCCCGCAAAGTGCGATTCAGAAGCCACCATCGTTGAAATTAATGCTGATGTAAAAGATATCGGCGATATTATCAAAGAATTAGAAGCAAATCCAATTCCAAAAAGTTGGATTTTTGCTTCCGATGTTTTAATCGAGAATATAAAATCGTTTTTCGAAAATGATCACAAAGGAAAATTCGTAGTGATGGTAGTTGGAAAGACAAAAGGCAAAACTACACAAGTCCTTTTTCATGCTAATCGATTGGCTCAATATTTTCCCAGCGTGTATGTTGTCGATGGCGATATGGGGCAGCAATCTCTCTATATGCCTGGAACGGTAGCAATGGCCAAGATAAACGTTCCAGTTTTAAGTTTTTACCAATTGAAATATAAAGAGGCTCGCTTTACCGGATACATCCGCGGAGGAAAATCGAGTATCTTCATTCAGTCGAAACGAATAGCAGAATTAGTGGAGGCCGTCCCAAAAGGCGCTATCGTGATAGTGGATACAGATGGCTGGATTGAAGATGATGGGATTGTACAAAAAATAAATTTATTGGATCAAATTAAACCTAATTTTGTGTGTGTTTTGGATTCCAATGAACAACAGATTTTTACTTTAACAATGAAAGCATCATTAGACAAACGTAATATTCAGTATTTGTTAGTGCCCGATGAAAATCAATATTACTTCCCTCGGAGTCAAGAGGACCGGAAACAGCATCGAACATTGATGTATTATCGCTTCTTTTCCGCTTCTATCGACCGGATGTTTTTGCGATCCAAAGTTAAAATATATAAAGAATTTTTCAATCAAGAATCTGGGTTGATTCAACGTGTGGATGCGAACCTTGATGAATATCAAATTCGTGAAGGGACCATTTGCGGATTATTTAACAACAAAGATGTATTTTTGGGGCTTGCATATTTTTTGGGGGTAAACAAAAAAGGAATTTGGTTAAGGATCAGCGAGATTGTAAACGAAATAGAATATTTAATTATTGGGTGGAGTTGGATTGATTTATAGCTAATTTTTTTTCGGAGTCTTTGAATCTTTTTCGATTTCTTCGGACTCTTCTCCACCATCATCTTCGTCTTCGTATCCATCTTCGATGTCGTCCATGTCGTCTTCAGTCTCTCCTTCAAGTTCGATGTCTTCTTCTTCTGACTCGTAATTCTTTTGGCTATATTCCATGTTATCTTCATCGAACTTAAATTTATCTTCAAAGAATTGGTCTTGTTTGTAGAGAGGAACTTTTTCAATGGTGACCTCGCTATCATATTCTTTGAGAGGTTCTTCTTGCAAAAATGGATTGAATTTTTCCATGAATTCTTTAAGTCTATCGTCTTTCAAGCCGTATTTTTCGTATAATTCTTTGAGAATATCTTCTTGCGTGGGCGGTTTTCCGACCGTAATTTTGATTTTTACCGAGGGGAGCCAAAATTGCTCTTTGGATACTTTATCTTCATATTGAACCATTGCCATCAAATAATAGATTCCATTTTGTGTTGGAAGGATAAGAATTGAGAGTTCTTTTCGTTCTTGCGGTTTTAACTTATCGATTCTAAAAAGTTGATTGGTGATCATAATATTTCTGGGAACAAAGAACGATGCTTCAACATTTTCAAGCGGATATGCATTCGGATTCTCTATCAATAGAATTACCTTTTGTTCGTGGTTGATTTCGAGTTTGGTGGACAAAACCATGAGTTCCATGAACAATGGGAAGGAAATTTCAATGTTCTTTTTATTAAAGGCCAATTTTCTTAATGCGTCAATTTTAGGCATCAGTTTGATTGCAAAGGTATGTCTTTGTTGTTCCATGGTCATTTTTTGTTCATTGCGTTGTTCGATAAAGTCGTCGATGATTTTCCTTGTGAACTTGTATAATTTTTTATCGAAAATGGCTTTTTTCTCCATCGTGGCGGATATTACATCATTAATCAATGACCTTTCCAATTTTTCGAGTTCTGCCATCTTACAAAGATCTTCGGTAAAGAATTTTATCGTAGCGGCGGATTCGAGTAAATTATTTTTTTGTTGTTCGATTTTCGTCACGAGGTTTTCTTCGGAAACCAAGCCTGTTTCCAACATATCTTCGATTAGGTCGAATTGTTCGGATGCTTCCATGCTGAATTCAGCTATCAGTTTTTGTATATGGTTGATAATGGTATTATCGACAATTTCTTGGATTTCGCGATATTTTTTGTTGAATTCCGCTATGAATGTGTTGATATATTCGAGATAATTTCCGCAGTGAATAATAATGAGTTTCTTCTTTATATCTTCAAATTTTTGTTTGATTTCCTTAAGTTTTCGCTTAAAGACTGCGATTTCATCTTTTACAGATTGGATATTGTAGAGTATGTGTTCTTCTTTGGGTTCCGGTGAATTTAATTTTAGATTTCGCAAATCTTCATTAATAAATGAGAAATTTACTGCGATCTCATATATTTTTAACAATTGCGTTTTCGTTTCCGTTATTTTCCGTGAGGTTCCATTCTTCAATTTTGCTTCAATTTCCTCGATGTTATCGATGAAATACGCGGGGTTCGTATCCGTAATGTTGTATAATAATTTTGCAAAGTCTTTGCCGATCAAGGCAATCTGCTTTTCTTCATCAACCTTGCCGTTTTTTGATTCTTGGGTTATTTTTTCGATATAATTAATAATTCGTGTAAATAGCTTTTCGCATTCGATATATTTATCCTTAGTCTTTTCGATGGTATACGCTTCTTTTGCGTCGATAGATAATGCAAGTCCCCATAACAATAGGGCATGGATTTCTGCATAGTGTTTAATTTCGTATTGTTGAGCTTTCATGAAATCATTGGTGATGTGTGGAAGGAAATAGGTTTCAATGGTTAATGCCAAGAGCGATGCGGATCTGGACAGCGTAATTACTTTAGATTTATCCAATATTTCGGCTTTATCATCAATTTTTGTGTAGATGATCTTACTTATGCTTCTATTCTCATTGAGAAATTTGGTGAATGCTTTATCAATTGCATTTTGTCTTTCCATTAGTGTTTTTTCTTGGAGATCTTGTTCTATTGATTCAATTGCTTTAGGGTAACCGAATATTTCTTGGATATAATTGCTGAAAATCTCGTATGAATCGTTGAATATATTCAGTTCTCCACAATTAAAGCAAGTGGTGGTTGTTCCTTTGATGATCGAAATAGGCGTCCCGCATTTCGCGCATGGCAAATTTAAAATGCCCATGATCTTCCTTCGTTTTTCGCTTGCTTTAAACAATTGCCTATCTCTATGCATTTTTCAAGAAATATCGAACATCTGGAATGTAATGAAACTTCAATCTCGGTAAATTAAAATTCGAAGAAGCAAAAAAATCAAATGTGGTATCAAGATCGGCTTATTCATGAACAAAATAACACGAAATTTTCTCTTTGTCGATCTTTTTAATTCTGACAAATCCATATCTTTCGAATTGAATGATTTGATCGATATTCAAACTTTTAATTGCACTTTCGCCGAATCCATTTGTAAAAAATCCTTCCGGTCTTAAAACCGATACTTCGACATGATTTTCGGTGGGAATCCATTGGATTTTTCGAAAGTTTTGCATCTCGTTAGAAAGATACTTTGAGATAATTTCTTTATTCGGATCAATGGATTCGATGCTCACGTTAAATCCATCTTTTAAGCGAATATTTAGACCAGGTTGTATCGCTTCAAACAATAATTCATTTTTGCTATTATATACGGGTTGTAAATCAAGTTTAGAAACCCATACTTTTACCGTTCCATTGGTTGCCTTCATGACCACTTTTCTTTTTCCGCGCGCTTCATTTTGCGGATGAAGGAGCGGTTCGGAAACAAATTCTTTGAAAGGCACGTCTTTTATGATGAGTTGGATCGGGTCTTCGACAAACCAATATCGATCCGCTTTGGGATCAATGATATTTTTGTTATATGAATAAACCCATGCTTTTTCGAAGGTTACGGCTCGTTGTGATAATTTTAGATCAAGGATTGCAGAACGGAGTGCTTCCGGATAGATGCCTCTTGCTTTGAGGCTTTGAAGAGTCCAAGTGCGGGGGTCTTCCCATCCCGAATATTCGCCTTTCTGAATCATATTTCTTTGAAAGGTTTTTGATAGTTTGAATTCATCCGAGAATTTTAATCTTCCATAATTGATGATCGTGGGGTGCTCCCATCCATATAAATCCCAAATAAAACCTTCGATCACACCTTCTTTAACAAGGTCGATTCCTCTTATAATATGAGTGATTCCCAAGAGATGGTCATCCAAGCCCCATGAAAATTCTAATGTAGGCCATAATCTTACCTTGGTGCCGATTCTGGGATGAGGTGCATCAGAGATCCTCATGATAACATTATCCCGGATGGCGGGATCCTTCAATTGCATCCCCATTTTTATTCGAATGACCGCTGCACCCTCTTCCATTTCATTATTCTTCATTTTTTGATAGATTTCAAGATTCTGTTCGATGGACCTGCTTCGGCAAGGACAATCGGTGCCGGTCTTTTTATATTGCTCTCTAAATACTTCAGAATCACATGTGCAAGCGTACGCCCAATTGTTTCTAATCATTGTCTCTGCTTCTTTAATGTACACATCAATTCGATCCGACTTATACACGGGTTTTTCAAACTTGATATCCAACCATTCTAAGCCTTCTTTAATTAGATCATAGGCTTCCGGCAAGACAAATTTTGCATCCGGGCTGTTTAACTCTTTAAGCGTGGAACCTATGGTATCATCATATACCAGCAAAAGTTTTGCATCATATCCTTGTTCTTTATATCTTTTTACATAATAATCATTAAGAATAAAAGCGCGTGCGTTTCCGATATGAAGGGCTCCGCTCGGAAACGGTGCCATGCGCATGCATATCGGTTTACCTTTAATAATATTGGGTAAATCGGGTAATCCTTTTTCCTCGACCTTCTTTTTTGGAACATCTTCTAAAGCATTAGTATCAATTTCTTCTAATGCTTTTTTTTGTTGATCCTCTGACATTGCGTTGATTTCATTCACAATCTTGGCAATCAACGTAATGGCCTCATCCTTTTTGGTCCGATATTCCGGAAATTCTGACATAACACGCCCGATAATAACTTTATCGTTGGCTTTCCCTTTGAATCGCAACGCATTTTTTAGTGCTTCAATTCGAATGAATTTTTCGAGTGGCTCCATAAGTAATTGCAAAAATATTTCGCAAATTTTTTATTTTTTCATTTTTTTTATTTCTACAAGAACCTTTTGGAGTATTAGAAATGGTAGAAAACACAGAGGACAAATTCTTCCGAGGATACATTCTGGTTAGATTATCCAAAATCGGGGTAGAATGGAAAATCGCAAATCGGGTAATGACCTATAAGCCCGTAGAAGGAAAATGGAAAGTCACATATTCAACACCCGTGTTCGGACCATGGGATGTGATTATCGAGATCTCGTTTAAGAAATTGGAAGATTTAGATGAAGTCGTGACCAAAATGAGAGAAGATGAAGAGATTCGGGGTTCCATCGAAGAAACCACCACTCTTGTCTCTTCTAAACCAAATTATCCGATTTAAACATAATCTTATAATTTTTCAACAAAAGCCTTTTTTTTTATGCTGAATTCTATACAACATGGAACGATGTCCGAATTGTCAAGGGATTTTAGAAGAGCGAGA
The DNA here is from genome assembly GCA_964623665.1 of uncultured archaeon. Taxonomy (GTDB): domain Archaea; phylum Asgardarchaeota; class Lokiarchaeia; order Sigyniarchaeales; family Promethearchaeaceae; genus CAZUTM01. Next base: position 12,488 of record CAZUTM010000059.1, read on the forward strand.
TACCAATTTTTGCACCAAATGTGGGTTTCGATTGAGAGATGTTGATCTTTCCTCACTAACGACTAATCCTAACAACCCACCTCTAAATAATAATAACATTCGTGCTTCGATGCTTCAATTTTCTTGTCCGGTTTGTAATACTCCTTATTCTCTTCAACGCAAAATCCCGAATTGTCAAGTTTGCAATCTTAAATTTTTATATGATATAAATGGAAACCCCGCACCATCAATTGATATTTATTATCGAACGCTAGGGCCATCATACATGGAAAATATTATCAGAAATTATGATTTAGGTAAAAATGGGATTCCTTATGATGATATAAATGCAAACTTGAAAGGTTCAAATGATGAGCGCTATCAAGCGTATCGGTACGGTTTATTAAATTCAGGACGAAGAAAATTGGGTGTTGGTTCGGGAATCTTATTACCGCTTCTTTCTACGATTATTATTGCCATCTTTGTGGCCATATCTTTGATTTTCACCGGTATTAATATTAATACAAGCGTTATTTCGATTAGCATTGTTTTCACGTTGTTCTATTTAATTATCCCGATGTTCTATATAAAAAGGTTTGTTGGATATAAGATACCATTTAAAGCACGATTGAATTTAATAGGAATTCCTATAGGCTTTTATGATGCAAAAGATTGGGTGAAAAATATTATCTTGGGGCTCGCTATTGGTTCGCTTATGTTGGTGGTTGTGGTTCTTTCTCAATTTTTTGCGGACTGGCTCTTCAAGGTGATTTATGGGTTTTCATTCTCGGATGTGGAAGAATTGGTCTCCGAAATGCCCGGATTGGATTTCGGGATGGATATATCTTTGATAACGGTAATTTTATTTGCATTGGGAAACATTTTCATCATTGGGCCGTCGGAAGAAGCAATGTTTCGGGCCTATTCCCAAACAGGGTTCGAAAATTCCCTTGGAAAAATCGGCGGAACAATATTTGGTGCGTCCTATTTTGCGATGTTCCATATTCTTCTAAATATCATTCTTGAACCGGTTTTATTCATTCCTTCATTTGTGCCCTATATGGCAATCTCTTTAATTCTCTCTTTCACATACACAAAAAAGAAGAATATTATTGCTGTTTGGGTCGCTCATGCATATTACAATTCAATGCTATTAATCATCCCGTATATTTTAATGCATACCATATAGAGATGATAAATTCCATGGAACAACGGGCTTTTCTTATAACGGATTTTTTCCTCACCTCAATAAAGCAATTTCACCCCGCAAGATCTTATATCATCGGGATAGGATTATCCGATACTGCTCAAAGAAATCTTGAAATTATCAACGCGTTCCTTTCAATAATGAATGAAAATTCGGATTTTCCGCTGTTCAAACAAATATATTTGGTGTTCTATGCACCGGTTCTCAAGGAAAATCATCTTGAATTGAATTTAATCCGAACTAATACGAAATTTGCATTAACGGAATCTGAAAAACACGAAGAGAAAATTATTGCCGATCTGACCCAAAATAAACTCGATGCAATTATTAGGGGCTCTATTTCTGCCAATAAATTGTTAGCAATTATTAAAAAGACCTTCTATAATACATCGGATATTACATTGAACAGACTTGCCTTACTCGAAACCGCATCCGGGCATCAATTTTTCTTTGCACCGGTCGGTATCGATGAAGCCGAAACTGTTGAAAGAAAGGTCGAATTCATTAAATTATGCGATCAGTTATTCAAAAAACTCGATTTAAAGATACATGTCAATATCTTGGGTGAAGGCAGAATCGGAGATAAAGGAAGAAGTAAAATTATCGATGAAAAACTGGATACCACTATGATGTTTTTGGAACAATTAAAAATCCTAGAAAGGGCTCAATCTTTCAACACACACTATGATTATAAAGAAATCTTGATAGAGAATTCTATCGACAAAGATAATCCTTGTATGGTATTTGCACCGGATGGAATCTCCGGAAATCTGATTTATCGAACCTTGATTCATTTGGGCGCTGGGAAGTCATACGGTGCTGTGTATTTAAGAGAATTCCTTGAAAAGCGACTTATTATAATTGATACATCTCGAGTGGCCCCTGAATTCGAGTTGAAAGGGGCCCTTATATTCGCTATTGGCCTAATTATCCAAAAAAGCAATTAACGGTTAAACATCAAATGAAACAATAATTTGCATGAATAGATTAACCCATGTTCTCTCCAAGGCATAGATTTTTAATGGAAATGTCCCTAACTCCCGAATTTTTTTATTTTGTAAAAGTATCTAAAAAACTTTATCAGAATTTATATAAAAAATCAGAAAAAAAGTTTCCATGGATATAATTATCCATATTCCGTATAGACCGTGAATCTTCTGCGGGAACGTCCCGTTGTCCCTATGTTTTTTCTTTTGAACTTTTTTTTAATGTATAAATTAACAATCAGACTGGTGAAGCAGAAATGTTTCGATTCGCAAGCATCTATTTCGATTCAAAATGGTGCGTTGGGGTTTACCGGGGATTGAGAATTCAAAAATGATTTCTTTATCATTGTGATTCTCATCAATGAATTAGATAATCGATACATTCCGGGCCGTCGGTTCACCGAAGATAATAGAAGGTCGAATAAAAGCAACAAATCAATTGATTTCAGAATATCTACAAGAAGAATTTTTCCGATTTTTGCCGATCCTAAGGTTTCCGCATCCACCAACTTGAATCTTAAAATCAATTGACCAATAGTTGCTTTCGCGGGGGAGATATGAAACAGAAAATTGTATATGAAGGTTATAACGGTAATCAGCGTTGAAAAGATCGATAAAATATTTAATAATACTGCATATGCTTGTTCAAAAAGAGCTTGCTGTTCTGGTGTCCAAGTATTCGGGTCTTCAGGTAAATTAGAGATATCGGGGATTTGTACTCCGCTAATGAATGTGGGTAATATTAACTGGGCTACAAAGAAAATGATAACTAAATCGATAATAAACGCAAGGATGCGGGCACCAATTCCGGGATACATTTGAGCACTATTCATTGCGGTGAACTGCTGGGAAGGTTGAATTATATTCTCATTGTCGGGAACAAAGATATAACTGCGTTGATTTCGGGCAGCATTTTGACTCGCAATTCGTTCTTCATCATTTGTCGCGGGTATTTTTCCATTTCTTTGTAATTCGATTTGTTCAATCTTTTTGTTTAAATTATCATTAATTGAAGGATCCATCGCGGCAGAAACTATTTTCCGACCGCAATTCGGACAAAATCTCTCGTTCGGTAGAACTTTAACACCACAATTTGCACAAATTTTTTCGGACATAAAGTAAATAAAATTGCAAAGAAAAAAAATTTTTTCATTTTCTAAATGAAGGGTCAAAATTAGCCGAATTTTGCACGCATGAGAACAGCGGGCTTCATTATGAAATACAAAACCATGAAGTAATAAGCGCCACGCCAGAAAGGACTCGGTAACAAGAACGCAAATACAAAGAGTAGCGCAAAGAATATACAATAGATCAAGCAATAGCCCAAGTACGGTGAATTTGCGCCTTCTCCCACCGCTTGTCTTCTAATAAACCGATTGGCCAAGATTGCAGAATGAATCGCATCAACAATCCAAATTAAAACGAATAATGAAATGATATTGAATTGAGCAAAAGCGAGGAATGCATAGAACACACTGCTTTCGATTAAACCAAAAATGGTAAGCGCTTGAACCGTTCCATTCTGATTTTTCCGGAAACCATAAATGAACAGCAGAGGCCAAAGGAAGAGGAATAAATAAACGCTTAATGCATCATTCCCAGCGACCATGATATACAATGCAAGTGCTGAATTGATAAAAATCGCAGGGCCTTCAAAGAATTTGTTCGTCCTCATCACTTCCACACGCACACTCTTTTCTTCTTTATCAATTTCGCCTCTCTTAAATGAAATATAGAATCCAATACCGGATAAAAGTAAAATCAAAAGATAAAATACCCAATGATGCCCTAAAAGAGTTCTTGGATATGTCGCTATCATTTCTTTACTCAATGGTATGGCAGATGTTTTGAGGAAATCGGAGATATTTGAAATCGACATGCCATAATAAAGTTCGGCCTCAAAATTCGGATTAAGATATCTCTGAGTAACGTTAACCGGAATTTGGGACAAAGGAGGTAAATTTGAAGTAGATAGGATATACTTTGCTGTGGCCTTTACAATATCTTTAAAATCGAGAGGGACATAATCATAAATCAATTGAAAGGATAAAATTAAACACTGCAACTCGTGCGAATTCATTGCATTCGATCGACCGGTGGTTATAGCATGATTTGCATACTGAAGGAACATATCCAGCGCTTGCCGTTCGATAAAGGGACTTTTTATAATCGAATTAAGCATCAACAAAGAGTGAATCTTTTGTACATAAAACAGCGGGTCTTGTACAAACGGCAACTGGTTTTGAAGCCAAGTTAAAAGCGGACGAACGGCTTCGATAATGGCATTCTGATTTTCTGGAGTCAAAAGAGCATTAAATTGATGATAGATTGAAACAATATAGGGAATGATATGATATGTGATATGAGAATCGACCGTTGAGAAATACACTTCTTCAAACCATGTATATTCTTTCCACCACCAGCCGAATCCGCCCCAACTTTCTAAGGACCCAAGCATCGAGACCGAATGCGGCTTTCCGAGCGGGTGATTCGTAATTATAAACAATTTAGAGAGAATTTTATTTGCCAAATCATGGTTAGATGCATTATCGGAATTGAATAGACAAAAAACAAACCTGAAAGATTCAATGGTTTGATACGAAACCCGGTTTCCTTCATACCCCCCATCATTCGGGGTGCTGATTAAATAATTGGTATCCAAAAATTCACGCATGTAATTGAGATATTCCGAGGATAAAAGTTTAGAATTCGCTGTTTCTGCAATATGATTGGTCGCAGCATAACGTGTTTGATAATCGCTTTGATACAATTCAATTTGTACTAATGGAAACGAAATACTAAAAATTAACATAAATGTAATAGAAATCAGCGTAATCGTATTCTTTTTCATTATCTTTTGGAATTGTGAATATAATTTGAAGATTTTGTATATAGAGCAAGGTTTGCAAGGAATTTATTAAAAAAAAGCGGTTTTCTGATGAATTCAAATGAAATCGAAAATTTTCCGATGCTATACGAAAACTAAACGCTAAATCAAAAGATTTTTATGCTTTTCGCTGTAAAGCTTCAAGTACACGTGATCAGCATGCAAGAATTAAAAAAAACTCCTTTTTACGATAAGCATGTTTCACTCGGAGCAAGGATGGTCGACTTTGAAGGGTGGCTTATGCCCGTGCAGTACAAAGGTGTGAGCGAAGAACATCTCAATTGCAGATCGAAATGCAGTGTTTTTGACATTTCGCATATGGGGGAGTTCTTGTTAACGGGAAAAGATGCTGAAAAATTTTTAAATTTCATGGTAACGAACGACGTATCATCCCTTAAATCCAATATGGCCCAATATGCTTGTATGTGTTATCCGAATGGGACCGTTGTCGATGATCTCTTTTATTATCGCTATTCCGAGACAAAATTCAAAATCATTGTCAATGCTTCAAATATGCAAAAGGATTTCGATTGGTTGATGCAACATAAATCCGGGTTCGATGCGGATTTAAAAAACGAATCGGGAGAGCGAGCAAGACTCGCAATTCAAGGTCCAACAGCAGAAATTGCGTTGAATCCTATTACGGATTTCGATCTTAGCCAGTTAAAGCGATTCGGGTTTGTGGAAACGAACATGAAAGGAGTTCCGGTTTTCATTGCAAGGACCGGATATACGGGCGAAGATGGGTTTGAATTATCATGTTCGGTTAAAGATGCTTTACAAGTGTGGGAGTATATTTTTGAAAGCGGGAAAGCGCATGGCGTTGAACCCGCAGGGTTAGGAGCAAGAGACACCTTGCGGTTAGAAGCTTGCTATTCGCTATATGGACATGAAATCAACAATGAAATTACCCCGATTGAGGCATCGATCGCTTGGGCCGTTAAAGAGAAGGCATCCGATTTTATCGGAAAAGAGATTCTCTTGAAACAAAAGAAAGAAGGCACGCAAAGAATTCTCAGAGGCTTGGAATTGGAAGATAAAGGCATCCTTAGAAGAGGCTATAAAGTGTTCGATATGAACGAAAAGGAAATAGGGTTTATCACTTCGGGTGCATTCGGCCCCAGTGTAAATAAAACCATCGCTTTGGCGCTCATCAAAACAGAATCAAGCCAAATCGGAACTCACTTGAAAGTCCAAATCCGAGATAAATTAAAAATGGCAAAGATTGTGCAAACACCATGGGTTTCTTACAAAAAGAAATGATGGTTCTGCGCTGAATTCCCCAAGCATAGAAAAGAAAACTTTTTTTTCAAGAAATTATTGGAGAAAATGGTAAAAATGGTCGAAGTAAAAAAAGGATTGAAATATGCTTCTACGCATGAATGGTTAAAAGTTGAAGGAAAAATGGGTATCATTGGAATCTCCGATTTTGCCCAGCACGAACTCGGCGAAATCGTGTATATAGGGTTCGATGAAGCCGTTGAATCTTTTAAAAAGGGAGATGATCTTGTGCCGATCGAATCCCACAAATCTATGGATTATGTCAAGGCACCGGTCGATGGCACCCTTGTGGAAAAGAATCAAAAGCTCGAAGATAGTTGGGATCTCGTCAATAAAGACCCATATGGCGCGGGATGGATAGTGAAAATCGAAATTAAAAATCCCGCTCAACTCTCCGAATTGATGGAAGCCGACGCCTATTCCAAATATCTCGATTCCATTAAAAAATAAAATATTATAAAAGAAAACGATAAGATCTTTTTTTCATTTCCAACATCTCAAATCGAGGGAAAAAAACATGGATTATATTCCGCATTCGGAAATAGAGATACAAAAGATGCTAAAAGAAATTGGAGTTCAAAGCCTGGATGATCTGTTTGTAGATATCCCAAATTCAATTAAAACGAAAATAAAATTAGGCGAACCCATGTCTGAACCGGATATCTTAAACGAAATCAAGGATATCGGTTCTGGAAATAAAGTATTTAAAAAATATTTATTGGGCGCGGGCTGTTATGCGCATTATCGACCCGCAATTGTAGATGAAGTATTATCTCGAAATGAATTCTACACCGCATACACGCCCTATCAACCGGAAATCAGCCAAGGAATGCTCACCGCAATTTTTGAATATCAAACCGCGATGGCAATGTTAACCGGCCTTGAAGTTTCAAATGCATCCATGTATGATGGTTCGACCGCTGCAGCCGAAGCCGTTATCTTGGGCGTCCTTAAAAATAAAAAAAATGAAGTCATTGTGGCGGATTCTGTCCATCCGGAATACATCGAAACCGTTTCCACATATTGCTATGGCAGAAATGCATCGATGAAGGTTTTATCTCTGAACAAAATCATCGAAAATATCACAGAAGACACCGCATCGGTCCTTATTCAAAATCCGGACTTTTTCGGAAACGTGCACGATCTGCAATCCATTACCAAGGCAATCAAAGCGAAAAATAATAAAACAGTAGTTATTCAAGCCATGACAGATATGACCGCACTGGGAATTCTCAAAAAACCTTCCGAAAACGGTGTGGATATTTTTGTGGGTGAAGGGCAATCGTTAGGACTTCCAATGAACTTTGGAGGCCCCGGAATCGGTGTGTTCTGTACCACCGCAGACCTCATGCGCAAAATTCCCGGAAGATTGGTCGGATATACCAAATCGGTCGATGGCGCATCAGAAGGATTCATTCTCACATTGCAAACCCGTGAACAGCACATCAGAAGAGATAAAGCATTGTCAAATATCTGCTCTAATCAAGCCTTGTGCATGCTAGGGGTATTAACCTACCTATTGGCTCTTGGATCCCAAGGATTAAAAGAACTTGCAATCCAAAACTTAAAGAAAACAACCTATCTCATCGAACATATCAAACCGCTATCAAAGGTAAAATTGGTCTACTCCCATCCCGTGTACAATGAATTCTGCCTTCAATTCTCAAACTCAAGCCAATTGGAAGCATTCAATGCAAAATTATTGAAAGTAGATATATGTCCACCGCTCCGGCTTGAAGAATACTATCCAAATCGATCCAATCAAGTCTTAATCTGCGTTACGGAATTACTCAATAAAGCCGATTTGGATACCATTATCAATCTTCTCAAGGAGGTCGCTCAATAATGCAACTTATATTCGATAAACACAACGAATATTTCGTAAAACCGAATTATCTTCCCAAAGATGACTTGGATGATTTTCCATTCGATGTAAACGCGGCTTTGCCGACCCAATTTCAAAAAACCGATGAATGCTATCCCAAATGTCTTCCGAATGTTCCGGAAATCGAAATTATTCGACATTTCGTGAATTTAAGTCATCAAAATTATTCGGTGGATACCGGAATCTATACGCTCGGTTCATGCACCATGAAATATAACCCGAAAATCAATGAAAAAGTCACAAAATTGGAAGAATTCACCAATATCCATCCACTACAACCCGAATCCTTGGGATGCAATGAAATTATCGACGTATTAAGAGAAAAACTCCAAAAGATTACGGGCATGGATGATGTCACCTTACAACCCGCAGCGGGCGCTCATGGCGAACTCACTGGATTATTCATTTTCAAGCAATACTTTGAAGAAAAAGGCCTTAAGAAAGATAAAATCATCGTTCCTGCAGCAAGCCATGGAACAAACCCCGCGTCAGCCGTAATGTCAGGTTTTTCGGTAATAGAATTAGATGAAACCCCAGACGGTGAAATTGATCTGGTAAAGCTTGAAGAAACCATGAAGATGGGAGATGTGGCCGGAATCATGCTCACGAACCCCAACACGCTTGGACTTTTCGATAGAAACATTCTCAAAATCACCGAAATCGTACATAAATACGGCGGATTATGCTACTATGACGGGGCAAACTTAAATGCAATCGTTGGAGTTTGCAGACCGGGTGATATGGGATTCGACATAATCCACATGAACTTGCATAAAACATTTTCAACGCCCCACGGCGGAGGAGGCCCGGGATCGGGACCGGTCGGTGTAAAAGCCTTTCTTGCAAAATATTTACCGGAAAATGCAAAACGAGTGAGAGCATTTTACGGAAATTTCGGCGTTTATTTACGCGCTTATGCATATTTACTCGCAATGGGTGAAAATATCGACCGAGTCGCAAAAATCGCTGTCCTCAACGCAAATTATTTACGGGTCAAATTACAAAAATTATACCACCTCCCGTACAACAGAATTTGCATGCACGAATTCGTATTAAGCGATAAAAACCATCCTAACGGCGTATCCACTGAAGATCTTGCAAAACGAATGATCGATTACGGAATTCATCCACCGACCATCTTCTTCCCTCTGATTGTTCACGGCGCGCTCATGATTGAACCCACGGAAACAGAATCCCTTGAATCTCTCAATAAATTAATCGAAATCTATGAAAAAATCTATGAAGAAGCAAAAAACAACCCAGAACTCGTGAAAAAAGCACCCATAACCACAAAAATCGGAAGATTGGACCCGGTTTTAGCTGCAAAAAAACCAATTCTAAAATGGCCGCTTAAAGAATAACCAAAATTCGATTGAATTCATCCCCCTTTTTTATACTCTCTATTTTAGCGTTGAAAAGATTTATTTTGCCGGAAAGATCTATTTTGGCGTTGAAAAGATCTATTTTAGCATTGAAAAGATCTATTTTGGCGTTGAAAAGATCTATTTTAGCGTTGGAAAGATCTATTTTGGCGTTGAAAAGATCTATTTTGGCGTTGAAAAGATCTATTTTAGCGTTGAAAAGATCTATTTTGGCGTTGAAAAGATCTATTTTGGCGTTGAAAAGATCTATTTTAGCGTTGAAAAGATCTATTTTGGCGTTGAAAATCAATCGGCCCGGTGATCGCGAAAAAATTTCAAAATCGAAAATGAGTGAACGCTTGAAATGTGTTCAAATGTGTTTTTTATCTGCTTTTTTCAAAGATTCTTTCGCTTTCAAGAAGATCGGGACACTGCACCACAAGATAATACCCGCCGCGAGAAATATATACAAAATTCCAAAATGATCCGCTAAAAATCCCGCCAACATCACCCCGGGAACTTGTCCCAATCCATGAGCTAACCGTATGACTCCCATAAATCGACCGCGAGCATCCTCGGGTAATACATCTTGAATCCACGTATCAACACCGATATTCGTCACAATCACCATCGGCATCATTATCGCAAGCCCGCTGATAAAAAAGAATGTAGAATCGTTAACCACAATTAAAATTGAACCTATAGGCGCAATCAGCGTTCCGATCAACACCATTCTTCTACGGCCGACTTTATCAATAAAATGTAGAACAAAATATAAACAAATACCCAATACGGTAAGAATTATGGGCAAGGCCAATAAAATCAAATCGAGTGTGAATTCGACTTCTTGTACCAAAATAAGCAGAAAGGGTAAATAAGCGGCTTGAGCCATCAGCACGAAGAGCGAGCCCAAAAACACGATTACCATGTTTTTATTTTTGCGAAATTCATTAATTTTGAATAATTTCATGAACTCTTGTTTCCAATCTTTGAGTTCCATTGCTGTGCTATCTTGCCTTAACAATAAAGAAGATGTCAATCCAACGATAATCAAAACAAACGCCCCGCTGTATATAAACAAAGTATGTGTTTCACGAGTAAAATTCTCTGTGCCCGGGGGTAACATGCTGAGCGAAAGGATCCAAATGAGTATCGATGCCAAATTTGCCATCAGCGTGACCATAGTATTAAGTCTGCCCCGCTTGTCTTCAGAAATCATATCCGGAACCACAACACGGCATGCCATATGCATCCCATTACTTAAAAACGAAATTAACACACCCCCGATGAGAAGAAACAATACCGTTGATTCGATCAACGGAAGAAAGAGTAAAAGAAGCGCGGTGCCAAATGCCCCCATCAGAATAAAAGGAAGTCGACGCCCCCATTTGCTTCGATACGCATCCGAAACAACACCAAAAATAATAAAGGCGATTGTACCGATTACGTTGCGAATTGCTACCAGAATAGACACAGAAAGATTATTTCCAAGATCTGTATAGTATTTCAAAAATGAATTTATCCAATTTCCTTCGATCTCGCTAAAATATTGAGTTCCGAAGGATAGGGCCAAAATTCCGAAACTCCATTTTAGAACTGGATTTTTGTTAATACAATTCGTCGATTCGCCTTTCGGATGATTATCCGTGATTTCTTCCATGGTGTATATGTTAAATTTTGTTTTATAAAAAAATTCTCATTGGATCTTTATTTTTTACCGAATTGCGCTGAGAAAAGAATTGAAATTCAAAATTAAAGAATATCTTGAAATACACAGCGGAGAAAATAGAACTATGTCAAAACTTTCGCAACACACTATCGAAGAATTGAAACGCATAGTTGGCGAACAATGGGTATCAATCGATCCGGAAGTCTGCAACAATTCAAGCAGGGATATGACCGAACAGACCGCGCCTTGTGTTGTTGATGCGGTTGTTCTTCCGGATTCGGTTGGCGAAGTTCAGAAAATCGTTCAATTGGCGAACAAAATGCGATTTTCGATTCTTCCCTTTGCATGCGGTGCAAACGTTGGCGGTTTAACTCTCCCGCACACTGAAGGTTCGATTACCATGGATTTCAAACGGATGCGCCGTGTAATCAAGATTGATAAAGCAAATAAGTATATTGTTGTAGAGCCCGGCTTTACCTTTGGTCACTTACGTCATCTCTTCGATACAGAGCTTTCGGAATTTCGGTATTCATTCCCATTTTCCCCTCCATGGACTTCGGTTTGTACAAATGCATTATTGAATGGATTGGGTTCCTTGAGTGTTCTCTATGGGTCTGCGGATAATTTTATTAATGGATTAGAGGTGGTCTTGCCTACGGGTGAGATTGTTCAAATTGGCAATCATGCGATTAACGGCGGCGAATTTTGGTATGGGCGAGCTCCGCTTCCCGATTTAACCGGAATCTTTGTGGCTACCCAAGGGATTATGGGAATCGTTACAAAAATTTCGATTCAATTGATTGATAGACCTAAATATCTGAGGAACATTGCACTGCTCCCAACAAAAACCTATGAATTCTTTAAGACTTGGGTCCATGATCTCGATAAGCTTCATCTTTGCGATGAGATTGGAATCGGATATTTCCCCGCCAAAGTTGCTCGAGGGCTTATTCCAAACCATCTCATTGAACTCATGGCTAATCTTGCCGCATTTCTAAGAAAGGGCAATACCGTGCGTTGGATGAAAAAAGTGTGGCCGCTCCTTAAAGCACTAACCGCCAATAATCCGATTCCGTTCGTTCAGAAATTGGTCAAATTTCATTTACTTCCTTTGCCGAAAGCCGGTGAAAATGACCCTATTTTAATCGTTGGACTAACCATTGGTTCGGAAGTCAAAGAAATATTCGAGGCAAAAATCAAAGCCCTTAAAAAGTTCGTAAAGGATAAAGATTGCTTGATGATCTTTCCGGAGGAATTCGGAGAACTCGAAAAAGTGTTCGCAAGCATCCTAGATCTACCCGCACAACTCCCCGCTTTCTATGATTTGCAACGGGGCGGAGGACTCACATGGGTAGGCTCCTACGTACCCATTACACAAGTGGCTGATGGGCTTATGTCAGGTTCCAAAGTGCTTGCAGATCGCGGGTTTTTCCCCATCGGGGTGTTGCGTCCGATGAAAGCAGACCACTATTTCGTTCTGCGTTTCATAATTCCTTTCAACAAGAGTTCTCTTGAAGAAATCCACAAAGTGCAAGATGCTATCGAGCAAGTAGCCGATGTAATCTTGGATATCGGAGGCGTGCCGTATAAAATGTCACCGCCCATTGCACGAAAGATATGGACCCGCGGCGATAAACAGTTCTACGATTTGATTGCACGAATCAAAGATATGTTGGATCCGAACGGCATTTTGAATCCCGGAAAACTATTGGTCTTCGGAACTCCGAATCATCCCTATACCTTGCCCGATTTGTACCAAGGCCGAGGGTATTCGGAACCGCTACCATACCGACCTATAAAGCGCACCGATGACTCCAAAGAATGGAATGAA
>CAZUTM010000060.1:0-16347 GCA_964623665.1 uncultured archaeon
GGAGGTAGAACTCATTCGCGGTTGGAAAAAAGGCAAATTTACGCATTATTCGTTGGTGAAATCGAGTTTTGATGCGCTACTTTCGCTTTTATCAACGTGGACCGGGTCTGTCCGAAATTGGTTCGGCTGATATTTGATAGCGGAAATATTTTTTAGCGATAGAAATAAACCCTAAGTATGGAACTCGATAAATGGGCTAAAAAAACACTGGGTTTATGGATTTTGGGCTTGGTTGGTTCTTTTATTATAATGTATTGGATTTTAGTGTATGGAATCGCTTCTTTGAATATCTCGTTGATTATTTTCTTTGGAACTGCAAAATTTTTAGGTGGCTTGGGGGTTGTTATCGGGATTCTCTCTCTTTCCATACTCGTCCTTGATAAATTTCCGGAAACTTTCCAAGGCAAAGAGAATCGGGGGAATTTGCGGATTTTTTATTATGTCATGATTTTGCTTCCGTTTTCTCTTTTAATCTATGGAGGGTACAAAGTGATTGCAAGTTATATGTTAGAGAAATCTGTGAACACGCTTTTCGATTCAATTTTGTTTCTCATGGGTATAATTTCGTTGTTATTATCGATGTATATGATTCCAATATACAAGGACAAATTTGAATCGGTAGTGATTGCGACAACGGGAGACATGCTCAGATCTGCGTTTAAGGATTCTTCTCGGTCGATTAAAAAGCGGTTTTACTTGCTGCGGCGCGATTATGCTCATGCTCAGATGCAAGATCAAATGAAGTTGAAGGATCAATTGGATCTGTGGCGTCGTCGTGTGGCGGCTCTACTTCTGATTTTTTTAGGGATCGGCTCTTTTGTGTTCACCCCGATATTCACAATCATCGTGGTATTTTGGTTCCGGATTTATTTCTCGAATGCTAAAGCGTTGTTCAAGTATGAAAAATATTTATTATTGCTTGCGCTGGGTGCTGTTCTTGTTTTGGTCTCATTATTCCCATTTGTTATTGAATTGACTGCTTTTTATCAGCACATTAAACAATATTATTATGTTTTGGAGCTCTGCCACTTTTTAGGTGTGTTATTCGGATGTTTTGCATATTTTGATAAATTTCTTTCGACTTCATTTCGGGCCTATAGGTTAAAGGCCAAAGAGGAGGAAATTAAGGATTTGAAGAAACGAGAGAAAGAATACAGAAGAGAACTGAAAAAGCTTAAAGCAGCTAAATCAAATGATGATTAATTCATCTCCCTCGATTTTTTCTTTAATTTTTGTTATCGAGGGAATCTTGGTTATTTTTCGCTTTAATCATCCAATAAATTAAGAGTATTCTTGGTTTTGGATTCATATATCTACCCGTTCGACTGAATAATATAAAAATAAAATAAAAAAGACAGGTTATTCATTTTTCGCAATCGATCATTACATGAATGACCCCTTTCTGATATTTTTCCCGAAGTTGAAACGCTTTTTGGATTTCCGATAACCCCAAGATATGTGTGACCATTTCCGATGTATTGACGAGGCCGGATTTGACGAGTCGGAGTCCTTCATCGAAAAATTTTCGCATATCGATATCCCTTTTCGGTTCTGTGCTCAAGATTTCTGTACGTTTTCGATGCACTTTGAAAAAATCGAACGGTTTTTCGCAAGGGCCGATACAACCGTACATTACAATTTTTCCATTCTGTGCGACGCAATCCAAAGCATCTATCATTCCATCTCCGTTCAATAAGCACGGGATCACAACATCAAACCCGTCGGGAAAGTGTTTTGCAACATAGTTCATGGTTTTATCGTGTTCGTTATTTATTTTGTAACAATGGGTGGCGCCGTATTTTTTGGCCAACTCCAATTTATCCTCGAAGAGGTCGGTCACGGCAAGGTTTCTGGGTGAGTGCAATCGAATCACTTGAGTGATGACCAATCCGGAAACGCCTTGGCCCATGATCAGCACGTTTTTGTCGGGGCTAATTTTTCCCAGTTCTGCCGCGTGGATGACTCCTGGTAATATTTCGATGAGCGAGGATTCCAAAAGCGGTATGGTGTCCGGAATTACTTGAATATTGAACGGTTTGCAAACGATATATTCTGCAAAAGCACCCCAAACATAGCGGAGACAGACACGATCGCCTTGTTTCAATCCGATAATGTTTTTTCCGACTTTGTCAATGATACCCGCAGCTTCATGCCCCAATCTTGTGGGAAATGCAACGAATTCGGGAGATCTGATGCCTCTGTAGGTTTCAACATCGCTTCCGCAAATTCCTACATACTTTATTTTCACCCTTACTTCGTCAGGTCCGGGCTCGGGTATTTTTGCTTTGGCCAATCGAATTTTGTAAGGAGCATCAAGAACCGCAACCCGCATTCCTCCTTCTTCATTATCGGGAATAAGGTCGAGCGAGGGTTGTACCATTTTCGTGGGCATAGTTTTGGTAATTCTTTAAAACTTATGTTGTTTATGTTTTTTGGGTTGGAACCATAAAAACTAATCCGCAAAGTAAATGGAATTCGTTATATATCAAAGGAGTCGAGTTCGGTGATTTTTTAAACGATTCTTTCATAATCTGTATTATGGTCGAGGAGAAAAAATTTGAAGCCATCATCACCCCCGAAACCCATTGGGATCGTGAGTGGTATCTTCCATTTAATGAATACCGAGCCCGATTGGTCACCTTGATGGATAGGCTTCTTGATATCTATAATACCAATCCCGATTACGCAAATTTTACAATGGATGGCCAGGCCATCCCGATCGAGGATTATTTGGAAGTGCGAGCAGAAAAGTTTGATGAAATTAAAAGGCGCGTTCAAGAAGGAAAATTGTCTATTGGACCCTTATATGTCCTTCCCGATGAATATTTGATCTCCGGCGAAGCCTTCATAAGAAATTTCATGATCGGGATTCAAATATCGAAAAAATTCGGAAAATATATGAAAGCGGGATATATTCCGGACCCTTTTGGGCATATCGCACAATTACCGCAATTGATTGAAGGATTTGGTTTGAATGGCGTATTGTTTGCCCGAGGCAACGCAAATGAATTCGATGATTTAAAGCTGAATATTGAGTTTAATTGGCATGCACCCGGAAAAGCCGCCACTACATTAGGAATATTCCTTAAAGAAGGATATGGGTCTGTAGCGCATCTACCGAATCAGCTTGAAAACGGTGAGTACAAGATCGCTAATCGATGGATTGATAAAATGATCGAAAAACTCGGAAAATTTTCTGCAACAGACACAATTATTCTTAATAACGGTTCGGATCATCTCTTAGCGCAAGAATTTTTACCGGATTTGATTAAAAAATATAATGCAAAGGGCAAACACAAGTTGATCCAAGCGGATTTTGAAGAATATCTGATGAGGATTAAAAACAAAAACTTAACGTTGAAAGATTATGAAGGAGAACTCCACGGCGGTAAATACCAGTTTATTCTCTCCGGCGTGTTCTCAGCAAGAATGTGGATTAAACAAAGAAATTATGAATGTCAAACGTTACTTGAGCGCTATTCCGAACCGGCTGCAGCGGCTGCTTGGTTGCTTGCATCAAATGTTGGCTATCAGTATCCCAATTCATGGTTGACCACCGCATGGAAAACCTTGATACAAAACCATCCGCACGATTCGATTTGCGGTTGTTCTGTCGATGAGGTTCATGAAGTGGACATGAAAAAACGGTTCTCCGACGCGTATATGATGGGAAATGAGATCACAAAGATCGCATTGAATGAGTTGTGTTATGTGGTTAATTGGAATGATAATGATGCAGAAAGGATTCCCATATTGCTGTTCAATCCACTTCCTTGGAGCAGAGAAGATAATGTGTGCGTCAAGCTTGTGGTTCAAGGCAAACCGATAATTCCGATTGAGGAATGTTGCGTTAAAGACGCCCAAGGAAAAGTGGTTCATATGCAAATAGAGAAAAGTTCAATGGAACCTCGCTTCACATTTTATGATGAAGAAGCATATTCGCTTTATTTTCATGTTGAAATTCCCGCTTTTGGGTATGCTATATACTATCTCTATCCTGGCGAAGAGTATGAAGAAATTTCCGATTTGCCCGCCAGCGGAGATGATTGGATTGAAAATAAATATTACAAGATATACATCCATGGAAACGGGAAATTTGATGTGTTCGATAAAGTGAATCAACAGATTTACAAAGACATTGGAGTCATTCAAGATACCGGAGATTGGGGTGATGAATATGATTTTTCAGGCCCCAATTCCAAATTAGGGCAGACCGATATGATTATCGAAAGTGATGTCGGTGAAGCGACCATCAGTACGATGAGCGGAGCCATATTTGCTAAGGCAGAAATAATGATCAATGTTCAAATCCCAAGTTCATTAAGTTACGATAAAAATCGGACAACGCGATCCGAAAATATGGAAAACAATATCTTTTATGTCGATTTGACCCTCAACAAATTCGACCGCGTTATCCGAATAAAGGTAAGAAACAATAATACGAGTCGAGATCATCGAATGCGGATGTTATTCCCAACTTCAATCAAGTCAGATACCGTACATGCCGATGGGCATTTCTATATCGTTCCACGATCGGTGCACCGACCAAAAGACGATGATTGGTGCCAAAAATGGCAACCCACACATCATCAGCATAAATTTGTGTCTGTGTGGGATGACCAAAGAATTTTCACCGTAGTCAATAAGGGATTGCCCGAATACGAAGCGATGGTCGATCCATCTACCGGGAACATTACTTTTTCAATCACTTTGCTCAGATGCATCGAATGGCTCTCCCGAGGAGATATGGCCTCGAGAAATGGAAATGCCGGACCATCTATCTATACACCGAAAGCGCAGTGTATTGATTTCTATCATTTTGATTTGGGAATCATTTTAGGAAAAGGCGACATCTTCGAATCCAATCATTATCGACTTGCAGAAGAGTACCACGCCCCCACTCGGGTGTTTAGTCCCTATGGATTCAACAACAGTTATCGAAAGGATGATTCAATCTATTTACAAGGCTTAGGATTTTCCAAATCGATAGAATATATTCATAAACCGTCTTTATCGGAATCGATGAGTATTTTATCTTTAGAAGGTAAAAAATTGGTGATTTCTGCCATCAAAAAATGCAACCATGATGATGCTTTAATCGTACGCGTTGTGAATATGGCAAGCACAAAGGAAAAGGGAGTATTATCTCTGTTTAAGCCGGTAAAACAATGTGCTATCGTGAACCTAAATGAAGAGCCCTCACCCATTCTGAACAACGCATCTATTAAAGGGCAAGGCCAGAAAATCGAAATGGAATTGAATCCGCATGTAATTCTGACCATCAAAATAAAATTATAATCCTAAAACTCTTTTCTCTTATTTTTTGTATTTCTTCCTTCCATTCCCGTTATATTTTTAAGACTCGGCATGTTACGCAATTTAATAAGCATGAAAATCGCATCTATTAATAGAAATGGAACAAACATTGAATGGAAAATGGTGGCTCTTAGCCGATCCCGATAAAAAAGGAATTAAAGAACGGTGGTTTGATTCTTCATCTTTCAAATCAATTCAACCTCAATGCATCGAGACCGAAGTCCCGTCAAACTGGAATCTCCACAAACCGCTTGAAACCTATGAAGGCGTCTGTTGGTACTTCAAAACCCTTGAGATTCCCAAAGCATCTATTGCGAAAGATAAGATCTATCGGTTGGTGTTCAACGGGTCGAATTATATAACGAAAGTTTATTTAAATGGGCAATATTTGGGTGAAAACGAAGGCGGCTTTCTCCCTTTTGTAATCCCAATTGAAAGAAGCATTTTACAAGAATCAGACAAGCATTTCCTTGCCGTGTCGGTAGATAATTCAAGATCACGAACCGGAATTCCGTCTTTCAATACGGATTGGTATAATTATGGTGGAATTCATCGAGATGTCTCGCTTGAAATCATTCCTATCTATCGGATTGAGCGAACCTATATCACCCCAAAACTCCTTTCACATAATTTAGCAAAGGTAATTATCGAGTTCGACATCTTAAACGTTCAAAAATATATCGAGAATCAATTAGCATCAATGGCGTTTCCGGGTATAAATGTTAAAATATATTATTGCGGAAATCGGTCTTCAAAATCGAATCAAAAAATCAATCGAATTATGCTTCACGAGTCCGAAATTTCGATGGATCAGATTGGTGAGTATATTATCTATCCGAAACAATTTCTTGAAAAAACCTCACCCCCATCTCAAGCATCCCAAGTAAGCGATGATGAGAAGTCAGAATTTGAAATGGGCACAAATGAAAATGAAGAAGATTCTGATTTTGATAGCATTACGAAACAATTTGATCAGACCGAAGCGGTTGATGATGTGAACGAATATCCATATAAAATCCGGGTGCGGTTGGAGCAAGAGATACAAGAAGCGGTTTTATGGGAATTGGACAATCCCGCATTGTATGAAATCGAACTGAGTCTAAGCGGGGTTTCTGAAATCAAAAAAATATCCTTTGGGATTCGCGAAATCAGAACCAAAGGCGTTGGGGTTTATCTCAACCGAAAATTATTGAAAATTAAAGGGGTTTCTTTACATGAAGAGCAGGTTCCTTTTGGCCGACATTACCCGGAAGAAATGAGAAGGAAAGAAATTTTGCATATCAAAGAGTTGGGTCTCAATACCATTCGTTCATCTCATTATAGCCACGATGAGATGATGGTTAAAATTGCCGATGAAGAAGGAGTGTTGATCTTCGAAGAAATCCCACTGTATTGGGATTGTACATTCCATAATAGACACACACAACTTTTGGCCATAAAGATGTTAAAGACATTAGTGGATCGTGATTACAATCATCCTTCGGTTATTGTATGGTCGGTCGGAAATGAGATTCCAATAGAGAACCCTGCATGTGCTAATGCCATTAGGAATTTATTAAAATTCACTAAATCTTTGGATCAATCAAGGTTGGTCACGTATGTCACGGCCCGATTTTGGAACGATACGGTCCGTAGAGAAACCGATTTAATTTGCCAAAACGAATATTTAGGATGGTACTTCGGCAGGGTGAATCAATTAAACATGCTTTTGGAATCGATCTATCCAACGGCACCGAAGCAGCCATGGATCATATCCGAATTCGGGGCATGTGCAGATTACTATGCTCAAGGAAAAGATAAAGGGCAAAAATATTCGATGGAATATCAATACTATTTTCTTAAGAAATCCATCGAATTATTCAACGCAAAACCATGGATCAATGGGTGGATTATCTGGTTATACCGCGATTTTAAATCACCTCTTCGTACAAATCGATTCCAAAGAGGGTTCAATCGAAAAGGGTTAGTTACCGAAGATAATAAAGATAAAATTATCGCAAAACATAGTCATGCTGTGTTCAATTCGGTTGCGAAAAATGTGAAGCGGCATCCTGTGCTTGGGAGATTTGTATACGCTTTGGTGAAGAAACTGGTGGACGGAGGCATGATTATCGGACAAAAATTCGCTGACAAATCGATTAAAAAGAAAATCGACAATTATTACTCTAAATATCCTCAGAACAAATGAGAAATCAACCCTTTTTTTTTGTGGATTAACATTATTTACGAGACATTTCCATCTCTTAATTTTTTTCGAGATCAAAAGTTATAAAAATTACAAAATCTACTTTTTTGTAATGACTTCCAAACCAGATACGCTTACGCATTTGCTGAAAGACTTAGTTGCGAGCATAGAAGATTCAAAAGCTGCAGCTTTAGTCGATCATGAAGGGTTAGTAATAAGCTCTGTCACTTCCGAGGGGGAAGATGAGAACGTGATCGGCTCATTGGCCGCTACTTTTGATTCGTACATGTCAAGATTAAAAACTGAAATCGGATCAGATGAAAAGTTTGTAAATATCACGCTCTCCGGAGATAAAAAGATAGGTTTCATCTCTGAAGGCTCCACCATTCTTGCTATTATTTGTGGAACTAAGGCAAAAGACAATCAAATTAAAGTTATCGGAAAGCATGCTATCCAAAAAATCGATTCCATTTGCAGTGGGCAAACGAATATCAATCCAAAAATAAGCGGAGTTGTGAAAATATTAGCCGAATTCCGAGATGGAGTTCCTAAATCCGACTTTGCTTTTAAATTGATTGTTTGTGGAGATCACAAAGTGGGGAAAACCTCTTTGATTAAGAAATTCGTAGAGAATACATTTACTGAAGATTATATTCCTTCAATTGGAGTAAACATTTACAAGAAAACAATCACGCTTGAAGAGCGGGCAAAGGTTAATTTTATTATTTGGGACATCGCCGGCCAAATCCAATCGATGGCTTCATTTAGAAAAAATTTCTATTCGGGCGCAGACTGTGCATTCATTGTATTTGATTTAACAAACCGTAGCACCTTCGAAACGATAGAAGATTGGGCGGATGATATAAAGAAATCGGTGCAAAAGAAAATGCCCACAATAATCATCGCAAATAAAAATGATCTTGAAGAAAAGCAAGTATCATACGAAGAAGTGGAAGCCAAAGCCAAAGAATTAGGGTTCTTATCGATCGATACATCTGCAAAGCTCGGAACGAACGTAGCAGAGGCATTTCAATTCATTGGATATAAGATTCTATCCGAACGCTATTAAATTTGTGTTTTATTTTTTCACTCGAATATTCTTAGTTGAAATCTCCTAAGAACAGATTCTAACATCGAATATCAGTTTGAGATGATTTAATCTAGTTTTGAATGGCCTCTAATTTATATTCTTGACACTATTGCTGCTATAGGTTAGGTTTTCAAAGATCCACATAAAATCCCGTATCTGGATAATAGAATAAATACGGGATCTTCTCGAACCGAGCCGGGCGATCTTGTAATTTCGGTCTTTCGTCAGAAAAAAATAAATTCATGAAAAATGAATTTGATAAACCGGCCTAACGCAAACTTATTCGACCAAAATCAACTAACGAGCAAGAAAATAAAAAATGGTAAGTAAAAATCGCTAAAGCAATGGGTAAAACGTAAATTAAGAAAAAGTGTCCAAGATGCTTTAGCCGTTTGGATTGATCTCGTCCAATCCGCTTAAGTCGAAACCCGCGCCAAGATCATCTGAACTTTCGCTTAAGAATTCATCTAAAATCCCTTTCAATTCTTCTCCCGACTTTTTCATTACCAATCGAATAAGACCAATATTCACATCGGGATCAGAAATAAGACAAAGAACACCTTTACCGGTGGACGCTGCAAAAATCTTCCCGCTCTCGAACTCGGAGGTAACTATCGAAAGTTCGCCCAATTCGAGGTTTCTCCCCTGTTCCTCTGACGCACAAAAGACGGCGGATGCAATCGCTCCAATTCCATCTATATCGATAGGATAATAGCTAAATTTCGACACGTGCGCAATCGTAAGTCCGGTTCGGTCAACTAAAATTACCTTCTTTATACCGGGCTCTGCTTTGATTATTTTACTTAGAATCGCATTAAAATTCTTCGTTGATAATGCCGACATTTGATTTCACTCTATTATAATCGTTAATATAACTAGAATTGTTCAAATAAATAAACTTAAGCATTTGAATTTCTTGAGAAAAATGCGAAAAAAAAACAATAAAAATATTAGAGCTGAATATTCATTAAGACATTATAACTTCCGAAAATTGCTTCCCACGAATTTATTATTCCCGCATAGCCCATATAGGCGACCGAGCAAATTAATGCAGTCCATATTATCGCAATGAACGCATGATCACTATATCGAATTGATAATACAGTAAGAAGGGTGCCAACACTATCGAATGCAATGAATAGCCCGATAATGAGAAGCATATATTGACCAAAAGGAAGTAATAGGAATCCTACCAAGATAAATAACCCGTATTTGTTTATGATTTGAAGGAGCACTCCTGCTATGTCTCCACTTACGCCTTTAGGCAAAAATGGGTTGAGTGAACCTTTGAAAACCGTGAATTGATTAAAGAGCATCAAGAAAGTAAATGGTATGAAGAACCAGACATCAACAAAGCGTCGATTCAGTGGAATAAGCATGAGAATGTTCTGCCCAACCGAATAATAGATAAGTGCAAATGGAATTATCAAAGAAATTATGAGGATGACAATCGCAGTTTTTGTGATTGCGGTGCCTTCATATTCTAACGCTTCTTTGAAGTACAAAGAGACCTTTTTGGCTGTAGTAAAATAAATCTTTGAACCGGACCTTATACGAGCGGACTCATCGTTTTTGACTTCTTTTATGATAATCAACAACGATGCGATCCCTGCTATTCCAAATAATAAAATCTGGATGTTGGTAAAGAAATTCCACAGTAAGGGAAGCATCGCAAAGAAGATCAAGGCAGCGATCGGTATAGCCAAGAGATGAAATTTCCAATAGATCTTTTCAAATTCCTTCACTCTTTGAATACGCTTATTACTCTTGATAGTTTGGGTAATTTCATCAACCAATTCCATTGGATTTTTTAATCTTCTAAATATTTTAATCGCATTTTTGTTGATCGTGTTGATAATGGGATATTTCGAGACATTTTCTACAGATCTATCGGAAGTATTTGATTTTTGATTGGTGCTTTCTTTGTTGTCATCTTCAATTTTAGGCACGGATGGCGCGACTAATTCGCCTCGTTTAGCCAAAATCTCTTCAATTTGCTTTAAAATTGTTCCTTTCCTCGTATATACTGATGGATCCATTAAGAATAGTGGAAATATTCCAAAAATTCCCACAATGAGGGCAGCAAATACCAATATCAGCCGAAATTCTTGATTTCCTCGAACATTTGGCGTTTCGCTCACCGGAACATATCCGAAACTCATTTCAACGAAACTGATTGCCTCTGAAAGCAAATTATCATTAAAAAGCTCTGTAAAATGATCCGCTTTATTTTCCACCACCATTTTTCTTGCCGTTCCTTCAAGCGGATTTCCGTATAATTTACCGATCTCGGCATCATTTTGAGCCAGTTTAAAGAATTCCAATTCCTGTTGCGGCGTAAATGCTTGATCCATTGCCCCCAACAATAACATATAATTTCGGATAGAAGAATTTAAAATATTGCGAGAAGGAGCGGGCGCAATCGCTACGGTTGTAAACACCACCGCGCTTCGATTGTTCCCAATCAAGCTGGCACCATAACCACCCATTGAATGGCCTACAACGGCTATGTGAGTCCAATTCCAATGTGGATTCATCTCTTTGACTGCATTGTAAAAGGTATCAAAATCTTTCAGAATAATTGTCCAGTCTGTTGGAAATACGCCATCGGACATACCATGGCCGCGAAAATCACCGGTGACAACATGATACCCAAGCCGGGTAAATTCCCGTGCAAGAGGATACATCATATTTTGCTGGGCCAAAAACCCGGCAAACAGAAACACCACTCGATCTCCACGAGCACTGATGTTGTTCAATGGCTCCCATATATGAAATACCAAATTTCCATTGTCGCCATCAATAGGAACTCGGTATTGGTGAATAATTCGGGTTCCATCTATAATATTGTTTGTATAATAGGTGAGCGACCATGCTATAGAAAGAAGAATTAGGCTCGTTAATATGGCGCTTACATTTCTTTTTCTTGCCGATCTCTTCTCTTTCATGAAAAAACAAAATTCCGCTTCTCAATTAATATTTTTCTCATCCGTTTTGAAAAATCGGGTTTGTGAAATAAATCTTTTTATGGAAAAAAAACGAAAGTTTGATCATGGGTAAAGAAAAAAAATCAAAGGTAGAATTGGAGCTTGAGAAGAAATTAGCTAAAGAGGTAGCCGAAGAAGAAAAAAATAAACAAGCCTATCTAAAATTAAAGAAGAAAGCCGAAGAAGAAGATCGGAAGCGACAAGAGAAGGAAAAACAGCAAGAAGAAAAAGAATGGAAAAAATTTCAAAAAATGCGAGAAACTCGTCGTGAAGAAGAAGATGACGAAGAAGAAGACGAGGATGAAAGTGAAGAATCTTAATCTCTTAGCTCCCTTTTTTCATTATTTATTATTTTTTCTAGTTCTATTATTACCAAGGAGCGCAATATTAACGGTTAGGTGCAGGAATCAAACCTATTCGGTTCACGATCAAAGCAAAATCTATGAGGCCTTATTCATCGGAATTTTTTGAGATGCGTTGCTTTTCATTGTATCTATAAGCGTTGATTTTTATTTTGTCGATATATTTGTCTTCTTTCATTAAACAAGGGCGGGAAAGCTTTTTGTATTGGTTTCGCTTTCCCATTTCATTGATTTTTATGAAAAAAATTTTTAGGAGGTTGACGTCTTCAAGTAACCAAGCGACCACTCCGCAGATTGATTTGGAATCGGAAGATTCTAAAAAATTATTAGAGGATTACGTTCCGGCCACCGGGTTTGATAAAATCGGGTATGCGCGACCTCTTGGTGGGTTTTTCTATGAATTCTTTTTTGCACTTATTGGCGGGGTCTTGGTTTTGATAACATTTTCTCAGATTCTCCGGGTCTTGTATCCCTATCCTGATGCTAAGGGCTATACAACTGTCGGAAATGTGTTATTCTCCTTTATATTCTTTGCCTTAAACATTCCCACAGGTTTCTCCATCGAACGATTTATTGCAGAATGGCGCGTAAAGAATCCGGACAAAATGGTTCAGTATATGCGCTTTTATATATGGTATCAGATGATTAGTGGCTTGTTTTTGGTTTCCGGGACATCCATTTTTGTATTGTATATTCTTGAAACCGGGACCTTTGTGTACACGAAATGGCTGATGCTGATTTATATTGCAAGAGAATACCCCGCCATGTTCGACGTGTTTCAAGCGGGACTCAAAGGGCTTCAACAATTTCAATACGAAACCCGCGTTCGGTTTTTTGGGCAAATTCTTTTGGAGCCGGGATTTGAAATCGGATTTGTATTATGGGGACGGTTTGTTTTGGGCGCTGACCCTGCTATCGGTGAGATTATGGGGATCGCAATTGGCTATGCTATCGGCACCTACGTTGATGATATTTTCAAGATGTTTCTTTCCATGCATTATTTTAAACGCACTTTAAATCAAATGGGCTATACCATTAAGGATGTGTTTATCCCGAAAGTGGATAAAGATGTCTGGCTAACTTCGCTGAAATTTGGGTTGGCATTAGCCCCTCCGGGTTTGATTTCCACCAGTTTGGGCCTTATTACGTTTTATTGGTGGTATAACTCAGTTCCTGCGTATGCCACATTAATCGTTCTAAATGAGACTGCAGATAAGCTTGCTAATCTTATCAAGCGGGGTGGTGGCGTTTATCTCAAACCAACGGTTAGCGAATCGCTAAACAACGGAAAAAAGGAATTGACCCATTATTATATCGGAATGACATTCAAGATGACGTTTATTTCCATGATAGGGGTTGGTTTGCTCATCTATTCATTCATGCCCATCCTTTTGGATGTGATGTTCAAAGAGGTGGGGATAGAAAGTTGGCTTTTAGCTATAAGTTTCATAACACCCAATATCATTGCGACAACGGTAGAGCAACCCATTGCAACATCGAATGATGTGATTTTGGGCGGAAATAAACCGCTGTTTCATTCATTTATGAATATCGCACGATTGGTTTTGTTGGTGATCTTTGATTATATCTTTTTATTTGTTTTGAAAATCCCGCAGAATATGGGGTTAGGGTTCTTGATTTGGTATATCCCAATCCGGGCTTTGCCGATCGATATTTTGATATTGATCGGGAATTGGGCATATATTAGCAAAACGTTGGTCAAGATTCGGTGGAAGGAATTCGCATGGCAGACCTGGGTTGCGCCGTTTCCCGCCGGAATCGGTATGTTCATTCTCGCTCAAATCTACTTTCTATTCATATATGGGCCCTTGAAAAGTGCCACCGGGATATATGTTTCCTCGGGTATTACCATCGTTATAGCGTTTTTGTTGTTGCTTTGGGTATTTTTCCCTTTGTACACATTTTTCGGAGGGTGGGACAAGCACAACATCGAAATATTTCATGAGGCGGTTGAAATTTCTGGTCCAAGCAAGTTTTTATTCAAGCCGATTGATTATGCAAATCGACTTTTGGTCAAGAGTCCTTTACATTCCCGATTTCCGATTCCCTACGAGAAAGCCAATGAAGAAGCTATTGAATTAATGAAAATTCGACACATTAAACAAAAATTGGTAGCACAATCGATGAAGAAAACCTAAAAAATTTGCTGTTTTTAATTTTTTTGGGGTTAAGGAAAATATCCTCGCAGATCCACCGCATCTACCAATCGCTGAAGAGAAATCTGGTAGGCGGCCATTCGGTATGAAATGTTTTTTTTCTCTTTCAATTCCCGAATATCATGAAACGCATGCAAGATGATCCGCTTCAATTCTTGATTGACTCTATCGAGATCCCACCGTAGATTCGACAAATCTTGGACCCACTCGAAATACGAAACTATAACACCGCCAGCATTTGCCAAGATATCCGGAATCACGATAATCCCTTTCTTTTCAAGAATTTCATCCGCTTGTGCATCGATGGGGCCGTTTGCACCTTCGAAAATCACTTTGGCTTTGACATTCTCCACATTTTCCTTCGAAATTTGATTGCCTGCAGCTGCCGGAATCAAGCAATCAACATCCAACCATAATAATTCTTGATTCGTAATCGACTTTTCCGCATCGGGGAATCCAACCACCGTGCCCTTTTCCGAGACATATTTCTTCAACGCATCGATATCAAAACCTTTCGAATTGTAAATTCCCCCATTGATATCAGAAATTGCAATGATTTTTGCCCCTGTCTTGTAAATATATGCAGCTGCAGCAGAGCCAACATTTCCAAACCCTTGGATTGCAACGGTTAGAGTTTTTACATCCTTGTTCTGTAACCGATAAAATTCCTCGAAGATAAATGCCAATCCGTTTCCAGTTGCGTCTTGTCTTCCCACTATTCCGCCAATAGAGATGGGTTTTCCCGTAACCACGGCGGGTGTGGTTTTTCCGGAGTGCATCGAATAGGTATCCATCAACCAAGCCATTATTTGAGCGTTTGTGTTCATATCAGGGGCCGGAATATCCTTTTCAGGACCTATTACATCAATAATTGCAGCGGTATACCGTCTCGTGAGCCTCTCCAATTCACCTTTCGAAAGATTGCGCACATCAACCGCGATTCCGCCTTTTGCACCTCCGAGCGGTATGTTCACGCACGCCGTTTTCAAGCTCATGAGAATCGCTAAAGCCGACACCTCATCTAAATTGACATCGGGCGCATATCGAATCCCACCTTTCCCGGGACCTCTGACACTCGAATGTAACACCCGATATCCCTTGAAGATCTTCACCGTGCCATCATCCATACGAACGGGCAAAGATACGATCAACGATTGTTGACAATTCGATAGAAATTCGTAGTGACGCATAGCGCCTATTGCGGTCAAGCCTTTTCGCAATTGCTCTTTCACACTTTCCAATTCACTTTCCATTCTGAATCCTCCTTTTTGTTCTACGCGGAGAAACATGATTATTGCTTTATTAAGCTTTATTGATTCGTTTCGAAGAAATCGTGAAAATAATGTATTTTTCAGCGTGGAAATAAACAAAAAGCGCATAATATAGCGAAAAGTTTTTTGGTAGGCTCCTCGAAATCATTAATATGGAATACGAGGAAATGGTACGAGAAATTAAAAACTACATCAATGCAGTTTTAAAGGAGAATGGTGCTATAAGAGCAATTTCGGTGGGCACGAGTGTTGCCACGAATATAGCGACTGTCCGATCCCAAAACGGTAAATTGGGTTCGGAGAATGAACTTATTGCAGCGACCACGTCTCTTTCCACAATCGCAAATGATTTGTATCGAAATGTAATGAAAGGAAAAATGGAAGTTGTAATCGTTACGGTCCGGGATGAATTATTAATCACGATTTTAGGCTCGGAAATCACAATGGCTTCAACTTTGGATAGGTCCTTGGCTGAGTTATCTGGATTAGACTTTTATAAAAGAATTTTGTTGGATTTGGCGGCTCGAATCGAGGCGTTTGTAGAAACTAGCGAGTATATTACCGAAGATCTCTTTGTGGCCATTAAGAGAGCCATTCCGGAATGCGGAATGTTAGCGGTATTAACGATGGCGGGATCCCCAATCCGAATCGACGTTTCAGGTATCGAACCCGTGATTTTGGCGTCTATCATGTCTGCGATCTCAAATTTGGTGGGTGTTATCCTTAAGAAACCTTTGGATTATGCGATCATAGAGGGAAAAGATGGAAATGTTGTTATTTTGCAGATAGACAACGACAGGATTTTGGGTATCGGAATTCCGAACAACACTAACCAATCTATCGGCAAGTATATCGCAAAAATCAAAGAAATTATCCGGAAATTTCAATAAATCTCAATAAATGCCAATAAATGCCAATAAATGCCAATAAATGCCAATAAATGCCAATAAATGCCAATA
>CAZUTM010000060.1:16447-25460 GCA_964623665.1 uncultured archaeon
AATAATACTTCTCAATAGAACATTTTAACGGTGTAAATCGATGCAGACACACATTCGATGTTTGGGCACTTCCGGAACGGGTGTGAGTGCCAATCGCTCAACTACATCTTTTTTAATCGATTCTTTAATTGCGGTTGACTGTTGCGAAAATTTCACACAAAAATTGCTGAATTTGGGAATCGGAAAAATTCCTTTGATCCTTGTTTCGCATATGCATGCAGACCACATTATTGGACTTTTTATGTGGCTTTGGCGCTCGTACATATATGAAAAAGAATTAAAAAGTCCGATTATCTTGATTCCAAAAGCATCTAAAGAAGATTTAATTAAGATTACCGAACTTCTTTCATTTCCCGGTAATCCCAAGGAAAAATATTTTGACATTCGAGGCGTGGGGCTCGATGAGCCGCCGTTCGAAATTGATCTTATGAATCCTCAAACCCAAAAGCCCGTTCATTACAAAATCTCATGGATTGAAGCGATACATTACAATTCGACTTATGCATACAAAGTTGAAAAGAGAGAAGAGGGTCAACTTGAGAAAATAATCGTGTTTTCGTCGGATACTCGCTATAATCCCAATCTCATTGATCACGCCAAAAATGCAGATATATTATTCCATGAATCTACTTTCTTTGATGATATGTATGAAGCGCTCAAAACGGTCAGACATGCTTCTCCTTCGCAAGCGGCGGATATTGCATCCAAAGCTGGAGTTAAGAAATTAGTGTTAATCCATACCCCGCATAATTTTGATGAATCTAAAATTCAAGATGCCAAAAAATTATTCAATAATATTACAATTGCTAAAGATGACGATGAATTTTACATTTGATAGTTATTGCGGGGTCTCTTTTAATAGAAAATCCTTCATTTTTTGCCAAATTTCTTGCGAAAACTTGTCATAGAGCAAATTATGGTTCGCATTTTCATATAAACGGATGTATTTCTCACGATGCTTCCATTTTTGGAACAATTCATGAGCACCGAAAGGGTCTGTGTAGGTGTCTCCGGTTCCCTGAAATATATATACGGGGACATCTGCATGTTCAATAAAACGACCCATGAATGTGATATAATTCATGAAATCTCCCATGGTTTTAACCGCAACTTGAGTAAGGGCGAGAAAATCATTTTTCAAATATTCGTTAAACTCGGAAAAGTAGGTATGACACGGATCTCGAACCCAGCTTGGGACATCAATCATCGAATCGACCTTTGCCATTTTCGATAGAATCTGAAAGCCTACCTTGGTCAGCTTATTTTTAACCGATAACTGAATCTTCAGAGGCGGAGAAATCAAAATCAATTTTTTTATTTTCATGTCTTCATACCGATAGATTAGCTTCATTGCAAAAATTGCGCCGAGATCGAATCCAAGCACGAAAATTGGTACATCCGGAAATTGCGATTGATATTTCCAAATAAGTGCATGAATATCTTCCAAGATTAAATCAAATTTCTCAATGTAACCCAACCGGCCACCCATCATTCCTCCGGTCCTCCCATGTCCTCTGTAATCTAGAGAAACGACTTTTATGCCCATGGGCGTAAAGAAATCTGCAACCGGGTAAAAATAATCCGAATGGGTGAGATAACCATGCAAACATATTAAGATTCCTTTTACAAGAGGTGCTTTTTTGGGTAAATCCCACTCTTGATAAAAAAAGCGGTAGCCATCCATGTTTTCGTAAAAGGTCTCAAACGATTCTTCAGAACAAATTGAGCCGATCGCTTGTTTTCGAAGATTCATGAGTGATTCGTAATAGAGTTTGATTTTTGCAGAGTCACAACCGCGTGATTCCAGATTTTGCTTGGTGATTTTCCCCATGAGCTTTCAAAGAAGCAAGAATTTTTTTATTTTGTGCTAGCTATTAATTTGTAGTGGTGAGCATTCATTGAAAGAAGAAATTGATTCTGAAGTTCTAGAGAAACTTAAGGCGATTCTGAGCTCAAATCGCCTTCCTTTTGAGACTTTTGTTTCCAAAGGGAAGGTTCCGGAGGATATCGATGAGCAAGGCCCCCGAAAAGAAATCGATAGTCAAATCTATGCCCTATTGAAACGGATTTCGGAGAACAAGTTTTCGGAAATTTACACAATTATTGGGGCTTCGGGCTCGGGAAAGACGCATGCTTTTTGGGCCTATTACAATCAGTCGCAAAAATTGCTCCAAAAAAAGCAAGAGGGTACCCTTGACACCGATGAATGCTACTGGCGAATTGTATATATCCCTTCGCCGCCTTCTGCAAGTCGCATCATTCTTCACATCTATACTTGCATCATAAATGATATCGGGATGGAAGTGATCGATAATGTGTCGAAAAAATTGGTGGAACGATGGGGTGGAAAGAAACGTGTGTTTGTTCAAACCGATTACAACGAAATTATAACACATGGAATTCAAGAAAATCCCGGAATTTTAAGCGATTGTGTAAAAGCAATGGTATATTATCAACTTGATAACAAGAGAAAAGATAGTGCAAAAAAATGGCTGCTGGGCGCAAACGTAAAAGCCGAAGAAATGGAAAAGATGGAGATTAAAGAAACCGTCGAATCCGAAGATATTTGTCTTTCGATGTTGGTACTCATCATGGGTAATCTCGATTTTCCCGTACTCTTATATTTTGATGAGGTCGAATCTCCGTACCGGATGTTCGGTTCAACCGCCGAGCGCAAGTTCTTGGAGATTATTCGAAAGATATTCAATGATGTACCGAATGTGCTTATTGTCTTATCAATACTTAAAGAAATTTGGCCTCGTATAAGAGAAGTGCTCAAGGAGTCCCTTGAAGACCGAATCAAGGAAGTGGTCGAGCTTAAACCTTTCACGGTAGCGGATTTAAAGATGTATTATGCGAAAACGATGAAGAAATTTTGGGAATCGCATGGAATCAAGTATCCATATGAAGGAGCGCCTCCCTTGTTTCCGCTTAATGAGGATGTTATTAAAATAGTCATTGAGAAAACAGGTGGCAACCAACGGGCGTGCATCAAAACTTTAAAACAAATAATGGACGATCATATCCATGAAAATATGACGATCGATGATTTGATGCAAGAATTAAAAGAACAGATTGCTAAGGACCAAAAAAACCAATCGAAGCAACCCGAACAAACAAACGAACCATCCAATGAACTAGCCCACGAAGGATTTCCGGAAGATGATGTAACACTGGAAGTGAATCCTGCTTCTATTGTTGGTGCTATGCTGAAAAGCATTGAATTCTATGCAAAAGAGCATAAATTGCCTATCCAGCTCTATTTTGATCAGAAATTTCTAATCGGAAAGAAATCAACGACCATTGCGGGCGTTATCAAGTTTAAAGAAAAGTATTACGGTGTTGAAACGCCCACCATTATAAATTTCGATAAACCTTCTGAGATGCAAGCATTCTACGGATTCAAGCGATTGAAAGACGCCATTCAAGATAAAATTCTTGAAAAGGCCGTTTTTATTACCCCACCGATTGAGAGAACTGAAAAAATTAAAACATTGCTCGAAGACCTAAAAGGGAAAGTTTATCTTATAGAAACCTCGGAACCCCAAGCAGAATCTCTCATTAAAAATGCTATGAATTCGCCTCTGAGTATCACAAAAGAAGTGTCGAAATTTTTGCTTGAATAGCCCTTCTTTGTTTTTTTTACATAGGTATTCGGTTTAATCTCTCATGATCGCAAGGAAATCTTCTTTTACACCTTATATATTCTTTTTAAAAAAGCCCGGATGACAAATAAGTTTTTAACCCAAAAATTGTATTCTTAAATTAACAGCTAGTGAAAATTGAAGAAAAGGAGTAAAATGAAGTATGTCATTCGATCAGATCGACCAAAACGATATATACATGTATATGGATACACTCCGGGATAATACGACTCCGTTCGATAGTTTCGTTTCCCGAAAAAACCTTGAAGATGTTGTAGATGTCGATGGTCCGAGAAAGTTAATTGATAGAGTTATCTTCAAAACCCTAAAACAAACCGCCAGCGACCATTCCACTCGATTAATTCCCATCTTGGGTAGCGCGGGGTCCGGTAAAACCCATGCATATTGGGCTTACGCGGATATCTCGAAAAAATTATGGAAAAAGAAAGAAATGGGGCAACTTGATGTGGATGAAGTTATTTGGCGAATTGTATATGTTCCCTCTCCGCCAGCGGCATCCCGTATTCTTCTCCATATCTACACGTGTCTTATTAATGATATTGGTGCCGAAATCATCGATATCGTATCGAAAAAACTTGTAGAGCGATGGGGCGGAAAGAAAAAACAAGGATTATTTGGGAAAGTCAATATTGACGAGGTGATCTCAAACGGAATCAAAGAATATCCCGGAGTATTCACCGATTGTGTAAAAGCAATGGTCATTTATCAATTGGACAGCTCTAACCGAGATATTGCAGAACGATGGCTCTTGGGTTCGACTCTTGAAGAACAAGAAATGGCGAAATTAAAGATAAGTCAGGTTATTGAAAATGATGATATCTGTTTGGCGATGTTAAAGCTCATCATGCTAAATATCGACTACCCGGTGTTAATTTATTTCGATGAAATCGAATCACCGTATCGTATGCATGGGCCAGATGCTGAGCGAAAATTCCTCGAAACCATAAAACGGCTCTACAACGAAGTGCCGAACATCGTAATCGTGATCACCGTTCTTAAAGAAATTTGGAATCGTATTCTCGAAGTTGCAGACCAAGCATTGAAGTCGCGGATGGAACAAGAGATGGAACTTAATCCATTCAGTCTCAATGATCTGAAATTATATTTTGCAAAGGCAATGAAGTATTTCTGGGAAAAACATAATATAAATCCGCCGGTGTATCCGCTGTTTCCTTTGAACGAACAAGTGCTTCAGAAAATTTTTGAGAGAACGGATGGAAATCAACGACAAATTATAAAATTGATAAAAATGTTCCTCGATAAAATCGTAAATGAAGAAATGACTCTCGAAGCAATTGTTGGTGCAGATATAAGCCCAATGCCCGTACCGACTCCGGAGCTCGCTGTCGTTACTGCCGCCGCTGCGGCATCTGCCCCCTCTCAACCAAACGCAATTGATTCGGCCATTACCACCATGATGCAGAATGAGGACTATACCATTGAAGTGAACCCCGCATCCATCATAGGTGCCATGCTAAAAAGCTTGGAATATTTAGCAAAAGAGAACAATCTAAAGGTCGAAGTTATCTTTGATCTGAAATTCCTTGTCGGAAAGCGAACATATGGACTGGCCGGTGCCATTAAATATAACGATAAAATCTATGGGTTAGAAGTGCCAGCAATCAAAACCTTCGAACGTTCCGGTGGAGTTGCAGCATTTTATGCCGCTAAAAGATTAACGGATGCAAAAGAACAGAATGCGATCGAAAAAGGAGCATTAATTGTCCCAAGAGGCACCGGAGGCCCAAAATTCAACTTGGTAATAGAAAAAGCTAAAGATTTCATATTGCTGACCCCTATGACAGAGAAACGTGCAGAATTTCTGATCAAACAAGCGTTGGTTCAACCGGATGAAACCGCTTATAATGTAGCAAAATACTTCTTTGGGGACGGTATCAAGCCCTATCAACCGCCGGCCTTCGAGGATGAGCCTTTAGAAGAATCCTCAGATGCGGAGAAAACAAAAGAATCTGGTGATGGAAAACCAGAAGTTAAAGAGTCCGATTTGGTGGATTCCGAGTAAATACCCAACATTTGAATTTAAAAGATAAAGCTTTTTATTTTTTCTTCTCAAAACCTTTTGTATGGCTCAAAATGAATTTCGGAAACGACCGCTTTGGCTTTTTATTGTGTTTATTCTCATCGCTGCGGTTCTTATTTCGATGATTATTATTTTTGCTGCATTCCCCGATAGCTGGAATGCGAAAAATCTTATCGAAAACATTGGAAATCATACGGTTGTTGCCGGTGCATTGTTTTCTTTTGCTCACATTAAAACTCGTGCCGAATTATTTAAAGATAATCCTAAGATGCATCGCTATTTTTCATTGATGGTACTCTTTTTCATTCCAATCACTATTTTTGGAATTTTTCAAATCGTAAATCAAGTTCTTAATCTTTCGGGTGACCGTTCATTCTTTCAAATTATGAATGATGCGATTCCTCCATTACGATTCAATATCTTTGGAAATCCGGCGTGGAGAACCACGATGCCATTCGATTCTATCCTTATGTTTTCCATTCTCATCTTTTCGATCTTGGCGTTCCTCTATCCGATCGAGACTTATGTGAAAGATAATAAACGACCATATCATTCCATTAGCATCTTGCTATGTTTGATATCTCTTCTTTTCCTCGGATTGCGCGATGTAATGGATATTGAAATTCCGGCTTCAATACTGACCGTCGTTGTAATTTCGGTGGTGTTTATTAATTTCTTTTATCTATTTTGGACCTATTTCAGCGTTGCAATCAGATCTCCCAGCACGATGCGAAAAGGAGGCTTATTGATCGCCGTTGGATTGATTTTGATTTTTATGGTGTGGGCTTCTTCGTGGATCGTTGGTTTGGTCGCAGAGCAAGACTATATGCGCGCGCTGGTTCCATATACCTTCGCTTTTCTTTCAATTGTGAGCTTAAATTACGGATTTTATATCTTGAAACCGATTTCCTGATATGCCGGCTTCTCTCTTTTATTTTTTCCAGTTCCCTTGACAACAAGCCGTTCACTGTATTTGAAACGAAGAATTTATGAATAAAAAAATTGCGATCTATGAAAAATCTGTGCCGAATTTTTAGGTTTTATCTTTTTTTTCTGTCGTTTTTCCTTTGCTTCTTCTCTCCACCAATTTCTTTTTGCGTTCACCCATGGAAGCCGCAATTAATGCCAATGCATTGGTTCTACCCGCGGCGGATACCGGATCAAATTCACGAATCCACGCGACTTCCTCTTCGGTTGGTCCCTTAGCCACCTTTAGGTCGGATGCAATTTTCAAATCCCATGGAATTTTCGCTTTAATTTCTTCTACGGTAATTCCCGGAAAGATCTCCGCCAAATACATCTCTTTGGTATTCTCATCGAATTTAAAAATCGCTTCGGTCGTTATCAGCATATACGGACCCGTTCCGGGCGGCATACCCGCTTCATATCGAGAATTTCCTCCCGTTAAATAGCCCGGCGAAGTGAAATAATCCAATTTTTCGACAAATGTGCCTCCGCGCATTGTAAGGATGGTTTTCTTTGAATATGCGAGGAAATCCGGTGCACCTCCCGCGCCGGGGAAGCGGACTTCAAAATCCCCGAAATAGTCCCCTATAACCGTGGAATTGATATTCCCGTATTTATCGATTTGCGCGCAGCCCAAGAAACATTTGTCTACGTATCCTCTTCCGGTAAATCGGGTGAACATATCTATCAAATCAGCACTGGCAATGAATCCCTTTGTACAACAAGGATCGGCGATATGTTGAGGGGCAACAAACGGATTGAAGTCGATCATTCCCGCTTCTGTAGCCAGAATTACATTCGGGCAATACAACGCTTTTGCCAACCCACCTGCTACAATCGGCAAACCTTGTCCAACGATGCATATGTCCCCATCTTCGATGATTCGGGCCGCAGATATTATCATCAATTCATCCCGCGAATACATCCCGGTTTTTGAAAAGCCATAGAATTTGGTTTCATTCTGATCCTTCATTTTGAATCCTCCATATTGTACATCTTCAATTTCTCTTTCATATATTGAATATATTCTTCTTTGGTTTTGCCTATCCATGGTGTATATTGACCATCGCGCTCGCACCACATGGATTTACCCGGTGTGCCCATATTCACCGGTAAACTCGGCATCATTCTGGCCTTCAGCCTATCGATGGTATCTTGGCCGTATTCTTCAATCAAGAGTTCAACGTACGACTCGTGATCGGGAACGTCCAAGACCCATTTCTGAATGAATTTTTTCAAACTGATTTTACTCATTTGATCCAAAAAGAACTGCGCAAGCCAGCCGTAATCCAAACTGTAATAGCCTAAGACTTCCACGGGATGTGCGCCCAACGGACACTCAACAACCGCATTAACTCTGAAGCCGGGAATTATCGTGTTAAACGGAGACAACCGGATTACATCGGAGTCTACAATTTCTTCTACCGTAACAATTATTTTCTTGGAAGCCAAAGCAATATCTCGAACACAGCTCATGGTACCATAATATTGAATGTTCCCATATTTATCCGCTCGTTGAGCGTGCAAGATTGCGACATCGGGGTTGATTGCCGGGACTGCCACCATCTTTTTTCCCGTAAATGGGCAATCAATCCATTTCATCTTATTATCTCCCATCCACGTGCGTTTCTTGAAGATATCGGTCACCCCAATTGCGGGTAACATCGGCATGAAAGGTAATCCCATTGCACCCGCTTGGAACATTTGCGAAATCGCATAATTAGAAAATTCTTCGTATTCTATTTCTTTCTTTCGGATTGCCCGTTCCACTGCCGTTCCGTTTCTCGCAGTCGAAAACCTATGGCTATAGGCCGTAGCGATTCGCTTCACACAGCCTCCGGCGACCAACATATCTTGTTCTGCAATCGTACTTGTGGAATAGACGGTCAAGTCTTTGATTTCTTGTCTGATCATCTCATGAATGATTGCATATGGCCCGCAGCTCAAGAAATTGGCGATTCCTACAGAACATCCTGAAGTAATATTCTGAGCAACCGCCTCCTTAAGCGACATCACTTTGCTTTTTTTTGTTATACTACTCATTACTACCACATCGTTTGCTTATTCCCTATTGGCTCTTCCTCTTAAAGAATGCTTTGGTTTAGATTTTCGGAGAAATAAAG
Organism: uncultured archaeon; assembly: GCA_964623665.1. GTDB lineage: Archaea > Asgardarchaeota > Lokiarchaeia > Sigyniarchaeales > Promethearchaeaceae > CAZUTM01. Next base: position 25,243 of record CAZUTM010000060.1, read on the forward strand.
AAATTAGATCTTTACCAAAATATTCCCGGGATGCGACATTTCAATCCAAAAACCAAAAAATGAAAATCGAAAAAAAATTACTACCAAATTCATCCACGCCTTTGTAGTAGAAAAAAAATCAGCCTTGGCCTTGCAGTTTCGCTTTTAATAATAAACATAAAACAACACTTAAATAAATCCATATAATTAAACAAACACGCCGGATCAATTCGCGATCC
>CAZUTM010000061.1:0-24461 GCA_964623665.1 uncultured archaeon
ACTCTCGTGCCTTCTTAATTAATGCTTCCATACCCTTTATCTGAAAAAATAAAATAAAAATTTATGGATGGTTCGATTGTACTATGCGACATTGAGTATCTTCGGCCTATATATTCATTGCTTTTAAAAAATGGGGCATCAGAACGATTTTCTGAAGTACCGGGACTTTTTGAAAGATTTGTTCTCCAACCCATCTATCCGCTACATAGTCATATTTCTCTAGTTGTTGATTCCGACATGCATCATAGAGCATCTTTCGGGCTTTGCTCGATGATTTTAAGACATCTCCATATAAATTGAAAAGTAGTTTAATATTGGATTCCGAGCCGTAGAACAGAAATTCTGAAGCCCTTCCGGTCTCGAAATAGGTATTAACGAGGTTCTTTCTCACAAGATCTTCATATGTGAATAAATTTTTCTTTGAGAATTCTCTGTTGTGGGTAATCAGATCGGGAATGACTTCGCAAGCGAATTTGCTTGAAGCTAAAGCGCCGATTATACCTTCATAAAAGAATCCGCTGACCAATCCCGCCGATTCTCCCAATACAACAATATGATCATCTACCATTCTTTTTATGGGATGCTTTGAGACCGTGAGAGGAAACGCCGGTTCGTCGGGTGTGAGGCCTTCAATCAAAGGCTGTATCTTTTTGTAATTTTTAAGAATACGGCTTAGTTTTTCTTCCATTTCTTGAAATGATTCATTTTTATTAGCCAAAAACCCGGTAGAAACTAAATTTTTAGTGGTTATCATTGCAAATGGTCCCACAACACTGATATTCGGATTTATATGAAAGATATATTGCGGAGGGAGATTCTTCTTCACGACATCGAGCGGACCTTGCAGATTTATATTGATCCCATTATATATATCGGGAATCGGGAGACCCGATTGCATCTGAATCGGAAGAGTCGCGCCGCCGCCCGAGAGAATCAACAACTTTGCTTTTTGCATTGACCCGTCTGATGATTGAAATTCAACTCCCTCTTGATTTTTCACAATTTTATCGGGATATTTTTCATATCTCAATCGAACCCCTTGCTTTTCGGCTTTTTCAAGAAGCGATTTTACGAGTTGATCATACCGAACCACTTTTCCCATCGGTCCGCCAAATTCTTTTGAGTCCACAATCCCGGTACTTTCGGTTCCCATATACCAAGAAACCAAATGTTCTTCCGGAAAAAGAACCGTATCATTAACATTAATTTCGGACTCGGAAAAATAGGGATAGTTATGCATCGGAAATAATTTAGAAATCGGCTTGAAATTCTCCGGTGTGATGGGATTTATCAGCGTAACCGAAGCTACCTTTGAAAGCCTTAAAGCGGTAAGCGTTCCGGAAAGCCCAGCACCCAAGATCACAATTTCACTCATCAAATGATCCTATTCATGAATACAGAAATATTTTTTTCAAACATAAAAAAAAGTCTGAAAAAGAATTTCAGTGAACTGAGTTTTCCACGTTCTGTTTAGCACGTGGGTATTCTGCGGGAATGTCCCTATCCCTTATTTTTTTTATGTTTGATTTAAAAATCCAAGAAACAAACATAGCGCTTATTTTTTTCTGCAAAATGAATCGGAATTCCGAACAAAGTATTTAACAGCTGTTCATTAAGGACTTCGGAAATAGGTCCTGCGTTTAGCAGTTTTCCGTCTTTAATGACGAAAATCTTCTTAAAATCATCCAAAATTTCCTCAACACGATGGGTTACCATGATTACAGCAAGTTCATTATTTGAGTGCATCAATGAATCAAGATCTTTAAGGAATTTTTCTCTGGACCCGAGATCCAGCCCTTCACACGGCTCATCTAAAATCAATAATTGAGGCTCGATTATGAGAGCCCGGGCAATCAACGCTTTTCTTTTCTCGCCTTCGGAGAGCAGTCCCCAAGGCGTGGACTGCCGATGTTCAAGATTCAACATCTTCATCAATTGGGCCGCTTTATCCATCTGTTGTGCATCAGGCTTGAAAAACATACGGGTTGCAGACTGAATTCCGGAAAGGACAATCTCGATCAACGGATCCTCATCGTGAATTCTCGACTCGATGGAAGATGTCACCCATGTTACATGCTTTTGCAATTCCCAAATATCGGTATATCCGATTCGTTCTCCCAACACTTCTGCATTGCCGGAGCTCGGAAAAAGGATACCCATGAGGATATTAAGCAGTGTGGTCTTTCCGGCACCGTTTGGACCGAACAGAATCCACCGCTCCCCTTTCTTAACGATCCAATTAATGTTCTGCAAAATCGAAAGTCGTGCTCCGTTGTTTAAAATTCGATAATACGAGACATCGGTCAAATTGATGACAAGATCAATAGATTTCGGCGAATCGGAAGAATTTCCAGCCATCTTGATTCAAATCTAAAAGCATTCAATCGTATTTAGGGTTTTTGAACATCGGGCATCCTTTCAGCGTAACATGAGAAAAAAGAAATTCTAGCAATAATAATGATCATAATCATCGAAATCCTCATCGAAATCATCATCTATATCATTATAATCTTCAAATTCATAATCGTAGTGGTGATAATAGCGACGGGAATACCTTCGTCTTGGAGACACATAAAACGGATCCACTTTTCCTCTATAGGTGTCCGAAAATTTAAAACCAGGAATCGAAGGAAGCTTCAAAGTGGACCCATCGAGGTATTCTTTTTCAACTTTTCCATTGTTCCATCCAATCAACAAGACTTTGCAGCGTTGAACCCAAGAAAACACTTTTGCTTGTGCTCTTGCATACTCATTCAGCGGATACGTTTTAAATTCGATATATATACCCGAATCCGAATCATATAAATCTGGTTTCGCCGCAACATAGCAATCTCCATGAATATTTCGGAATGACACAGAGCAAGGTGCGCCTTTGATACCTTCGGCATGAAAGCCTAGTGCGATTTTAGCGGCTTCATCGAGCCAATCATCTTGCAGCATGCTTTCGAATACTTCAATGATATTCTCTTCATTTTCCCACCATATATCACTATTCGAACAAATCATTTGATACGTTTCTTCAAAGATTTTCCCGAATTGCTGCGCTTCTTCTGTTCCATCGGGAACTTCACTGCATATTAACTTTGCAACCTCGGAAGCGGAGATTGTTTGAACGTATTCGGATTCCTCATCTTCATCATCATCCTCGAAATCCTCATCTTCATCATCATCCTCGAAATCCTCATCTTCATCATCATCCTCGAAATCCTCATCCTCTTCATCATCCTCGAAATCCTCATCACATACACGCGACATAAGAATCATTCGGGCTTCGTGACAAGAGAATAAAAAGGCCACGAAAAAGAAGCGAACAGCAGAAAAAAACAGAAATAACAAAGAAAACATTTACGCCATATTCGATGGACCGACACTCATGGTAATCGGAATGAATTTGGCAACCAAAGTTCCCGCATATCCGTGAATGGCACCCATCACGAAAATATTTCGAGAGTCATTGCGTTGCCATGCAATTGCCCAGAAAAAGCCACCTACACAAGTAAAAATCATCAGAGGCCAACTCGGAAAGTGAATCAATCCAAAACACAGAGAACTAAGAAGGGCAATTACGTATTTGTTTTTGTAGACCTTGGTAAGCAATGTGCACCAATAGCCCAAAAATAATAATTCTTGAGCAAGGCCCCAATAGATGTAGCCGGCCCAATTTCCGATGATACGGGCAAAGGTTGCTTTCCTCATCATAATAAAGGCGTCATCTCGAAAAATATACCACAGCCTTTCGCCGTACGGGACCTGATCCATCAGATCTCTTGAATGACTTTGCACATATGGTTGAATGGCGTCGAGCGTGAAAACGCCCCAAACAATAAGAATCGCAACGGTCGCAATTATGCTAATAAATACGAATTGAAACATCGCCGTCTTGAGATTATTGAATCGGATCATGATACCTACCACCACATATTTGACGAGGAACCAAACAACAACAAACGCTACGAAAATGGCTAACATCGCAAGTCCCATCGGGTTTTGCGGATTCGCAAAATTTTCACCGATAGTTTGATACATCGTTGCCAAGTCGGTCAAATTATTTGACGGATACCAGTGTCCGGCATTATTTATATTCATTCCCCAGCCCCATAGAAGCCAAATACCCATGAACGCAATAATTCCTTGGGGCACAACAAGTAAAAATCGTTTTATATTGTCTTTATCGCCAGTATCTTTCCATGCACCGGCTTGATAGGTTCCAAATCCGAATAATAAAAGTGCCACAACCATATATACGATGGAGGCGGACAAATAAATGATATAACTCAAAAATGGCTCTTGAGAAAGACCAACGAATTCCGCAATATCTTTCAAATAATCCATATCATCAAAACATACAATTACTAAAGTAATCATGACATACAATGAAACGAAAGTTGCGGTTTTTCGATATTTATCATCCTTCAAAGATTCCAAGTGTTTTTTAATGCTTCCGAACCCGCGCTCTTCAAAGAACGCGGTCCAAGCATTCTGTTCATAATCCAAGCCGAGATACCCCTTCCGATAGGTGATTCCTTTTTCGAGTTTGTAATGGTAGAAAGGGGATATAATGATTCCCCAAATTCCGATCAAACCGATAAGAACGAACGATGTTGTAACGATGGTATCATTATCCGAAATGATTCCGGGCCACCACATCCCCCACATCAAGCCAAACACGCCGAATAACGTAAGGTAGAATTCGATCATATTTATTTTTCGAATTTTTCGAATTTTTCTTTCTTCTTCTTCGTTTTCTGCTTTTTTATAAATCTGAGCCGTATCGACCTCGAACGAATGCGTGATCCATGTACCAATATCTTTTATCACTTTGTTGGTAATCGCTTGGTTGGTTTTGGATTCAGTTTCTGAAGTTCGTTGATTTTCAACCATGTTTTTACTTTGATCTTGGTGTTAAAAAAGAAATCTAATTAAAAAAAGAGGGAAGATTTAGAATTTCGGTTGCAATTTCTTCAAAATCAGAGGCGCAATCAATGCGATCAAGGTTCCTATTAAAATATATCGGATAAATCGGGAAATCCAAAGGGGTAAAGGAATAAATGAAAAGATCGCACCCAAAACAAAATATCCAACGAAGATAATTAACACTCCAATGAGCCCTAAAATGATGTTTTTCTTTGGTTTTCCCTCCTCGATTTTATAATCGACGATGTTCTCTTCTATTTTCAATCCGAATGATAGAGCCACTAGTAACCCGCACGGTTGCGCGATATTTTCGGCAGCGATTTCAGAATTGAGGAGAACAAAGGCACTTATGACAGAAATCACCCAAATGAGAAGGGAAATAACAAGGGACATGGAAAGTTTCCATTTCCACGACTTTGACTCGGTCTTTGAGAGGATTTCAGGCGCCAAATAAGCATATGTTGTGGCAACCCCAATTCCGATCAAAAGGCCTCCGATAACATCCTCTAAATCATGGACACCTATAACCATCCGAGAAATCGGCACCATGATGAGAAAAATTGCTAATATTGGGAGAATAATTTTTTTCTTAGGGTGATCTTGGAGCGCATACATCTGGGTACCCCAAAAGGCAATGGCCAATTGTGAGTGGCCTGAAGGAAAGCCATAAGAATCTTCTATTGGCACCCCGTTGATATAATTCCATTCCGGACGGGGATCTTGAAAGATATCTTTCAAGCCCGTATTGAAAAAGAGTTGAATAATAAATTGAGGAATTATAAAACGGGCATATTTTTTGTCAAAGGTCAGATAAATCAGCGACAAGGCTGCAATATAGAATAAATCGCTTCCGGTTTCCGTAAAAAACTTAAAAACCGCTTGAACAATCGGATCGCTATTATAAAACGCAAGATTATAGCCCAACGATAATAAAATCAGTCCAACGACCAAAATCGAGATGAAGATCGCTACGAACACAAGAAAAAGCGGTTTTTTCAAGCGAGGAATTTCGTACATGAAATATATTATGTCTTCGCTTTTTATAAAACTACTTTTTCTTTCTATTCAAAAAATCATGGTATTAATTTTCCAAAGCAGCCGAGCGTAATTTCCCATTGTAAACATAAAAATAAGAAAAATCCAAGGGACCATGGAGCATTCCCGTAGAATTTCCACATGGTGGACAGATCATGGAATATTTTGTCTATCGAAACTTTTTTTCGGGCTATTTTTTTATGTAAATAAATTTACATAATCCTTGAACACCGTCGCATTCGATTATATGTACGAAAAATTCTAAAAATGTTCGAAGCCTTATTCAGCATGATTTGATTATGAAACACCACAATCTCTTCTATTTTCGATTGATTCTTTTAATTTTGGCAGTCATCGCGTCGATATGGCATTTAGTCAGCAGTGTCCATGCAATTCAATATTTTACAGAACAGTCGAACTTGTTTATTGAGCTCTGGCTTTTAACGGCTCTTCTCTTACAATATAGAGAAAAATCATTGCAACCGATTGAAGGTAGACTCAGAGGTGCAATAATTCTATATTTATGTGTAACTTGCTTGGTGAATGCCGCACTATTAGGGGGAGGCGAATTTACTTATACGAATATTATCCAACATTACGTCGTGCCGATAATGGCCATATTTGATTGGCTAGTTACTGAACGAAATATTCAATACCAATGGTCCTATCTGTGGATATGGTTGATTTATCCGCTTGCGTATTGCTTTATTTCGATTATAATTGGGAGTATCACATCATTTTATCCGTATTTCTTTGTGAACTATCCTCGTATAGGAATTGTGATGATGATTGTTTGGATCTTGATTTTGGTTGTTATCTTTATAGCAGTTGGCGCTTTGCTTATTTTGGTTAACAGAAAACGATTTGAAATCCGGAAAAGCGATTAAAAATACGAAGGTATATTTATTTTTTTATCTTTGCATGCGGTACGGACTTTTGTTAAATTTTGAAGAGATTTCTGGCAATCTGTTGAATGGCCACTTCAAAATAAAATAAAAGAGAACATAAAATGATGCGAACTGTTCAATATAAACATAAAAAATTAAATCTCAAATGAAAAACCGGTGGACCGTATTATCCACGTGCTGTATATGCTGTGGATATTCAATGGGAATTGCCCTTTCCCTTGTTATTTTTTTAATGTATATTTGTATGAAAAAAAGGCCAGCAGGATTTATTGGATTAAAGGCCCTGCTTTTTCAAATTCGAGCTCATCGTTGTAGAGTTTCCAAAGGATGTCGACCAACTCTGCGATTTTTACCCGGATCTGTTTTTTCGAATCCCGATCTCGGATGGTTACGGTCTCTTTTAGGTCGCCTTCCTCGATAGTTGAATGGTCAACGGTGATGCAATAAGGAGTGCCGATTTCATCTGCGCGTTGGTATCTTTTACCTATCGATGCGGATTCGTCATACGAGACACGGAATTTCTTCTTTTTTAATAATGAAAATAATTCCATTGATTTGGAAATCAATTCGTTGGGTTTTTTCTGCAATGGGTAGACATGGACAAAATATGGGGCTATGCGTTTCGGAAATTTGAACCAAGACCAATCCCTGTCCGTATTTTCTGGGATGTACGCGTTTTCGAGGGTGCAATAAAATGCTCTTTCAACACCAAACGAGGGTTCGATGTTGTGCGGGATGATTTTTTTGCCGTCTTGGTTGAATGTGAGGTTTGTTTTTGAGTATTCTTGATGAGTTTTGATATCATGGTCGGTTCTGTATGCATTTCCGATGACTTCTTTCCACCCGATCGAAAGTTTAATTTCAACATCATAGTTTCCTTTTGAATAAAAGGGCGTTTCTTCCGGTACCATGTGTCGAAATCTGATATTTTCGTGAGGAACACCAAGACTTCGATAGAACAACTCTTCTTTTCCCATATAATATGCAAGATACGGATTAATAATTTTTCCGGAATCGAGGAGTTTGCCCACTTTTTCATCGTATCCTTCGGGGGCTGGGAGGCCTTTTTCTCTTGCTTCGATCTGTGACTTTTGGTCGATGAATCTGATGACCACGTCCCGAACCTTTTCAACAGCGGCTAACTCATTTACTTTTTCCGGGTCGATGAAGGTTTCGATTTCCATTTGATTGAATTCGCGAAGCCGGATGAGGCCTTGTCTCGGCGAGATTTCGTTGCGGTAGCTGGGCCCGATTTGAGCGATTCCAAACGGTAATTTGACCCGCATCGCATTCATGACGTTTCGATAGTTCATGAAGATGGTCTGTGCGGTTTCTGGCCTAAGATAGGCCTTTTTGGCATTGGTTCCCGGACCGACCATTGTGGACAACATAAGGTTAAATGATTGAATCGGTTCCAAATCGCCCCCGCATAGCGGACATTTTATATTTAATTCTGCGACCATTTTATTGAGTTCTTCGTTTTTCATTCCTTCTACGGATTTTCCGAGTTTTTCTTCAATAAGATGGTCGGCCCGCACGGTATTTTTGCATTTTGGATTTTTGCAATTGACAATTGGGTCGTCAAAATTTTTGGCGTGTCCCGATGCAATGAGTACATCTTCGGGAAGGATGACCGTGCCGTTAATTTCGTAGATAATGGGATCAATTTCTTCTCTGACAAAGATGTCCCGCCAAAGTTCCATGATGTTTGTTTTCAATAAAAATCCGAGAGGCCCGTAATCGTAAAACCCAGAAAGTCTATTTGTGTAGATCTCAGCGCTGGGATTCAAAAATCCTCTGCGTTGTGCGACTTCCATGATCGTGAATAATAAAGTTTCTGAGGGCTTTTCTTTTGCTTTTTCTTTCCCCATATCATCAAAATGCAAACATTTTTTTTATTTTTTTTTGAAAATGATTGCAAAAAAAGAATTGAAGGCTTTTGATTTAAGGGTTGCAATGATTGGGGTTTTTGGCCCGTTCGAGCGAGATTTTATTTTCTTCGATAGTTTTGATTAAGACCGGAAGAAATTGGTTCGCATCGGCTATAATCGAATAATCTGCGACTTTATGGATGGGCGCATTTTTATCCTTATTAATTGCAATGATGATTCCCGAGCCCATGATACCTGTCAAATGTTGGATTTGTCCGCTAATAGCAAACGCAAAGTAGATTTTCGGCCGAATGGTCTTTCCGGTTTGTCCGACCAAATATTCTTCGCCGATGAAGCCTTCAAAGATTGCGGATCGGGTTGCGGCGACTTGTGCGTTGAGGAGTTCGGCGAGTTTGAAGAGTTTTGCGAAGTTTTCTTTGGATCCCATACCTCTGCCCCCCGCAACGATGATATCGGCGTTTTCCAATGAAACGGATTTTTTAGAATAGCGGGTGGGAAAGCAGAGAATTTCTATCAATCTTTTGAATTCTTCAGTTTTTGATGGTATCTTGATGATATTCTGGGGGTTCCATGTTGGGTCGGGGTCGGGTTTTGGCCATGTGCCGGGTCTTATGGTGCCCATTTGAGGGTTTTTCTTATTTGCTATGATTTTTGCCAATACGTTACCGCCAAAGCCCGGTTTGATGAATTGAAGGACATTTTTCAATTCCATGCTCAGATCGGTGCAATCCGCGGTTAAGCCCAAGCCCAGTGCAACAGCAACACGGGGCGCGAGATCTCGACCGGCTTCGGTGGCTGGAAAGAGAAATGCGAGCGGTTGCGTGTCTAAAATCAACCGTTGGAGTAACGGCACGAAGATAAATTCATCATAATGCCGGAATTCATCTCCATCGTAATAATAAATGAGGTCGGGTTTGAAGCTTGCGAGATCCGAAAGATATTTTTCGGCGTGTTGTGCCATCATCACGGCGACCAAGGGTTCGTTATTTTTTGATGCGATTGAGCGGGCTTTTCCTAAGATTTCTATTGAACCAGGTTCGATCATCTCATGGTCTTTAATTTCAATGAATACAAAGATTCCTTTTGATTCTGTCATTTTCTTTCCTCCTATTTTATTTTCGTGAATAAGTTGGCATTTCGCAAGATCTCAATGATTTTATTTGAGAGGTCCAAAAAGGAGCCTTCAAGGATTTCATTTTTCCGTTTATGCGAAACGACTTCCATGGAGACCACTTCGGTGAGGGACCCCTTTTGGCCGGTTTCTTCGGATTTTAAGCCGAGATCGACACATGACCAAAGTTTAATTTCTTTTTCAAAGGCTTTTTTTACGTCGAGCAGATTCGGGTAGCGTACTTTGTTCAGATATTTATTCGCCGTGATTAGAAAGGGTGTTTTGACTCTAATTTGCTGTTTTTCATGCCCTTTAATTCGATCAATGAAAAACGATATTTGATCCGATGATCTCGATGCTTCTTCCAATTTTATTTCATTAATTTGGGTGATGAGCGGGATTTTTAGGGCTTCGGAAATTTGATAAGGAACTTGAGCGGTATTTCCGTCTATTGCTTCAACCCCGCACATAATCAAGTCAAACCTTCCGAGTTTTTTGATGGCTTTTATGAGCACGTTAGAAGTAACCCACGTATCAGAGCCCGCCAAAGCATGATCCGAAATTAAAATCGCACTATTGGCACCCAACGATAAAGCTTCATACAAAATATCTTTCGCTTGGGGTGGGCCCATCGTGATTACGGTTATCTCTGCATCGTAATTATCTTTGAGTTGAAGTGCCAATTCAAGCGCATGGAGATCATCCGGATTCGTAATATTTTCTATCCCTTTTCTGATTAGAGAGCCCGTTTTGGGATCGACTTGAACTTTTTGTGTTCCGGGCACTTGTTTCATTAAAACGATTATTTGTAGTATTATCATCACCTCAATTAATTATTACTCGGGTCGTATTCCCGTAATATATTATTCCCGATAATCATTTTCATGATTTCGTTTGTTCCTTCGTAAATTTGTGTGACTTTCACATCCCTAAAATAGCGCTCTGCGGGAAGATCTTGAATGAATCCGTAGCCTCCGAAGACTTGAATAGCTTGGGTGCAGATATCCATAGCGTTCTCCGTGGCAAAATATTTACACATTGCCGACGCTTGTGAAAATTCAAGCCCTTTATCTTTTAAATCCGCAGCCCGATAAATCAAATAGCGACTCGCATCAAGCTTGGTTTTCATTTCGGCTAATTTGAATGAAATCCCTTGAAATTTCCCAATCGGTTGATTGAATTGATAACGCTCATTCGAATAGACCGCTGCGGCTTCAAAAGCGGCGGTGGAAATACCCAAGGATTGAGCGGCGATTCCTATTCGACCAATATCTAAAGTCTTCATCATGATTTTGAATCCATCCGATGGTTTCCCGAGAACATTTTCAGCTGGAACACGAACATTATCCATGAAGATCTCGGAGGTCGGATTGCTTCTCAAGCCCAATTTCTGCTCGATCTTTCCGATCTTAAATCCCGGCATATTTGTATCACAAATGAATAATCCGACACCCTTAGCACCTTTGGAGCGATCGAAAACGGCAGCAATCAAATAGATTTCGGACAATCCGCCATTGGTTACGAAACATTTTTGGCCGTTTAGGATCCAATCATTTCCATCCTTCGTTGCGGTTGTTTGAAGACCCGATGCATCCGAACCCGCACCCGGCTCGGTCACCGAGAATGAGCCTATCTTTTTTCCGGTCGCCAACGGAACGAGAAAAGTCTCTTTTTGATATTCGGTTCCGAACATTTGGATCGGCATCGCACATACGGAATTATGCACGGTCGTCATCAAACCGGTGGAGCCGCATGCACGGGAAATCTCATCGATTGCAATACAATACGAGATAGAATCAAGAGCTGCACCTCCATATTTCTCATCAATTTGAATCCCAAACAGTCCCATTTCTGCCATTGTCTCTAATACCTCTTTGGGCAATCTTCGGGACTCTCGGTCCAATTCCGATGCGATTGGAGCAAGCATCTCTTGTGCAAAGCGTCTGACCGATTTTTGCACGAGAAGTTGAGTTTTTGAATAGGTGAAGTCCATTTGTGGAAAAAGACCTAAAAAAATAAAAAATTTTGCACTATCATTCGCTATTTTATCGCTACGTGCTATCCGGTTTAGCTATATCGATGCATGAGATAGAAACCTCACTCCTTAGGTAGAGGAACACAAACCACGTGCTAAGCGCGCAGAGAAGGTGCCAGATCGCATGGCCTTGAAACCAACTTTCGGGATTACAGAAAACCCCATCATCTTGCCATAAATTCCAAATAATGTAGCCGAGAACGAATGAACCGATTGCCAAAAAGAGAAATGTCGATTTGCGATAGATGACCGGAAACCAAACAGGTTTTCTCCAATTGTATTTTCGGACAACATAAATAAACAGCTCCAAAATCGTTGCAAAGCCCAAGAAAATATAAAAGATAAGCAATCGAAGGTATAATTGAAACACAAATATTCGGGCAAACGTAAACAAGATATTCAGTGGAAAATAAACGATTAAGAACCATTTTTCTGGCTTCCTCGTCATTTTAGTTGCAGTATATATCGGAAGAAAGGTGATAAACATGTACATTGCGACCACATCCAAGATGTTCCCCCAAGCCCTCATCGATGCATGAAAATAGGCGCTTGTTAATCCGCATAAAATCACTACCGAAGCGTACGTAATAGAAAAGAGGTTATTCCCTTTCATGAAGTTAAACTTGCAAAAAGGGTTTTCTGTTTGCCCAGTGTTCAAGGGTCTTTCGTACCGCGGATCTTTGGCAAGGATGTAGAGCATAATCAAACCGGCTAAGACAAACCCATAGTTAGACCATGTATTCGTTGGCTGAAGCACCCATCGATCTTCGTGAAATGCTTCACAATGGCAAGCACCGTATGCACCGCAATTTTGATAGGCACCCGGCCAACCCGTTTTACCCAAAATCAGCATAGTGATTGTCGCAGCAGTCACAAAGACAAAAGCGGCAATCAACGGAATATATGAAGAACGGATCTTCATGAGTGAAAAAACGGATATTTGCTTAAAAAGCAAGGGCAATTTTTTGATAAGTGTAGAAAATGTTTCCGAATATACCCCGCATCGGAATAGATGTGCCTTCTTTAGGACTGCTTTGCACGTCTCGCACGCTCTCGGATTGTCAAATAAATAAAATAAAATTAAGCAAAAATAATAATGATAAAAGGAATCTGATATCTCAAAATTCATAGATCTCTGTGATTATATCAAGCATCCATTTGATATTTTGGTTCCCGGAATAGTTTAACAATCCATTATATAACGGAACGATCGGATACATTAGAAAGCCGTTTTTATCTTTGAAAAGAGAAAAGGTATTGGTAATATTTTTCAACGGCCTCATCCCGTTATAGTGCAGATCCACAATAATAATTTCCAACAATGATTTAATGAGTTTTTTATCGATATAAACCACGGCATTAATGAATCCATGGGATTTGGAAAATTCCGATCGAATGAGCCGGAGCTTTTCAAGGGTTAACTTTTGATCCAAAACCGGAAATTTGGCGGGGTCAAGATGTTGAAGCGGTTCAATTTTTTCAATGGTAGCATTTTTGGCTTCCACTAAAAGATAGACCGGAATCGCTTTTTTTTCTCCCAGAATCATGATCATCCGATTTTTCAGACCGAAATTCCTGTTGAACATTGAGATAATCAATTCCGGGATAACCCAATGTGCCAATTTTTGCGGATTGACATTATAACCCATCATTCTAAAGAGCAATCGAACGAATCCGTTTTGAAATTTCGGTCTCGGGCTAATCCACCAGTCTCTCTCCATTTGTCGATAAGCAAAAATAGCACTTTGTAGGAACCAATTTAAGCGTTCTTTGGTTGGCGGGATTTCCAATTGGCAGAGATTTGTTATCAATTCTTTGATTTTGTTAGCGCTGACCAAGAACGAGATTTTATGATTATATTTCGTGATGAAATTATCAAAAAAGTCTTGTGTCGCTGTGTCCTCCGGTATTTTGTCCAATTCATAGGATTTGAGGGTAAATTCTTTCTTGGATATGGTAATGCCAAATGGGATCACCACACCGTTGAACAAGAAGCTGAATAAAACATCCATTTCAGGGATGCTGCTTTTGTAGATTTGGTAAAGCGATGCGAACGAGGCATTATTAAGGAATTTTTTAAGCGCAATCAAAAATTCCACCAGATCGTTTTTTGGATAGTATCGAACACGATTGGAATTCGGATCGATGAAGGCATCGGCAAGGATAGAAAGCGTACAAAGGAAATCGCATTTTTCAGAAAGAGAATGATTGACTTCTTCAAATACAGATTTATCAATGATGTAGATATTGGCTAAATTACAATTATATTTATCTTTCACCAAGGGTTTGATGGCTTCATAAAGCATTTCCAAGCTTTCCAAGTGGGCATAAGAGATTCGAAGCGCATTTTTGTCGAGGAATTCGACATTTTGAGGATATTTGCCGGATTCAGACCAAATCAAGATGATTTTTTCAATCTCCGAAGCTTGTTGATTCACCAAAAAGAAAATGGAACTGCAATTTTCCCCAAAGATCAGACTATAAAAAGCCCGCCAAAACGCCTTTACGTTTTGATTCTCCATTTCAAGGTCGACTATCGGAAGAGTTATTTTCCCGGATTCTTTGTTTAAATCATACACTTTTTGACCTTTGGTTTTAGATGTATAAGCAGCAAACTCGGTTATAAATTTTTTCAAAGATTCTTCTATCATTGTTATTTGGCCTCCCCTTCTTGAGTGAGTAAATAGTTCTCTTGTTTTTCGCCAATCATTTTCTCTTCTTCAAGGTTCGACGTTCCCTTTTTCCCTTTCTTGCTTTGTTCTTGTTTGGATTGTATTTCCTTGTTTTTCGGCTTTTTTTTCTTTTCAGATTCTTTGAGATAAAATGCATACAGCGAATAAAAGTAATCCACGGTAGGCACTATCGATTTTCCGTAGCAAGAAACGATGGCGGATAAATATTCTTGATAATGAGGCAGATCGGATTCAATAACTGTGATCTTCTTGTTAATCTTGATCTTGGGGTTCTGATTGTATTTCTTTTTCTTTTCGTTTTTAGCGATTACCTTTGCCTTCTTCTTCTCCCTCCACGCTTCAATTTTTGCCAATTTCTTTTCGTGCGCCTTTTTAATCTTTTCAACCAGATCTTTCTTTTCGTCCGCTTCTTGTTTCTGCTGAATTTGTTCAATTTTTTCCATATATTTCTCTTTAATATCATCGATTTTTAAGTCCGCTTTCATATCATATTCAAACAACCGATGCTCAAGGGCCTTTTCATCCAATACTTTTTTGAACTTGATTTTCTTTCGGAATTGATATTCAAGAGTACTTGTTTGAGCATCTGAACCGAAAACGATTACATTTTCTTTTTCCTCGGGTTCAACCGGCGATTTCCCGATAAGAATCGCCCCGATCTTTGTATATTCATTAAAATGAGTAATATCCTTGATCATCATCGATTTTAGTTCGGACAAATATTTACACAGCAAATAATGAGATCCGTGTGAAGTCTGTCCGAGATAGACTTTTGGTCCTTCCGGGAAAAGTTCTTTGAGTCCAAGCGGGAAAAAATCTTTGAAAATATGCGGGGGAAACAAATTATTAAATTGAGATTCCGGAAGAGATAGAAGATTTTCGGGAATATGAGACTTGCAATCCGGAATCAATCTTTGCTCCATAAGACTCAATGGATCCTTAATTCCGAGACCGTACATACAGATAATATCGCATAATAAAGGATGAAGGCTGAAAATCATGGTATTCATCCGTAAAACTTGAGAGTTTTCGCAGACAAAGGGCGTTGTTCCGATTCCAAGATAATAGCCATCATTAATATAAATAATATTCTTTTTACTCAGGAGTTGAAACAAAATATCAAATCGAAACTCTAAATTGCCGCTTTTTCCCATGAGAATTTTACTCATCATTTCGCAAACGCCATAGATTCCTAAATACGGATTAAATTTTAATTGATTAACCGAAATTATCAAATCTGATTCCGTAAGCGCCTTTGGAACAAGATATTCCGAGCCGGAGAAACCGAGTTCTTGAGGGAGGGAAATCCATGCACCCTCATCTTCCATTGAAAGCACATTAATACCCTTTTCTGTAAAATAATCAGATAATCCAAAAGAATCCATGATCATTTTATCAGAATAGGGATGCTCCGCTAATCCTATCAATTGAATATTTGTAAACCCCTTTGATTTCAACAGATTAATCACTGCCGAAATCGATTCGGGGTTTGTATGGGTAGGAAAGGCTTCGGGAATTGGAACATCGATTATTAGTAGAACCTTTAATGAAGGATTTTCGGGAAACGAAAACCCTTGTAATTTGGAAAGACCATCGGAAATCAATTGATCGAGATTCTCATTAGTGGAAAAAGCGTACATATCTCTTTTGGTAAAGCGCGCTTTGTTTTAATATTTTGTTCATTCAAAGTAGCGACTTTGTTCAAAAAACTCACCACGGCCTTTATTCAATTTCGTCAATCTGCCCATGCATGATAATATGCGGGGATCAATTGTTCCGCTCTTTTCGTTTTCAAATTCAGTTCCCGGCAGAGGCATGAATGTGTGACCTCGCACTTTAACGTTCTTCCAATCCGATTCAACCTTTTTTAAAAAGTCTACCGTGGCTGCGATATCCACTTCGGTTTCACCCGGGAGTCCAAAAATCAGATCAATTTCCGCGATCATATTGAATTCTTGCATGATTTCGATGCATTGATAAATATCTTCAATGGTATGGGTTCTTCCAATTTTTTTCAACAAAGAATTCGTGACCGCTTGCGCGCCAACAACAAAGTAATCATTTGAGATGAAGGGCTTAATTGCGGATAGAACATCTCGAGTAACATACTCCGGCCGTACCTCCGATGGAAACGTTCCGAAATAGATTTTTTTCAGTTTTTTTATTTTTGATATTTCGGATAAAAGGGTTTGCAATGCCTCCATATTGGGTTTTGCCGAATACGAGCCAAACGATAATGCATTGGGACTGAGAAACCAACATTTATCGAATTTGATTTCGGCCAGACGTTTCAACCATCCAACAACGACATCAAATTCTGCATGCCGAATTTTTTTGTACATGGTTCCCGTTTGACAATATTTACATGCATAGAGACAACCTCTGGTTATCTCGATAGGCCCGAAAAGTCGATTGGATTCAGAGAATGGCGGGAACCGGTTCAGATCCACGACTTGAGAAGTTGCGAAGATCCCGTATCTGCCATTCATGCTACATGCGGGATCTTCCGGAACCGTGTCATTCGGATCTTCATCGTTGGCAAGCGCACCCAAAATCTCAGCCAATACGATTTCTCCCTCTGCAACCACCGCAAAATCTACACCCACTTGCAGAACATCATTTGGCCTTGCTGAAACATGAGGTCCACCGGCGATTGAATACGCTTTTTTAAACTTTGATTTTATAATGGAATAGCGAGTTCTCATGAAATCCGAAAATTCTCTCATTTGAACTGTCATTAAGGAAAATCCGAACACAACCAAATCATATTTTTCCAAAGCGGAAAGGTCAAACGGCTCATATAATTGTTGTCTGTAGATCACCAAATCGAAAGTCCCAGGTTTCAAAATGCCTTGAACTTCCAAAGCGGAGATCAATTTGACCCAAGAATATTTATTCGGTTCTTTATACCCGATTACAAATGCCCGTTTTTTCGGACCCTCCATATCATTTTCCCCTTTTGTTCATCATTTTCATTTTCCATTCGATTTATTGCCGAATAAAAGTGCATTTCTTCGCTTTTCGAACTCATATTCGGAGATAATATTCATGGATTTCAATATCAGATGATTGGCTTCTTCTATCGACCCAGAATCAACAATTAAATTTGCAATTGGACAATGCGGAAAGATATTTTTCAAATCAAAAATATACGTCGCACACATCGAAGGATGCAAAAGCACTTTTCGAGAGCCATTTCTGATGGTCGTAATCCCTGACTTTCCCTCTGATGCTAATAAAGGTTGAAATGAAGCCTCGGTTATAATGTTATTTGACTCGATAATCGTCTTCACGGATTTTAATTCCGATTTCGTATGCGACACCCGACCCAACAAAATACCCAGTTCCAAAAACCGAGTAAAATAATCGGATAGCCTTGAAAATGGGATCTCTCCATCCGCATTCGGCCCATAGATTGCAAGAACGCTTGGTGTTTGGGCAGAATAACAAGAAGCCAAAGACAATGCATCCGCCAAAGGTGATTCCAACCCGGGCTCATCCCCCCTCGCAATAACATCACCGCCGACATCTAAACACACAATCAAATCAACTTTCTCTTGCATGCAAAATGCATCTAAAGATTCCGCAATCTGTTTTGGCCCGTAATTAATATTTAAAATCATGATCTTTTGGCCCAAAGCTTTGGACACCCTTGCCGCTTGGAACACCAAGCCATCCATTATTCGTTTCGATTCCGGAGTGCAATACGAAATAATATCTCGATTAATCGTGGGTATTGAAACGATATCAGAGATATTTTCGAATTTTATAGGCCCGATCTCCTTGTAATCATCGGTTCGCTCCCAAACAACCGACCCCAAAATCACATCAAACGACTCACGCAATAATCGGTAATAAAGAGGAAGACAGCCCGCAATATCGCCGCCGCCCCCGCATCCGAATATTAAAACGCGATTGTTCGAACGCGGGGTGCCGAACCCGCGGAATTCTTCAATTTTGAACTCCGGAACTTCAACGAATTCCATACCCTCAAAAATCTCACATAATTTTTCACATCATCGCTTTTTATCAAATAAATTTTTATTTTCTGCATTGCTATCATAAACATGTAAAAAATTAAAAAAAACAACAAGGGAAAGGGTCATTCCCATCGAATATCCACAGCATATTCTGAACATGGATAATACGGTTCACGCAGACTTTTTTTCGGTCTTTTTTTTGCATGTTTATATCAATGCTTTCAAGGAATTACAAATGAAATACGAACACAAACGTTGGCTTGAATAACACAAACACGATATCATCGCATACATCATAATAACTTCAATGTTCGTAGGATTTATCATCTATCTCATTATAGCATATTTGAACGGCTGGGATCTTTATTGGGGATAATCTCTGCTACAATACTTTCAGAAAGCAAAAACCATTTATTCCAAAAATAATTCTAACAAATCATGGAATCAAATCAAACAATCCCTATGGCAGAACTTCAACAAAAAATCGAGAAGCTTAAGACCGGAACGACAACCATCGGTATTTGTATCAAAGATGGTGTGATTTTGGCAACCGAATCTCAAGCAACTGCGGGCACATTGATAGCATCAAAGTCAGCTCAAAAGTTATTTAAGATCAATGAAAAAGTTGGTGCCACCATTGCTGGTGGTGTTGCCGATTGTCAATACGTGGTGGGACAAGCCCAAGCGATTTCGAGACTCCGTGAAATCGAAACTGGAAACGCCCCATCTCTTGAACACATTGCTATGATTGTGAGAAACATCCTTTTCTCCGGAAGAAGTTATTACTATTCTTTTATGCTGGTTGGTGGATATTCAGAAAAAGAAAAGCGAGGAAAAGTCTACGCAATCGATTTCATCGGCTTCATGGCTGAAGAAACCAAATTCACTTCACTCGGTTCGGGTATGTATTACGCATTCGGAGTTCTCGAAGCGAATTATAAAGACAACATGACCGAAGAAGAAGGCGTCGAACTCGCACGAAAAGCATTGAAAGCGGCCAAAGAGCGTGACGCGGGATCCGGCTACGGGATGCAAATCGTTGTGATTACCAAAGATGGATTTAAAGCAATTGAAGGCCCGTTGACTAAAACCCAATAATTATTCGAAACGCTCTTCTCTTTTTTGTTCCACTTGTTTCATTTGTTACCAATCAAAAAGCTTCAAATATCTCAAAGCGCAAATGAACACATCGGAGGATCTAAATGACCGAAACGAAATCTTCTTGCATTATCTGTCACAAACCGATTGAATTCGACACGGCCGAGGTTGAAACGGATCCTATCTTAACCGATCGATTCATCGGCTGTCCAAACAAACACCTTGCACACATCGACTGCATCAAAGATTGGATGCTCACTTCGATGTCTTGTCCGGTCTGCTCAGAACTTTTTCACATCAAAATTGTCAATTTCTTTGCTGATTACAAAGCAAAAGTCGAAGAAGAAAAAAGACAAATCGAACTTCAAAAAATGGAGGAAGAAAAAAGGCAAAAAGAACTCGCAGAGCGCTGGGATCCGGAATTTGAGAAATGTTTTGGTGAAGCCCTGAACCTCGAAGAATCACAAGATTACACAAACGCCATCAAGAAGCTATGGAATTTGCACGATAAATATGCTCCAAACCCCAAAATGAATGGACATAAAGATCTTCTTCTTGAATTGGGAAGATGCTATTTGCTCAATAAACAATATGCGCTCGCAAACAACCAACTCATGAAACTGATTAAAATCGACTTCAATTTTCCTTTAGCCTTTTACTATTTGGGTTTATCCTATGAATATATGAATATGAAAGAAAAAGCCATCTGGGCTTACGAAAGGGCATTGTTGAATACCGAACAATTATGCCAAAAATGTGCGGACTATTATGAGATTCTCGAAGATGTAAAAAATAAAATAAAAGTGTTGAAAGCATAATCAAAGAATGTATATTCATTTGATAGGAAAGGATATAAGCAAATATGTTTTTCTCAAAGTATGCAAACCGAACCAACTCGAATAATTGCATCCGAATCACGCATTCCAACAATTAAAATTAGTCTTTCAGCAATCTATATTGCGCTTGGAGTGATTTTAAGTTATCTCAATCCGTTTAAAGATGTTCTCATTCTTGGGGCAAAAATCAACCCATTTGCACACCTCATAAACGCAATAGCCGGAGTAACCCTTGGCCCAGTCTATGCGATCTTTATTGCACTTATTATTGCATCAATCAGGTTTTCACTCGGCTGGGGTACCATTTTAGCGTTCCCCGGAGGAATATCCGGCGCCTTAATTGTTGGATTAGCCGCAAAATACATAAAAAAAATAACCTCGAACTATAAAATATACACCGCTTTAACGGAACCCTTAGGAACCGTATTGATTGGAGGCACGATTTCCGCATTCATTTTAGGTTTCCCATTTTACTCATTATGGTTTTTATTTGCGCTCTCATCCATTGTTGGGGCCGTCATGGGATTGCTTGTATTGCTTATGCTTTTAAAACAACCGCAAATCAACTCGCTTATAATCGAGTCTCGAAAGAAGTAACAAATAAATCGAAGTCTATAAATAAAATGGGATGAAAAGAGGAATATGGCACACAACTCACACACAACAACAAATATCAAAGAAATTACCTCGCTTGAGCAATTATTTTCCGAAGAGTACAAGTCATTTCTTCTTGTCGGTGAATCCGATACCAGTAAAACGCTTTCCATGTCATTTTTTATTTTGCATCTCATTAAAGACAAGAAATACAAACCGGAGGAGATTACTATTCTGGATTTCGGACCCCCAAAGTTTCAAAGAGCGGGGGCCTATATCGGAGGCAGAGTCAGCGACTATTTGGACACATTGGTCAAAGTATACCCTGAATTACAGCGCGTGAGATATATCATGAAAGATGAGAGATTTAGGGCACCGAGATCCGATGCAAAAAACACGCAGCATGTGCTAAATCTTTGCTTTAAAAATTGGCAAAAAGCAAGGGAACACCTCAAAAATTATGAAAGAGACCCGACTCCAGCACTTATAATCAACGATCTTTCGATTTATCTTCACATGGGCTCTTTAACTCAAATAAAAAGAATAAAAGAAAAAGCCACCATATTTTTCGCCAACGCATATTCGGGAAAACGCTTGATCATGGATATGGGGTCAAATATCTCATCTGCAGAAATCAGATTACTCAAAAAATTCTCCGAATCGGTTGATGTTACCTATAAAACCACCCAAATATTCAATGACGCTGTTGTTTCAAAATATAAACAAGTATTAAATACCCAAACCTAAGCAATAGCGCAGACTCAGAAAAAGAACCACCATTTTTCACCACGTGTTCAAAACAAACTTCTTAAAGCGTGTGTTTTTTCTAAAAGTATGGAAGATTCAGCAGAACCCCAAATCCGAGAGAAAAAAATTTGTTTGACCGTTGCCGGATCCGATCCCTCCGCAGGTGCCGGAATTCAAGCGGATTTAAAAGCGTTTGAAGCAAACGGCGTGTACGGAATGACCGTAATCACCGCGATCACGGTCCAAACCGCAGCGAAGGTTATTGAATGGCAACCAATACCCGCAGATTTGGTGAAAAAACAACTCTTCTCATTATTAGAAGCATACCCAATAAAATATGTAAAAACCGGAATGCTTCCGACTAAAGAAATCATTGATATCATTGCACAAGCACAAAAACAATTCCAATTCAAACTTATCATCGACCCGGTATTCGTAAGCAGTTCGGGCAAAAGATTGGTCGAACCAGAAATTGAATCCCATTACATCACCACATTATTTCCGGTTTGCGAATATCTCACGCCTAATAAGCAAGAAGCCGAGCGGTTAACCGGAATTCAGATGAATAGTCCCGAGACAATCATTAAAGCGGGGAAAAAACTCCACGAGTTCGGGGTCCAAGGAGTACTATTCAAAGGCGGCCATATTGACCAAGAAAAGGACATCGTAATCGATTATCTCTATCACCCTGAAGACTATTTGGATGTCAATATCCGTCCACGGATGCGACTTCAAAATCAAAACTTGGAGGCCCACGGCACCGGTTGCAACCTCTCTTCCGCATTCTGTGCATGGTTGGCACAATACGATAACGCTTTCGATGCGATGGTAAAAACCGAAGAATATATGGAAGGCATTCTTCGAAAGATAATCATACTCCCCGATGGTGGAAAAATTGCGGATTCGGGCCATACCGAACAAGAACTCAATTCGATGAAAATGGTCGCAGATGTATATAATTTCATCTCAAAAATCAAACAAGCATCATTATTGATTCCGGAAGTCCGCATGAATATCTCCGCAGCAGAAGGAAAAGCAACGAGCATAAGAGAGGTCGCGGGCATTGAAGGAAGAATAACCATCATAGACGGATATCCAAGAGCGTGTGGACAAATAAAAATGGGCGCATCCAACCATACCGCAAGGTTATTAATTTCTGCAAAAAAATATGAACCGGAAATCCGAATCGTAATGAATATCAAATGGAATCCCGAATGGATCCATCAGCTCTCATCGAAAACAGATCTCAGAATCCATAAAATGAACCGAAGAGAAGAACCGGAATCTCAAAAAGAAAAAGAGTCCTCTACGATGCAATGGGCCATAGAAGATGCTTGGAAAACGGTCAATCGAATCCCGGATATCATTTGGGACGATGGTGATTACAGAAAAGAACCCATGATCCGTTTATTCGCTTATGATACCAAAGACTGCATCGAAAAACTCAAAACCATCTTGAAATATTGTACAAATTGGGCAAATTAGCCGAATTATGAACCCATCTTCATTTTTTTTAAACGAAATCATTTCAACCTTCCATTCAATAATCGAAATGCAGAATTTGAGAATAAAGCCTTGATCTTCATAATAAAAATTCAGAATAAAAATAGGAAAGCCCAACCATCTTAATTATTAAAATATTCATTATAAACAGAGAGAAGTCAAAATATATAAAGAATGAATTAAAAACAAAAACAATTCAGAAAATTAAATGCGATTCCTACATTCTACGCAAATATTCTATAGCAATAGAACGATCCGCTATATAAGAATCAAAAATTTAATTGTTTTGATGATTATGCAAAATCATTCAAATTTCGGTGAAGAATCACTTCCGCTCGAATGGAAAGTAAAGTCAGGAAAACGAGGGGCGTTCTTGATTAAGCTTATCTTCATATACGGAATAGGCATGATGGCATTGCTTTTAGTTGCCATAAATGAACCGAATACAAATCCAAACGACAAAGCAATCATATTAATGGGATTTTGGGGCTTATGGGTATGTTGGATCGGAGTCACAGGTACTTTAATGTACAAGAACCGGGACAAAATCAAACGAAAAATAAACATGCTACCGCAAAAGTGGATGGCCAAATTTGTCGTATTCGCGGTTGTTCTTCTTTTATTGGAAGAGATGTTCACCACTTCGATGACAAACTTATATTGGCTTTTCGGAGGAGAATATGGAAAAGCGTTTATTACGGCAAGCGACAATTATTTTGAAGTGGTTTTATTGCATTCAGCAATCGTTCTATGGCCCGCGTATCTTTTCTGGGCATGGTGGCTAAAGAAATATGATTTTCATCCAAATTGGGTATTTTTAATATACGGTTGTACAGGTCTCTTTTCAGAAATAAGTTACGGCGGATTTCAACAGATAACAGCTCTGGGAATGTGGATTCCCGTTTATGGATTGATGATATATTTACCCGCATTTTGCGTGCCGGAGAATCGGGGTGCAAAACGGCCTAAATTAATACATTATCTCTTACCCTTTATCTTGCAAGTGGTATTCCAATTACCTTTCGTATTAGCCGTGTCTGCATTTAGAACTGCTGTTGGCCATCCACGCAGCTGCTGAACAAAATCTGATCAACCTTGATCATCGGGGTCTAGAT